>DATIMA010000001.1:0-8676 GCA_035475915.1 Bryobacteraceae bacterium
GCTAATTCTCGCCTTCCGCCCTCAAGCTTGCCAGTACCCGCGCAACTCGTGCTCTGACAATTGCCGACGGGTCTTCCTTAAGTGCTTCCAGCGCCGGAATGGCGCGTTTGTCGGCAATACGCCCCAGGCCCCACGCCGCAGCCGCGCGGAACATCGGCCCCGCATGCTTGCAGAGGCTAAACAACTTCTCCAAGGCCTCCTCTTTATTGTGAGCGTATAAGCCGACGAGCGCATTCACCACCACCCGGTGCGACGGATCGCTAAGCGTCTCGCGGAAAATCGCTGCTGCTTCCAGACTCTGTACACCCCACAGCGCTTCAATCGCATTCGCGCGCACACGCGGGTCGCTCGCTTTGAGCTGCCGCTCCACCAGCGCCGGATTTGGCCGAATTTCGCAGAACGATTTCACCGCCTTGGAACGTATGCGCTCGTCCGGATGATTCGTCAGCGTGCGCAACCACGGCAGCAGCACACTGCAGTTTCCGAGATCGTTAAAGAGGCGAAGGGCCCGCTCCAGCCTGCGCAAATCGCGTTCCGCGTTTGCTTCCACGCTCAAACGCTCAAAATTTAAAAAGAAACCCGGATCCGCATCGCGCAGCACCACTGCCACATGCTGGGCCTCCTCCGGCGACAGAAAGTCGCTATCCAGAAGGATCCCCAGATAGCGCCCGTCCGCAATTAGCCATGACAGCATCGGGTGTCCGGCAGAATTACCGTCCTGGGCGGCCATTTCGCGGAGGCACACGCGCGCAACCTGCTCGCATGCCCGGTCCAACTGTTCAGGCGAGGTTTCCCGCATGCGCCGGCACAGCATGCGGAACCTGGATGCGTCCGTCTTCGCCAGGTTCACCAGCACGTCTTCCAGTTTTTCGCTCGGGGCTGGCGGGGAGAGGTTTTCCATCACGAGTTTCCTTCTTGCACGCCGTGTCGTTTACTTTGTGCCTCGGAAGGCCTCGTAAATCCCCGTAGGAATTTCCCTATTTGGGCCGAAACGGCCTGCTGCTTCAGCGCCTTAAGTACTGGTCAGTCTTGTTCAACCAATCCTCTCGCGGTGGGGTGAATATATCGATATCGACCGTGTCCTCCAGCGCAACCGCGGTATGTGGCATGTTGGGGGGAATACAAAGAAACTCGCCCGCCCGAACCGTTATCTCTTTGCCGCCAAGCGTGAAATGCAGCGCCCCGGACTGCACATGCGTGATCTGCTCATTATGGTGCTGGTGCAAGGGCACCACACATCCTTTCTTAAGTAGCACCCGCGCGATCATCACCTGATCACCCACAACAAGCTGCCGGTCCAGCAGCGGGTTCAAGCTCTCTTTCGGTAGGTCGTCCCAGCGTACGTGCTTGATTCCGCCGGCGCTCGAAAACTCTGTCTTCGCCATTTCGCTCATAATCTAAAGTCCCTTATACATGCCGCCGTCCACCAGAATGGTCTGGCCCGTTACGAAAGACGCCCGCTCCGATGCCAGCCACACAATTGCATCGGCCAGCTCTTCGGGCCTGCCGAGGCGCCCCAGCGGAATCTGGTCGATCCACGTCTGCTCCACTTGCGCTTCACTGCGGCCGGACGCAGCCGCTCCACGCGCCGCCAGTTCCAGCAGGCGGGCGGTTGCCGTGTACCCCGGTGCGACGTTATTTACCAGAATGCCGTCCGGCCCGAACTCGCTTGCCAGGCTCCGCACCAGTCCCATGACCCCCGCCCGCACTGCATTCGATAGAACCAGTTGGGGCTGCGGCTGGCGCACCGTGATGGAGCTGATCATGACAATCCGTCCCCAATGCCGGCGCTTCATAAAGGGAATCACCACCCGGGCGAATGCCGCCGCGCTGCGAAGGTTCAACACGAATGCGTCATCCCAGTCCTCATCCGTCGTTGCCAGAAATGCCTTGGCTGGGGGTCCGCCCGCGTTCGTAACGCAAATATCGATCCGGCCAAAGATCCGGCCGGAATCGCTAACGAATTGTTCGACGGTCTGCGTGTCGTGTACATCTACCGGCGCATAGTGGACCTGCACGCCGAACCGCTGGCGGATCTCGCCTGCCGCCTGCTCCAGAGCCTCCGCGTTACGCGCGCAAAGCGCCAGGTGTACTCCCTCGGCTGCCAGCGCGAACGCCGCCGCCCGCCCCAGACCCTGGCTCGATCCCGCCACTATCGCTACGCGATCCCGCAAACCTGTATCCATCTGAAACTCAGAGCCGGGTTTCCACGGTATTCAAAATCTTCTTCAAAAACATAAGCTGTCCCAGATGGTAAGAATTATGATTCGCCACCAGAAGGGCTTCACGCAGCAAAGTCTGGCCCGTTCCGTGTTCGAACGGCGCGAACAGATTCCGCCCTACGTTCTGAACCAGCGCGTCCAACTCTTCCGAATCTTTCTGAAACTCTCGAACGCTGTTATTCCACGTTTCCAGGTCTGGCGGCGCTGCAGCCTTCGGCCAGTACTCATCCGGCCACTTGGGCGATTTGTGCTGCGGATTTCTGATGAACTCCAGAATGTCTTTTTGAGCAATTCGCATGTGCTCCAGCAATTGCCAGGCGGAATGGGGAGCACCGGAGGCTTTTCTGCCGCGCATCTCGGCCGGAAAGTCCTCCATTGCGGAATCGAAATCTATATGCGCTTCGTGACCGCTCATCGCGCTCACAAGTTGTTTGCGAAGAGCTGCCGTTTCGTTGCTGGTCATACTTTTATGATTACTTTAGTCCGCCGGCTTCACGCTGTCCATCAACCCAAAAAATCCTTCTGCCAGGGTCGGGTGAATATAAATCGCTCCCTTTAGGAGCGTGTACGGCTTCTCAGCCAGCATCAACGTCCCGATGATTTGCACCAGTTCGCCGCCTTCCACCGACAGCATCGATGCGCCCAGCACTCGGTCCGTGGCGGCGTCCACCACCAGCTTTAGCAGCCCCGCCGTCTCGGATCGTTCAATCGCTCTCGACACGGAACTCATCGGCATTTTTCCGATCTTCAGCTTACGGCCCTCCGCGCGTGCGGCCTTTTCCGTCAAGCCCACTCTTCCCAGGGTTGGATCGGTATAAACCGCGTAGGGAACAATTCGCGTAGTTGTGCTCAGGCGCTTTCCTTCGTAGACATTCCCGTAAATGATTTGGAAATCGTTGTAGGAGATGTGCGTGAAAGCCGGTCCGCCTTTAATATCTCCGATCGCCCATATATCGGGAGCGGTTGTTTCCAGCCGGTCATTCACCTTGATGAAGCCCTTTGCGTCGGTCTCCACACCGGCTCTCCCCAGATCCAGGTCCTTCGTCCGCGGAGTGCGTCCAGTCGCCACCAGCAGATGCGATCCGTTCACGCTGCGCGGCCCGCCGGAGTCTTGAATCGTCACCTCAACCTGCCCGTCACTCCCGCGTACTTTGCTTGCGTGCGAGCCCACGAAGAATTTGATCCCTTCGGCTTCCAGGCAGCGCTGCAGTTCGTCCGTCACGTCCTCGTCTTCATTCGGCAAGATATGCCCGGCGCTTTGAATCACCGTGACTTCGCTTCCGAACCGGCGGAACATCTGCGCGAATTCCAGCCCGACATATCCGCCGCCCATCACTATCAGGTGAGCCGGCAGGTCTTCCAGATCCAGCAGGCTTACGTTCGTTAGATAAGGCGTTGAATCCAGCCCGTCCACTTCGGGAATTGCAGCAGTTGAACCGGTGTCGATAAAAATGCGCTTGCCTTCCAGCACTTCGTTGCCGGCCTGAATCTGCTTTGGCCCGGTAAATCGCGCCCGCTCGCGATACAGCGTTATGTGGCTATTCGAATCGAACTTCTTTTGCCAGCCCGATCGAAAGCTCGTGACAATTTCGCTTTTTCTGCGGACAACTGCCGGTAGGTCGACGCTGACCTGAGCGGCGCGAACTCCCCATCGCTGTGCATTGCGCGCATAATGGGCAATCTGGGCGCTTGCCACCATCGCTTTCGTGGGAGTGCAGCCGGTATTGATGCACGTTCCGCCCAAGTGGTCCGGTTCAATCAATGCAACCCGCTCACCGCGTTCCGCCAGTTGCCGGGCCAGCGGATTCCCGCCTTGGCCGGAGCCGATTACGATTGCATCGTAACTCTGTATCTCACGCGGCATGCAACCTCCTCCTTAGCTCTCTCAGGCGGGTTACTACTAACCTCCGCTGGCCGAAGATGCGCCATTGCCCGTGGAATCGACGTTAAGCTTCGAAAGGAAACTTGTATCGAACTTACCCGCGATAAAATCTTCGTTACTCAGAATCTGCTCGTGAAGCGGGATGGTGGTCTGAATACCTTCCACGACGAACATGTCCAGCGCTCGTTTCATTCGTTGAATCGCTTCTTCGCGATTGCCGCCGTGCGTAATCAGTTTTGCCACCAGCGAATCGTAATAAGGCGGAATTACGCTGTCCGTGTAGGCGGCTGTATCCACTCGCACGCCAATCCCTCCCGGTATATTCAATCCGGTAATTCGTCCGGGGCACGGCGCAAAGGTCAGCGGGTTTTCCGCATTGATCCGGCACTCAATGGCATGACCGCAAAAGCGAATTGGGGTCGGTAAAATCTCGCGCAGTCGATCTCCGGAGGCGATCCTGATCTGCGCCTTCACCAGATCCACTCCCGTGACCAGTTCGGTCACCGGATGCTCCACCTGGATACGCGCATTCACCTCGATGAAATACAGGTTCTTGTCTTCGTCCATCAGAAATTCCACGGTTCCGGCATTGGTATAGCCGATGGACTTCATGGCTACCCGAAGGCGATCTGAAATCTTTTTGCGCAACTCTCCGGATACAGACGGCGATGGCGACTCCTCCAGCAGTTTCTGATGCCGCCGCTGGATCGAGCATTCTCTCTCCCCCAGCACCTCCATATCGCCATGCTCGTCGCCCAGAATCTGGAACTCGATGTGACGCGGAGCTTCAACCAGCTTCTCCATATACACATCGCCTGACGAAAAAGCCGCCGCCGCTTCCGTCTGCGCCTGCGCCAGCAGCGGCGCAAGTTCCGCTTCGGACCTGACCACCCGCATGCCGCGTCCGCCCCCTCCGGCTGCCGCTTTCAGCATTACCGGATAACCGATCTCCGAGGCTAGGGCGAGCCCTTCTTCCGCGCCGCTCAACACGCCCCGCGAGCCGGGCAGCACCGGCACCCCGGCCTCTTCCATAATCGTGCGCGCTCGCTGTTTTAATCCCATCCGCCGGATGATTTCCGGCTTCGGCCCGATGAACTTAATCCCGGAAAGCTCGCACACTTCGGCGAAATCCGCGTTCTCGCTGAGAAATCCGTAGCCGGGGTGAACCGCATCCACGTTTGTAATCTCCGCCGCGCTGATGACCGACGGAATATCCAGATAGCTGCGCGCGCTCTTTGCCGGGCCGATGCAGATGGCCTCATCGGCGAAGCGGACGTGCAAACTGTGCCGGTCCGCTTCCGAATAGACCGCCACCGTCTTGATGCCTAGGTCTTTGCAGGCGCATATCACCCGAATCGCGATTTCGCCCCGGTTCGCGATTAGAATCTTGCGGAACATGCTGATTGCAACCTAGATCGGACGGATCGTGAACAGAGATTCGCCGTACTCAACCGGCCGTCCGTTCTCTACGTGCTTCGCGATCACCGTTCCAGCCATTTCCGCCTCAATTTCGTTCATCAGCTTCATGGATTCGATGATGCAAAGCACCTGTTTCGGCTCCACCCGGTCGCCAACCTTGATAAAAGGCGCAGTTCCCGGTGCGGGCGCATCATAATATGTCCCCACAATGGGAGACTTCACAATCGCATCCCGCTCATCCTCCGGGCTTGCGGTTGCCGCCGGAGCCGCCACGGCTTCCTGCGCATGGTGCGCCGTTGGACCGGTACTAGCGCCCGCCGCCGCGCCGGAAAGAATCGCCGGAAGCACAATGTCCTGATTGCTCGCGACGCGAATCCGTACCCGGTTATCACCCTGCTGCACTTCCAGCTCCAGAATCCCGGTCTCCTGCACAACACGAATCAACTCTTTGATCTCATCGATTGTCATTGATTTGTTTTACAGAACGACCAGCTGTTTGCCGGTGGGAGTCAGGACCTCACTCCCGCGCTCGGACACAACAATCGTGTCTTCAATACGGATACCGCCGAGCCCCTCTACGTATACGCCCGGCTCGATTGTAATCGCCATTCCGGTTTCCAGCTTCGTCCCTTCCTTCCGGCCCACTCGCGGGCGTTCATGTATTTCCAGGCCGAGCCCATGTCCCGTCGAATGAAGAAACAGCTTATCCAAGCCGTACCCCCGCAGAATTTCGCGGGCAGCCCGGTCGACACTGGCGCAGGAAACTCCTGGCTTTACCGCATCAATTGCTGCAAGCTGGCTCTCGAGCACTGCCCGGTACATCCGTCGTGTTTTCGCATCCAGCTTGCCAACGGCGTACGTGCGAGTCATGTCGCTGGCGTAGCCGGCGACCGCAGCGCCCATATCCACCAATAATAGTTGATCCCTCTGAATAGGATGGTCCGCCGGATGCGCGTGGGGCAGGGCACTGCGCTCGCCCGAGGCCACAATGGTTTCAAACGCGGGCCGGTCGGCGCCCAGCATCCGCATCCGGTACTCGATTTCGGCGGCCAGGTCCACCTCTGTCATAGATGCTTTGAAATGGCGCAATGCCTGTTCGAGAGCCGCCGAGTTTAATTGCACGGACGCTTTAATGGTGGCTATCTCAGCCGTCGATTTCACCATCCGCAGCGCTTCCACCAGACCCGCGATCGGCTTGAATCGAATGCCTTCAATCCCTGCTCTCAGCTCCGAATAGCCTTCATAGCTGATCCGATTCTGCTCGAATCCCAGAGACTTCACTTTCAGCCGCGTTAGCCATTTATGAACCTCCGCCGTAAGGGCTCCTTTGGCGATCTTGACCTCGCAATCCGATTCCCGCGGCGCTTGCGTCTGGTAGCGCGGATCGGTAAATAGCAGCGCGCGCTCGTTCGTAACCAGCAAAGCCGCGTTGCTGCCCGTAAATCCGCTGAGATACCGGACGTTCGGCAGCGCGGTTATCAATAAGGCATTTACGCGTGTTTGCCGTAGAGCGGCCACAAGACGTTCGCGCCGCTGCTCGTGCTCCGTTTGGATATCCAAGGTGCGCCCTTACGGTTTGAGCAACAGTTTGCCCGTTGTCTTTCGGCTTTCCAGATCCCGGTGCGCTTCCGCGGCGTCCGACAGCTTATAAACCTTGTAAATTTGAAGCCGCACCCGCCCATCTGCGATCCATTTGAAAATGTCGGACGCTCGCCATTTCAATTCCTCCGGGTCGCTGATGTAATTTGCCAGACTGGGGCGCGTCAGGAATAGCGATCCCTTTTGGCTCAGCAGCAGCGGATCGATTTCGCCCACCGGCCCGCTCGATTGTCCGAAGCTGACCATCATGCCGCGCGGTCGAAGGCAATCCAGGCTCTTGTGAAAGGTTGTTTTCCCGACGGAATCGTACACTACGTTCACGCCTCTTCCGCTGCTGATCCGTTTCACTTCGGCCACAAAATCCTGCTCGGTGTAAAGGATCATGTGGTCCGCGCCATGCTCCCGCGCTCGCTGTGCTTTCTGTTCGGTCGAACATGTTCCAATCACGGTCGCGCCGGCGATCTTCGCCATATGCACGGCCAGCAATCCCGCTCCCCCGGCTGCGGCGTGAATCAGGCAGATCTGTCCCGGCTGCAGCGGAAATGTGGAATGTGTCAGATAGTGCGCCGTCATGCCCTGCAGCATCACCGCCGCGCCATCGTCGAAACTGACGTTCCCCGGAAGATCCACCAGGAACTTCTCCGGAACCAGCGCGTACTCGGCGTATGAGCCGCGCGCCATCGCGTAGGCAATCCGCTGGCCCGGTTTCATACCAACGCCCCGGCCAACTGCTTCTATGGTTCCCGCGCCTTCGCTGCCCAGCCGAACCGGCCGCTCCGGAGCTTTGTACAACCCGTTCCGGAAGTAGACATCGATAAAGTTTACGCCGATTGCTTCAATCTTGACCAGCGCCTCCCCCTCGCCGGGCTCCGGCTTGGGAAGCTCCATCACTTGCAGGTTCTCAGGACCACCTGTTGGGTCGGCAACGACAGCCTTCATAAGGCCGATTCTACGATGGAGAGCTAAATCGCTCTGTACACTGCTAGGCTCTCGCGCCGGCGGCTCTCGGCTTCAGTTCCACTTTCATCCAGCCAGCCTGCCGCTTATCAAACGCTTTGTAGGCTTCAATCACATCCGTCATCGGTTCCACTTGCGTCAGAATCATTTGCGGATCGATGGTTCCGTTCCGCACCATCGAAACCAGTTTCGGAATGTATTTCCGATGATTGCAGTTGCCCATATTAACCGTCAGATTCTTGTTCATCGCGGCTCCCGGCTTCAAACTCGATCTTCCTGACATCAACCGACGCGATATCTGTGCAGGAGATTCCTGGTGAAGGATTCGGATGAGTGAAAGGTTGCCGCGGAACTTGTCCGTCGGTGAACGGCGGCTGCAGGATCAAAAGGATAAAGCTCCAAGTTTGGAGCAACAACCTACAAAGAACCATGAATTGGCGACCGTACGGCTTCCTACACTACTGTCCGGCTAACGTCCTCGACCTCGCTGGCAAATTATTCTGCGGCATGGAGTTGGGCACGAAATTGGCTTGCCGCGATTTGAACGGTAGCGGTCCTGAGGCGCGATCTGGGAGGGGTCACAATGGTCGGTGAACG
>DATIMA010000002.1:0-5643 GCA_035475915.1 Bryobacteraceae bacterium
TGGAACGTTCAATTTACTTATAACGGCCAGACGCAGACGTTATCGAATCTGTCGAACATCACTGTTCCTGCGGAAACGAATCCGCAATTCGAAACTCTGGCGACAGCCGCCATTTTCGCGCTGGATCAGCAGATCTGGCAGACCGTACTGAACGCCAACTATGTCGTAACACTTTGGGAGCTGCCCAACGGTGACATGATCCTTCCTGGAACCCAGAACCAACCGCCTGTGCAATGGGTCGAGTCTTTCATCGCGAGCAATCCTGCTTATTACTGTACCTGGACTTGGCACAACACCACCGGGTGCGGCGACCACAACGGTTGGGATGTGCAGGAGTATAACTTAGGCACGGGCGCCGGGACTTTCACTGACGGATCCATGAGCAACGATGCTTGCGCCTATCTCTTCATCGACAGTGTGGACGGTGTGGTTATCAACGCGAATGGGCTGTTTTCCAGGAAGACAGTGTTCACTGGCCTCGGAATTCAGCAAACGACCTATCAGGTCCCGGCCGGCGGCGGCGGGTATGTCAGGGACAAGCTTTCCCCGAACTATTTGCGAGCCATGAAAGAGGGGCGAACTCTCGGGCTGCTGATACAGCGCGAAGGGCGCGAGCAGGTAGAGAGGCGAATTATAGAGAAGGTGCAGCAGGATTCAGTCTTCGCGAATGATCTGGCGTTGCGCCCGCGTCAGACGCTGCAGAAGTTCCTCGATGTTGCGATTCCTGAGGTGGTATCGGTAAGCGTCATTGTCGAGAATTCGCGCACGTTTGCGCTAGTCGTTCCGATGGGAGCAAACGAAGAGAAGTAGTCCTGCATGGCCCATGTTCCCGAACCGCGGCTATGTAATTGTGGACGAGACGTACACTTTCGCGCAAAGCTCGTTCAGCCGATACGGGTACTCGTGGCAAACAGCGACAGCGCCGATGAAATCCACTTCCAAAATGACGTTCGTCAGATCGCGTGTTCCAATATGTGAGAGAGCCGCCCGGAAGAGCTCACGCTGACGCGAAGGCGTGACGTTCGGAATAATGATGACCAATCAGCGTGCGGTGTTTCCTGGCCATAGAGTGTGCTGAAATCGGAGCGGCTGTTCCTCACGAACGTGTAATCCGCGCTCCGGATCGTCGCCATGAACTGCCAATCCTTTTTCCCGCCTAGGCCAAGAAAGTTGACGTGATCGCACGTATGCCCGGCAGCATGTGCCAGCCCGATCAACGACGTGTGCAGATACTCGTCGATCAGGAAATTCATCGAGTCGCGGGATGTTTGCTGGAGCGGCGCGGTACGCGTTGGTTCTCACTCCGGGTGAACTTCGGGTGGGCGCGGCCGTTGAGATCGCTGACCGCTCGAATTTTTTTAGCCGGTTGAGTGTCCGAAACACAGGGCGCGGGGCGTCCTGTATTTCTTCCGTTACACAGGCGATCGTTCCGCAGGAGAAACACGAAAAGCACTTGCCGCCGCGCCGTAGCTGTTATTGGTCAATTTCGTCTCATTGCCGTTCCAGTCGGTGCTGTCGTCCAGATAGCCGTTGCTGTCATAACTGAAGCTTTCCGTTGCCGCCGGGGGAATACGAAAAATACCGCGCGGGCGGCGGCGCTGCACGTCTCCAAAACCGGGTTGACGGTCGAACGGTGCAACGGCTTGCGGTGGGCGCTGATAAAAAGCGGCTGCGTGGTCGATAGGCCGCGTTTCAGTCGGGCGACGTGCAACACGCGGCTTTCGACGTTCACTTGATCGAGCTTGAGGTTGCAGACTTCCGATACGCGCAGGCCGTGCCGGAATATGAGAAGCAACGGCAACGGTCGCGGGCCTCATTGCGCTTGCCTTTGGTGGCGTCGATCAGTTTTTGTACCTCGATGCCGGTGAGGTGCTTCCGGTCGGTCTTTTCCCTGTCCGCCCGCCGTGCTTCTCGCGCTTTGAGGTCTTTCCCATTTTGTCGATATTTGCCCTTCGGTGATGCCCCGGAAACCCGCGTAAATAGGGCAGGGGCCTTTTCAATATCTACAAAATGAGCCCTTTTGTCGAGAGTTTATGCCGCAAGCTCCAAAGTGACTTCGCTGCGATGAGTGAATAGTGCAGGCCGGATGCGGTAATTGCGGAAAACCTCAAGGACGCCGGATGAAACTTGATGCTCCGTTTCATTCAAAACGGCGTAAGCTTTTGAATCCGATGGCCTCACTTCGCGGGTATCGCTCCATGCATAGCCGCCGTACTACCTGGCCCGGCCTGACTTCCGTCAAGAAGTTTACCGACCGTCGCTATCTCTCCAGCGTCGCTTTTGTGCTATTCTTTACATCCAATGAAATACCTCGTAGTTCTGCTTTTCGTGACCGTAAGACTATGCGCCGACAGTTGCTCTCCTCTACAGATAGCTGAAACTCAAGCTCGCCGAGCGATTGAATTGGATCAAGCGGCGATCAAACGGTTGCTGCCAGGATTCTCCGTTACCAATTCGGCACTGAATCAATGGGCCGATCTCGGTCAAGAGCAGAAACGGAAATTGGCGCTCACTGCATTGTTCAATTTGCTACAAGCCGCAGCTACTGGGCCTTTCCTTCCGGTACATGCCGGGACACTTCATTTGCCAAATGGCGTAGCTTCTTTGGGGGCCGGCCAAGGCGCTTCTTTGGTCTCAATGCTCCGGGCGAATAAAGCCGACGATCCGGTTCTAGTTCGCCTGATTCAGCAAGCGGTTTCCGTGACTGGGAAACCCGAGAAGGCTGAAGTTGGTCGGCACATTCTCGATTACGTTAGTACGGCTGCACAAACGAGTATTGCTGGCGCGGGGAATAACAAGGTGGAAATCCTTGTTCCCGTCGCACAGTTCGGGTTGATTGCAATGGGCGCTGGATATTTGGGCTATGCTGCTGCCTTAGGGGCTGGTTCCGACGCCCTGACGCTCATTCAGTCGGCGATCGTCGATGCTCAAGGCTCTCGACAGATCACTGACCTTACTCAGGTTCAGGAGACAAACTTGAAAGAACTGAATCGAAGGCTCACCCTACTGAACAAGCATGTGCAGGCGCTAAGGGACGCCAAAGAGCAACTGAAGCAACAAGCATGTTCTACATCTGAGCAAGTATCTGGGACTTGTCCGGGTAAAGTCACATTTCAGCATTCCCGAGCGAATAATGGCGTTAGCTTTCGGAAGCTCAATGGCGAGGAATGGATGAATTGTGGTCCTGTCGTCTGGCGATTGCCAGGCGATATGCCTCTAGCAGGTTGGCGCGGAATGGACACACATATCGATCAAGGGTGCACTGCCGGGGCGAACTACCCTGAGTCAAATCTAGTTGGTAAATTGACAGTCGGGCTGTGCGCGCCTGGCGAAGCAAGACATTGTGCCGGAATCGGCAATTTACAGTACCTCCCAACAGTCTGTGGATGTAACGCAAGAGTAATCAGCGTGCAAGGACCGGTACTTGTTGATCCTCCGCAATGTATTTGGACCTTTGATCTAAAGGCTGGTCAGTCGGCGACGGTCGTGATCCCGTAAGACCAAAACGCCACTTTCATGATGCATGAGACTGGTTCAGGTTCCAACTTCCCACCTTGCCTTGGTGAAAGTTGAGATTTCCCCAAACCCTCTCAGACGGCGGCCATCGTTGCAACTTACCGTGATTTCGGTCTGTGGCGTTTCGAACCGCTATCCTCGACAAAGTACCATACGCCCTGCCACGATGGATTTTACTTTCCTCAACAAAATGGTCTATTTTGTCGAGTGTTGACGCGGAACGGCTCATCTCGCGTCGTTCTCGCCTTCGGGAAGGGAAGTCGGCGGACGGCAGTTTTGTCGAAGGGCGGCGAATCAGCCCCCCGCATCCCTAGTAAAATCACTGGATGTGAAGGACTTCATGGCGATATTTACATTCTCACTTCGAAGCTGGTTTCTGTGACGGATTAGGTCCCCAAAAACGCGCCTACCTCCCCCAATTCGCTCGCCCATATCGTTCCAATCCCCTCTCCTCACCCAAAACATCCAATTTCGCCAACCTCCCATACCCCCAGTTCAAACTAAATTTCCCTTCTTTTCAGCAACTTACCGGAAATCATTTGGAGCGGCGTGCTAGACTTGTTCCAGAAGCTTGTTAGGGCTTTCGAATTTTCTGAAAACGCCGGATCGCCGCAGCGCGACTCCGGCGTTTCCGTTTTATAGGAGTCCTAAAGGTGTCTTCTCAAGCTCAAATCACCGCCAATCGCGCCAACGCGCAACTCAGTACCGGACCGACAAGCGAAGAAGGCAAAGCTGCTTCTTCGAAAAATAATCTGCGCCACGGCTTCACGGGCGCTTTCGCGATTCTGCCTTGGGAGAAACAGGAAGAATTCGAGACTTTGCTGGGCGAGCTTCGCGCCGAACATCAGCCGGCCACCATTACCGAGATTCTATTGGTCGAAAAGATGGCGCAGTCGTATTGGCTGAGCCAGCGCGCCATTAAGCTGCAGCAGATCTCCTGCTTCCATGACGAAACCGATTCCCCCGAGCGCGACAAGCAGCTCGCGCTCTATCTGCGCTACCAGACTACCCATGACCGGAGCTTTCACAAATCGCTGAACGATCTGCTAAAGCTCAGAGCCGAAAAGCGCAAAGCCGAAATTGGCTTCGAATCGCAGCAGCGCAAAAGCGCCGAGGAAACCCGCAAGCAAGCCGCCGAAAACCGTAAGCAGGAGCTGCACAAATGGAAGGTTTTGCTGTCCGAAGCCGAAGTAGACCACCGCATTCTGCTGAATATGAATCTGCAAACGCCCGAACATCGCATTTCGGTCGGCCCCGATCGCATCCGCGCAGCCCAGAAGGCCGCATGACACAGGTTTTGTGGGGCGAGCTTCAGCTTGCGCGGGGCTTCAGCCCCGCAATTCAACCGCTGAGGGCTGAAAGCTGAAACCCGACGGCTCAACCACTGGAAATGTTCATTCATTTCCGCCAGAATGAAAGATGCAAGCGACCGAACCCTCCACTCCGCTCATGCGGCAGTACCAGGCCGCAAAGAAGCAGGTTCCCGGAACGCTGCTGCTCTTTCGCTTGGGTGACTTTTACGAGCTCTTCTATGAAGACGCAGTAACAGCCGCGCGAGAGCTGGAGATCACTCTCACATCTCGAAATAAGGAACGTGGCGAGCCAATACCCATGTGCGGGGTTCCCTATCACGCCGCTGACGGATATATCGCCAGGCTGATCCAGCGCGGACATCGCGTCGCCATTTGCGAGCAGATGGAGGAGGCCGGGCAAGGAAAGAAGTTGGTCAGGCGGGAGGTGACACGCGTGGTCACGCCCGGCACCGCTACCGACTCCAGCCTGCTTCGCTCCCACGAGAACAACTATCTGGCTGCGGTCTTCACCAAAAATGGCCGAAGCGGTTTGGCCTATGCCGATCTTTCAACCGGCGAGTTTCGCACCACCGAGATAGCCACTCCAGAGCTGTTGCCTACCGTCGAAGCGCTCAACATTCGCGAGGTTTTGCACCCGGAAGGCCATCCTGCCGGCGCGTCGTGTCTCGAAACGCCGCTGGATTCCTGGATATTTGGCGGCGACTACGCGGGCCGGCAGATTCTTGAAAACTTCCGGTTGCTCTCACTCGATGGCTGCGGGCTCGGCGATAGGCCCCTGGCAACCGCCGCGGCCGGGGCGGTTTTGCATTACCTG
>DATIMA010000003.1:0-22845 GCA_035475915.1 Bryobacteraceae bacterium
CATAGCTGCGTACTTGAGCCAGCACATCCCCATCGTTCCAGGGCGCATCCGCCACGATGTGATGCAGCGACTGATGCATACGCCGAACGTTGTCCGGAGCCAAACGTGCCGCTATCGGTTCCACGCTCTTGCGTTCACCCGGCAACAACAATCCGGTGCAATACAGCTTCAACGGGGTGGCCCGGTCGGCGTGCCCTGCGGCTTGCGCCAGGCCATCCATATACGCCGCAAAGCGCTTCTCCTGCGGGCCTGGCGAGGAGTTCTTCCCCACAAAACAATTCTACAACAAATTGTTTCCTTTGTAACACAGTAGTAACTAGGTTGAAGGTTCGATTCCTTCCGCGCTCACCAGAATTTGGTCCTACGACTTTTTTGCGGTTCTACTTCTTCCTGTCTGTGCCAGTCCCGGCTGTGATCGCCGCACACGCATCTTTCACGGCGCTGCTCAGAACCCGCGTAGAGTTGCTGTATATGAGGTCTTCGTTCTTATCGAAGACCGCGACTTTATTTCCGTGGACAAATAGCGTCGTGGGATTGATTGGCTCATGATCCAAACGGACGAGATAGTCCGCTTTCTCGCGATTTGCGGTTACGGTCACGGCCGGGCAGTGTTGAACAAACGCCTTCATCACTTCGACAGTCTGCGGGCTTGTGCCGCCTGTAAACGCGAGGGAACCCTTCACATCGCCGACCGCGGCATCCCCCGAAGCCTGGGAAGCCGTACTTTCAGTAACGAATACGCGCAGCTTTTGGACGGGCGCGCCCAAAACCGAAACTGCAATGAGTACCACGGCCGCACAGGCTAATTTGACTTTCATGTTGTCCTCGAACGGTGACGTTCCCGTAGCAAACTGGCATTGGTAGGTGCTTCCGAAGTGTCAGCTTGTCCGCTTCTTCAGACGGATGAGGTAATCGGCGAGTTACATTGTGACTCTCGGGGGCTATTGCCAGGCCGCTTCGGAAACTCCTTTTAAAAGCAGGCCCGCTCCCTGTGCTCACGACTCTGTATGGGCTATACGACGGCCCGCGTGATCGCAGAGTGGGCACCAGTCTACGCCGAAAAGAACGAAGGCTTGACCGAGTCGATCGGGTGCAACATCACAGGTCCAAAAATTTTGTATGCGTGAGTGCAGGTTGGACTCCTCACCGATTAGAACCGCCGCCTATCTCGCCCTACCTGCCCGCTCGTTTACCGGCTGCTGATACGACGAAACCATCCGGCTCAGCGCCTGCAGAATCTGATCCATCTGCGCCTGGCTGCCGGCTTGTAGCACGATCGTTGCTGTTGGCCGAACGGGATCGGCCCGATAAGCCATCTGTGGACCGGCAGATCTCTCCTCGCGAATCCGCTCTTTCACCCCACTATGCTGCCTGGGCTCCGGCGAGGGATATCGCTGGTTTGCACGGAAACACTGGCCGCAATTCCTGCAACCAAACGGCCAGCGTCCGAAATGCGCTCGAATGTGATCGAACGTGCCGCGCCGTCGGAGGCGTGCGATATCCGCAGAATGACAGCGGGGGCAATCGAGCCGCATGTCTTGCTTTTCGACCGCTTACGTCCTGACTTTAGGCTCGGCGTTCTCGCGTCACTGATCCCTCAACTGTCTGCGCAGAAGTCGCAGCTCCATCTCTCAATTTAAGATATTGCCGCTCATATCTCTGAAAGCAATCTAAAAACTCTTGAAAGTTTCACAAAAATGATGTAATGTTTCTCTATTCGGTTCGGGTATCGCTCGATGTACTCGGCCTTGGGGAAGAACAACGCTGCAGAATTTGGGCAGGACTCGCCGGATAAGAATCGGCAGGCTGGTGGCTTTTCTATTCTTTTTCGGCGCGATTTTATTTGCGGCCCCGCTGTTCGCGCAGACGCAGAAAGCTCG
Organism: Bryobacteraceae bacterium; assembly: GCA_035475915.1. Classification (GTDB taxonomy): domain Bacteria; phylum Acidobacteriota; class Terriglobia; order Bryobacterales; family Bryobacteraceae; genus Bog-105. Next base: position 1,881 of record DATIMA010000003.1, read on the forward strand.
ACCGAGCCGCATACCGCCTGCTCCGGATCAGGCTACTGTGGAGCGCGGCCGTGAATTGTTCAGCCAGAATTGCTCGTTCTGTCATGGAAAGGAGGCAAACGGCGGAGACGGCGGGCCGGACCTGATCCGCTCCGTGCTGGTGAACCACGACGAGAACGGCAGCCTGATCGCCCCGGTAGTTCTAAATGGACGACCCGGCAAAGGCATGCCGAAGTTTCCCTTAGCTCCCGCTCAGATCTCTGATATCGCCACCTTCCTGCATGCCCGCAACCGGTCCGTTCGCTATCGGCAGCTTTATCAGATAAAGAACGTGATCACCGGTGACGCAAAAGCGGGAGCAGCCTATTTCAAGGGAGCTGGAAAATGTGACACGTGCCATTCCTCCGCCGGGGATCTTGCGCATGTCGCAAGCAAGTATGAACCGGAAGCTCTGATGCGGCGGTTTCTATACCCGGGAGGACGCACGTCGTCATCTGGCGGCGAAAGCGCCCGGACGACAGTAACAATCACGCTACGTTCCGGTCAATCGTTCTCGGGGCCTCTTCAGCACATTGATGAATTCACTGTCTCGATGTACGATTCGTCGGGCGACTATCACACGTGGGCACGGAATGCTGTTAAGACGGACGTGCACTATCCGCTTGCGGCACACCTGGAGTTGCTGCGGAACTATACCGATACAGATATGCACAACGTGCTGGCCTATCTGGAGACACTGAAATGAATCCCGGCCGGCGGAGCGCGGCACTGGTGTTTCTCGCTGCAAGCATGCTGATCGGCCAGGCGCTTGATCCCGCCAAGTTATTGCAGCCTCCCACCGATACTTGGCCGACCTTCCACGGTGACTACTCAGGGCGGCGCTACAGCCCGCTTTCCCAGATCAACGCTTCAAACGTGCGGTCGTTGTCGCTTGCCTGGGTGTATCGCGCGAATGCGGCTTCTATCAAATCAACGCCGCTGGAAGTTGGTGGCGTGCTCTATTTCACCGTACCCGATAACGTATGGGCGGTGGACGCGCGCACGGGCCGTGAACTCTGGCATTACGTCTGGAAATCATCCGGCGGCATACACATTGGAAACCGGGGAGTTGGCATTTACGGCAACTGGTTGTTCTTTGAGACTCCGGATGATCATCTGGTTTCGCTGAACATTAAGGACGGGAGAGAGCGCTGGAACAAGGAAATCGCTGACCTGAAGCTCGAATATTATGCGAGCACGGCTCCCATTGTTATCCGCAACCACGTGCTGGTTGGCATCAGTGGCGATTCCATGGACAATCCCGGGTTCCTCGAATCGCGCGATCCGGAAACCGGTGAATTGCAGTGGCGCTGGAATGCGGAGCCTCAACCCGGACAACCGGGCTCTGAGACATGGCCCGACGCCGAAGCGATGGAGCATGGCGGCGGCATGACCTGGATGCCTGGAACCTACGATCCTGAGCTGAACCTGCTTTATTGGACAACCGGTAATCCCAACCCGGTCATCGCCGGACAGGGCCGGAAAGGTGACGATCTGTGGACCTGTTCCATAGTCGCCCTCAATCCCGATACCGGCAAGATGGTTTGGTATTTTCAGGCCTCGCCGCATGACACGCACGATTGGGATTCTGTCCAGATCCCGGTGTTATTCGATGCGAGTTTCAAAGGTAAAAAGCGGAAGTTGCTTGCCCAAGCAAGCCGTAACGGTTACTTCTTCCTGCTCGACCGCACCACCGGCCAGAATCTCTTAAGCGCCCCTTACGTTGATATCAATTGGTCGAAAGGCATCACAGCCAAAGGCAATCCGATTCGCGATACTACGAGGGATCCTGCAACCGATGGCCGGCTTTTGAGTCCCAGCGCGCATGGCGGGACAAACTGGCAGACGCCCAGCTTCGATCCAGATACCGGCATGTTCTATCTTCATGCCGAGCAAGGATACAGCGTTTTCTTTCTCACCGACACCGATCCGAAGCCGGAAGGATGGGGAGGGCGTGATGACAAGCTATGGGCGCGGGAATTCATCGAGGCGATCGATTATAAGACCGGGAAGACTTGCTGGACCCACGACATCGGGCGGGGAAGCGCCTACATGGGAGTACTGACCACTGCGGGCAATCTTCTGTTTACGGGTGATAGCTCGAGCAATGCGTTGGGGTTGGATCCCCGCGAAGGCCGCACACTGTGGCACGCGAACCTCGGCGCCGTGATGGACAATGCGCCCATCACATACGAACTCGACGGTCGTCAGTACTTGCTCCTGAGCGCTCACGACAGTCTGTTCGCGTTCACCTTGCCGCAATGAAATGAGAACTGTTTCACGAAAGGATGCAATATATGCTGCTGCGGGCGATTACTCTTGTTTCGCTGCTCTCTTCCATCATGGTGGTGGCTATACCGAAAGCTGGCGCCCAGACTCTCTACGGCTCTATCGTTGGCGTAGTCACCGACCCAAGTGGCGCGGTGGTTCCCAATGCTGAAGTCAAGGCAGTTAACCCGCAGACCGGCGAGACCCGCGATGTCAAATCCGATAGCGCGGGCCGCTACACCATCGGTAACGTGCTGCCTGGCGCCTACGAAATCCACGTTACGGCCACTGGCTTCCGTCCGGTCGTAACAACTGGCGTAACGGCGACTATCAATACGGTTACTCGCGACGACGTTCAGATGCAGCTCGGCTCGCAGGCTCAGGAAATCAGCGTGTCCGGAACTGCCGCCGCCTTGCAAACCGATAAGTCAGACACCCATACGGAACTCACTCCACGTGAATTGGCAAGCCTGCCGCTGCCGAACTACAGAAATTTTCAAAGTCTCTTTAATCTCGTGCCCGGCGCGACACCGCCCGTATTTACAAACTCCATCACGGACGTGCCGCAGCGCTCGCTCAGCACAAACGTGAACGGGTCCAATCGAAATAACAACAATACTCGTGTCGATGGCGCGGCGGATATATTTGTGTGGCTCCCTCACGCGACGTTGTATGTTCCGCCGGAGGAAACCATTGAAACCGTCAATATCACCACCGGCAGCTTCGACGCGGAACAGGGGATGGCGGGCGGCGCTGCGGTAACCATCACCACCAAATCAGGAACCAATGATTTCCATGGCGTCGCGTTTGCGTTCTGGGATGACAATTTGCTCGAGGCCCGCAACTTCTTCTACTACGGCAAGGGCACGCCTTTCAGCCTCCACAACATTGATGGCGGTACGTTGGGCGGACCCATTGTCAGGAACAAGCTTTTCTTCTTCGGAAGCTGGGAGGGCACGCGCGAGCGGACGAACTATTCAGCGCTTTCGACCGTTCCCACAGCCGCGGAACGAAACGGGGATTTCAGTAGCTATGGGACGACGATCTACGATCCGTCCACGGGGACTGCAACTGGGAAGGGCCGCAAGCCATTTCTGAACAATGTTGTACCTGCTCGCGAACTCAGCCCGATTACGCTAAAGCTTCAAAACCTGATTCCCATGCCGAATCAGCCGGGGACCACTTCGAACTATTTCAGCTCTGGCACGCAATCGCTGACCCGTGACAACATCGACGGAAAAGTTGATTGGGACCGTACACCGAACCATCACATATTCGGTAAGTACAGCGTCATGAAAGCCTTGGTGATTTGTCCCTTCAGCCTGGGCCCGGCGGGGGGCACCGGGCTTTGCAACGGCAACGGCGCGGGTACAGCCCCCACCTTGACTCAGTTGGCGACCCTCGGCCATAGTTTGATAATCACTCCTAATTTACTCTTGGACCAAGTGCTTGGGTTCACTCGCATGGGTCAGCATGGGCGCGATGACTTTTTCGGCACGAACATCGGATTGCAACTCGGAATTCCGGGCACGAACGGTCCGGACATTCGGCAGAGCGGGTTCCCTATCTTCAACATCACCGGCTTTAGCAGTCTGGGTCAAACCGCGAACTACAGTCCCTTCTGGCGCAACGATCAAACCTGGACAAACAGCAACAATATAACTTGGACGCATGGCGCTCATGAATTGCGTTTCGGCTTCGACCTGGTACGCTTCCAGCTCAATCAATGGCAGCCTGAAGCCGGCAATTTTGGTCCTCGTGGATACTTCACATTCGACGGCGCAATCACCGCACTGAATGGAGGAAAATCACCAAACCAATACAATGCCTATGCCGCATTCCTGCTGGGTCTCGATCAGTCAGTCGGCAAAACACTGCAGAACATCTACCTGACAGGCAGGGAATGGCAGTTCGGCTGGTACGGCCGGGATCGCTGGCAGGTTTCTCGAAAACTAACGCTCAACCTCGGACTGAGATATGAGCTGTATCCACTAGTCCGACGCACTAACATGGGACTCGGACGGTTCGATCTGGCGACTAACAACATCATCATCGGCGGCCTTGGGAGCAATAACGAGAATGCCGGGGTGACAGTCAGCCATAAGCTGTTCGCGCCGCGCGTGGGCGTCGCGTATCGGGTAACGGACTCGACCGTGGTTCGTTTGGGTTACGGCATCAGTTACGATCCTTTGCCTATGTCGCGCGTTTTTCGCGACCCCTACCCGTTGACAATTCCGCAGAGCTTCTCGGGACCAAACAGCTTCACTCCTTACGCGTCTATTGCATCGGGTATTCCGCCCGTTAGCGTACCGGATCTTTCGACAGGCATTGCTCCTGTCCCTGTCTCCACAGTCATCAGCCGCAGCCCGTTCCCCGGGTTGTTACATCGCGGCTACATTCAGTCCTACAACTTTACAATTGAACGGCAGCTTCCGGGCAGTTTTGTAGTGAGCGCCGCATTCGTCGGCACCGCCACCACCCATCAGTTCGTCGATCATGAAATGAACGCCGGCTATCCCGGCAGCGGCCGTTCGGGACTTCCCCTGAACGCGACGCTTCGGCGTACGGTTTCGACTTTGTTCGAGGACGGCTGGTTGAGTTCGCATTACAACTCGCTCCAGATAGGCATCAGCCATCGGTTCGCTAAGGGATTGATGATCAAAGGCGCTTACACGCGCTCGAAAGCGATTGACATGGCCGATGACGATGGGCGTGTAGGATTGCTGTTCAATGACCCGCTGGAACTCGCTCGAAACGAGGCGGTTGCAGGCTTCGACATTCCAAACAATTTTCAGATTGGCGGATTGTATGATCTGCCGTTCGGCAAAGGAAAGGCCTATTTCCAGAACGGCCTGGCAAGCCACGTTCTAGGTGGATGGGAAATCAACGGAACTTTCAGCGCTTACTCCGGCCTTCCTTTTACAGTGACGGCTTCGGGCGCCTCGCTGAATGCTCCAAACAATACTCAGACTGCCGATCAGATTCTGCCTACGGTCGCGGTGTTGGGCGGAATTGGAGCTGGCCAGCCATACTATAATCCAGACGCTTATGCGCCCGTAACTGCTGTCCGGTTCGGCACGTCAGGCCGCAACGTTCTGCGCGCTCCTCGAACTTTCAATGCGAACGTCAGTCTGTTTCGCACCTTCCCGATCAATGAGCGAATCCGCCTACAACTCCGCGCGGAATCCGACAATGTTTCGAACACGCCGCATTTTCTCGCGCCGAATGCAAACGTCTCTTCAGGAAACTTCCTTGACATTACCAGCGCCAATATGGATCAGCGTCAGTTTCGGCTCGGGCTGAAGTTGACATTCTGAGTGGACCGAATGATGTCTTTGACCAGACGCGAGTTACTCGCGGGATTCGCCGCATCTCCGCTGTTAACAGCGGAACCAGCGGACGCGCCCTTTGACCGCATCGATACCCACATCCACCTGAATCGCAGTGCTCCGGAAATCGTGAGCGGCTTCAGGCAGACGCGATGGCGAGCCTTGACCATCTGCGATTCGCGGGCAACCGGCGATGAACCGCCCGATCTGCCCGAACAGGTGCAGGGCGCGATCAAACTGCACCGGGAGAGCGGCGGCCTTATCGCCTGGGCAACGTCCTTCGATGCGCGGCCCTTCGAGCGGCCCGACTTCGCTGAGACCACTATCGCCGCTTTGAACAAATGCTTTAAGCAAGAGGCAATCGCAGTAAAGATCTGGAAGAACGTCGGCATGGGAATCCGCTCGAAATCGGGAGCATACCTGATGCCCGATGATCCTGCCCTATTCCCGATTTACGAGGCGATTCAGAAACAGGGAAAGACCCTGGTGGCGCACCTGGCCGAACCTGACGGAGCATGGTTGCCGCTTAACTCCCAAAATCCCGAGCTTGCCTATTACAGCGCTCATCGCGAGTGGTATCAATATGGCCGCCCCGGCGCACCCGCTAAACAGGCGATCCTGCGTGCCCGTGACAGCGTGCTTGCGCGTTACCCGAAATTGCGTGTCGTGGGCGCGCATCTGGGCAGTAACGAGAGCGATCTGGGAGCATTGGGCAAGCGCCTCGACACATATCCAAATTTCGCCGTCGACATGGCGGCTCGCATTCGCTATCTGGCCGCGGGAAACCGCAGCACAGTGCAGGAATTTCTAAACCGCTACCAGGACCGGATCACTTACGGCACGGATTTTGTGTGGCGCGGACAAAGCGAGCAGCAGGCTTGGAAGATCGTCGAAACAGCCCACGACCGGGATTGGAAGTTCTTCTCCGGCCGTGGAGAGATGGCCTACGGCCGCCATAAGACGCAAGGATTGGCGCTGCCCGAACGCATCCTTCGCAAGATCTTTTATGAGAATCCCGCCCGCTGGTTCCCGGGAATCGCGCAATACGCGTTATTCCTGCCTGACTTTACTCGAACGGCGCATCATCTTCCCCGGTATCGGCGGCAAGGTTCTCGAATTTCGTGTACCGGTTTAAAAACGCCATCTTGATCCGCCCCGTCGGCCCGTTGCGCTGCTTCGCCAGAATCAGCTCGGCCAAGCCCTTCAGGCTCTCTTTATCGGGCCGGTAGACTTCTTCACGAAAGATGAAGCCCACCATGTCGGCGTCCTGCTCGATCGATCCCGACTCTCTCAAATCACTCAACATAGGCCGGTGGTCGCCCACTCTTGTTTCCGGCGCGCGGCTCAACTGCGAGAGCACCAGAAACGGTACCCGCAGCTCTTTCGACATCAGCTTCATGCCTCGCGATAGGGAGCTGATCTCCTGAACTCGGTTCTCGAAGCGCCCCCGGCCTTGCATCAACTGCAGGTAATCGATGATCACCAGCCCAAGGTCCTGCTCGGCCTGCAATCTGCGCAGCTTCGAGTGGACGTCCATCAAATTCGTGCCCGCCGTGTCGTCCAGGTATAGCGGCGCTTCCACAATTCGATAGAGAGCGTCCTGCAAGGAATGGCGCTCCTCCTGGTTCAGATACCCGGCGCGAAAACGCTGCTGATCCACACGCGCCGCCGCGCAGATCATGCGCGTCAGCAGCGATTCCTTCGACATTTCGAGTGAAAACACCGCCACCGCTTTCGGGTTCTTCGGATTTGTCGCAACGTGCTGGGCCACATTCAGAGCCCAGGCAGTCTTCCCCATCGCCGGACGCGCGGCTATGATGATCAACTCGCCTTCCCGTAGCCCGCCGGTCATTTCGTCGAACTTCAAAAACCCGGTGCTGATCCCCTTGATCCGCTTGCTTGCATCCAGAAACGCATTGATGCCGCCTTCGTATTCGGTGATAATCTGTGCGGGAGTCGCCAGCGCGTTCTTTGATTGAACGTCGCCCAGCTTCATCAATGCGTCTTCAGCGGCTCCCAGAATCTGTTGCGGATCCTCCTCCAGGCTGTAGGAGCGGATCATAATGTCCTGCGTAACCCGGATAATCTGCCGGCGCAGCGCCTTCTCTTTGACAATCCCCGCGTAGCTTTCCAGATTGTGCAGTTGCGGCAGGCCGTCATCCAGCGAGACCAGGTAGCTCAGACCGTCAACCGACTGCAACTGCCCCTGCTTCATCAGTTCGTTCGCGAGCGTGACGCGATCGATCTTCTCGCCCCGCTCATGCAGTTCGCCCATGCGCAAAAAAATGCGCTTGTGTTTCTCCAGGCTGAAATCGTCCGCCGTTAACGTGCCGGCCACCTGCAGGTAAGCGCTGTCGCTGCTCATAATCGCGCCCAGCACGAAGCGCTCGGCATCCAGGTTGTCGGGAAGCGGCTGATCGATACTGATATCTCGTGCGGCCATAAAAAGGGGGACCCGCCTACCTTAACCCCGCCCGCTGCTACTTCTCAAGCGCAAATTCGTAGGAAATCTGCAATTCACAATGCACCCACCCTTGTTCCCCATTTACACGCCTCGCCCGGCTTAATTTCCACAACCTTTCCTCAATACATTTTCACTCAAAATTGTTCCGGTTTGTCTATCGAAACTCTACTGTTGACTCGCAAAACTAAACCGTTTAGTATGGGAATGATTCGGAGAGCTACTTTGTGATCAAAGTAACCAACCTGGTTAAAACCTTCGGCAGCTTCACCGCGGTAGACAACATCTCGTTCGAAGTTGGACAGGGTGAGATCTTCGCCTTCCTCGGGCCCAACGGCGCAGGAAAAACCACTACGATCAAGATGCTCACGACACTTTTGAAACCAACCGGCGGCCGTATTGAATTGGACGGTCTCGATCCGGCCGTCAAGCAGAACGAAGCCCGCCGGCGATTCGGTATTGTTTTCCAGGATCCCAGCCTGGACGGCGATTTGACCGCTTACGAGAACATGGATATCCACGCTGTCCTCTACCATGTGCCTCGCAAGATTCGCGCCGAGCGCATCGAGTTTCTCCTTAACACGTTCGAGCTGTGGCCGCGCCGCAAGGACCTGGTAAAGACATTCTCCGGCGGCATGAAGCGCCGGCTCGAAATCGCGCGTGGATTTCTGCACACGCCGAAGATTCTCTTTCTCGATGAGCCCACCTTGGGGCTCGATCCGCAAAGCAGAAACCAACTTTGGACCGAGGTCCGAAGTTTGAATCAGAGCGAAGGCGTGACCGTTTTCCTGACCACTCACTACATGGATGAGGCCGACCGCATCGCGGAGCAGATCGCGATTATCGATCACGGCAAAATAGTTGCTCAAGGCTCATCGCAAAAATTAAAGCAGCAGACCGGCAGCGACTCGCTCGAAGGCGCGTTTCTCGCTCTGACCGGCGCATCGCTTCGCGATGAAAAGGCAAGTTCCGCCGATCAATTACGGCAGATGGCGCGCATGTGGAGCGGCAAACGATGAGCGCCATTTATATTCTCTGGCTTCGCGAGCTGAAGCGGTATTTCCGCTCGCGAGCGCAAATCGTCGCCTCGCTCGGCCAGCCTCTGCTCTATCTGCTCGCGCTCGGGTTCGGTCTGGAACCGGTATTCCGAAAGGCTGGAAACGGGAGTTATATGCAGTTCGTCGCTCCCGGCGTGATCGGCATGACCGTATTGTTCAGTTCGATCTTCTCTGGGATCGGGCTCTTATGGGACCGGCAGTTCGGATTTCTCAAAGAAACTCTGGTTGCTCCGGTTCCGCGAATCAGAATCATGATCGGCAAGGCGCTCGGTGGCGCAACGGTGGCCATCTTGCAAGGCTTCCTGGTCATCATTGCCTGCTTCCTGGTCGGCTTTCGCCCCAGGAGCTTTGCGGCGATTCCCGTCGCCATTCTCTTCATGGTGCTCATCGCAATCGTATTCGCTTCGCTTGGTATCGCCATCGGATCGAAGCTCGAGAACATGCAGGGCTTCCAGTTGATTATGAATTTCCTGGTCATGCCGATATTTTTTCTTTCGGGAGCATTGTTCCCGCTCACAAATCTACCCAAAACTCTGGCGGCTATCACAACCCTCGATCCGCTGTCCTATGGAATCGACGGCCTGCGTGCCGCACTGATCGGCGCGTCGCAATTCGGAGTAGCGACCGACCTCCTGGTTTTGGGTTGTCTCTCCGTTGTGCTGATGGCGATCGGAAGCTATTTCTTTTCGAAAATTCAGCTCTGACCATGGCTCGCCGGCGAAGTACAGAGGCCCATCATCAGGTTCTGGATGCCGCAATGAAGCTGTTTGCCGAACGCGGTATGGATGGCGCCAGCATGGATGCCATTAGTGATGCCTCCGGCGTTAGCAAAGCGACGATCTACAAACACTGGGCCGATAAGGACGCGCTTTGCCTCGACGTGTTGACGCATTTGAGCGAGGAACTTCCGGTCTTTGATTCCGGCGATGCGCGCGCCGATCTGGTGGCGCTGCTCGGCTACCGTCCCCCGGAAAAGCAGTCCCAGATGCAGAGTCGCATGATACCCCATTTCATGGCGTACGCCTCCCGCAATTCCGCTTTTGGGTTGGCTTGGCGCGCCCGTGTCATGGAACCGCCCCGGGCCCAGATCATCCAAATTCTCAAGCGCGCCATTACCGGGAAAGAGCTGCCCGCCAATCTCGACCTCGACCTTTCGGTGGCGCTGCTGGTCGGCCCCATGATGTACCGGCACATCCTCATGATGAATAAGGTGAAATTGCCGGACGATATGCCCGAACGTGTGGTCGCGGCCTTTTGGAAAGCCCACGCGCTCAAACGTGGCGCACGCTTCGGCATGCCGCGGTGAGCTTCAGTTCGCCCGCTGTGGCTGAGTTTTGAAGACGTCGTGATGGAATGAACGGAGCCATTACTATGCTCCGGATCACGCGCTTCACAGCCCTCGTTACACTTTCCCTTCTGGCAGGACGTGCAGCTCCCGTCCGCCTTCATCCCAAGAATCCCCACTACTTCCTTCTGCCTGGAAAAGGTGTTGTCTTGATCAGCAGCGGTGAGCACTACGGCGCCGTACTCAACGCGGATTTCGATTACCGCCGCTATTTGGCGGCGCTTCAGTCAGACGGACTGAACTATACGCGAATGTTTGGCGGCAGCTACCTGGAGGTTCCGGCAAAATCGTTTGGCATCCTGCGGAACACTCTCGCTCCTGCGCCTGGACGGTATGTCGCGCCATGGGCACGCAGCAATAAGCCTGGATATGCCGGCGGCGGGAACAGATTCGATCTCGAGCGCTGGAACCCGGCCTACTTCGAACGTCTCCATGATTTTCTTTCTCAGGCCGCGCTGCGCGGAGTGGTTGTGGAGATTACCTTGTTTTCCTCCACCTATGATCCGGCTCAGTGGAAGCTTTGCGCGTTGAATCCTGCGAACAACACCAATCGCACCGATCCAATCGATTGGAAAAAACTCCACACCCTCCAAAACGGGAACCTGCTCGCCTATCAGGAGCACTATGTCCGAAAACTCGTGCATGAAGCGAATGCTTCGATAACGTTATTTTCGAAATTCAGAATGAGCCCTGGTCAGACCGCCCGGTGCTTGCCGGCGTCGTGAACCCATATCTCCGGCCGCAGGTTCGCGAAAAGTATCCGAACTCGGTGGAAGTGGCGGACCAGCTTTCAACAGACTGGCAGACGAGGGTCGCGCACTGGATCGCGAGCGAAGAAGCGTCGCTTCCTAACCGGCATCTCATCGCGCAGAATTACTGCAATTTTTTAGCCCCGGTCCGTAGCCTGGTCCCGGGTGTCAGCATCGTAAACTTTCATTACGCTTACCCGGACGCCGTGCTGTTGAATTACGGGCTGGGGAAAGCCATCGCGTACGACGAGACCGGTTTCCTGGGCCGCGATGACGAAGTGTATCGCCGCCAGGCCTGGAACTTTATGTTGTCGGGCGGAAGCACCTTCGACAACTTGGATTATTCATTCACGGTTGGTCACGAGGACGGCACGGATACGACGCCGAACGGCCCGGGAGGGGGAAGCCCCGCTCTCAGACAGCAGCTCCGGGTCTTGAGCCGGTTTCTTCAGAGTTTTTCGCTCATCGATATGAAACCGGACATGCGCACGGTTACGCACGCCGGGGGAGCTTACGCCCGCGTCTTGTCAAACCCCGGGCGGGAATACGCTTTGTACCTCGATGGCGACGGTCCCATCGACATTACGCTTGATCTGCCCGCCGGACGGTACTCGAGCGCCTGGATCAATACAAGAAACGGCAACGTTGAGAAGTCGGATAACTTCCAGCACCACGGCGGCGAAAAGGTTCTCAGGACCCCGGATTTCCGCAATGGTATCGCGCTGCGGCTGAAGATCGGGTATTAATAGAGCGACATCTTATCGCGCGACAAGCTCCGCGTATACCGGGTAATGGTCTGATCCGTTAAGATCGCGGCGGACGTGTCCTTCTGCAATCTTGATCGGGCCGCGCGCGAAGATCCAATCGAGCGCCATGGCTATCTTGTGCGTGCGTTGGATTTGTTCTCCTGTTGCGCTATGAAAGCCGGCCCGTTCGAGTTTGTGCAGAAAAATGGAAGGCAGATATTTCGTATTAAGATCCCCGCCCAGGATGATCGCCGTGTCGGGAGGATATTGCCGCAGGTCCGAAAGCATTTCGTCTAGCTGTTCGGATTGGATGCGGCCGTAACTGCGGCTTTCCAAATGGGCGTTGTAGACGACCAGCGGGTGGCCGGAAAATTCAAGGTCGGTGACAAGGGCGATGCGGCTTCCCACCCGGCGCTGGAACAGCGGCAAGCCCGACGGAATCCAGCCGTGCGGCTTCCAGAACCCGGACTGGTGCTGAAAGCGCAGGACGCGCGCGCGTTGAATGGGCAACCGGGTAAGGGTCGCCTGACCAATGTAGGCGGGCCGGCCGCGCTCCTGGCTCAACTCCTCAAACTCGATGCCGTAGGCGAAATTCAGATCCAGCCGGTGCGCAAGTTCGGAGGCAACATCCTTCTCACCGGAGCGGGCGTCGTTCCAATCCACTTCCTGCATCAAACAGAGATCGACGGGATTCTTCTGCAGCTCTGAACTCAGTTCCGCGAGGCGCGCGCCGTGGTCGATGTTCCAGGTCGCGATGCGAAGTTGTTTCAGATCCGGAACCGTTGGGAAGGGCGTCACCACACGCGGAACATTGACCTCCGCTGTCTTCACCGGCGCGGCCGAGAGCATGGCGACGAAGGCGAAGTACCAGGCGCACACGCCGAAGCGCGCGAACGGATAGTCCACCAGCGCGTGCAGGCAAATCGCGATGACTCCGATGCCCCAGCCGGAGCGAATGGCCGGGCGGATGCTCCAGATAAAAATGACCAGCATGAGTGCCGCGAAAAAGATTCCGCCTTCGGCAGCCCATTGCAGCCAGTCATTGTGGGCGCGGTTCACCCAGGTGCCGTCATCATAGCGGGCAAACATCGGATAAACGGGAACGTAGGTGTCGAGCCCCCAGCCGGTGAGCGGACGTTCACGGATCATTGCGACCGAAGACTTGTTGAGATCGCGGCGAACCGTGAGTTGATCGCTTCTTTCAAGCTTGGATGCGACTTCGCCGAATCCCGCAGCGTAAATGAACAACACACTCAGGCCAACCGCGACGGCCGCTCCGTAGAGCAGGCTGCGGCTGCGGTTCTTCAGATACGCGAGCAGAACAACCCAGACGAGTTCTGCGAACACAATAGCCGTTCCGGCGCGCGAACCGGAGGCAACCACGGAGGCGATCTGCAACGCTCCGAGCAGCAGATACGGCACGATGGGCTTCCGATGGCGTAGGCCCATCCAAAGCGTCACAGGAATGACGAGCTCCATAAATTCGGCAAAATTGTTCCAGTACGCGAAGGGGCCGAATACGGCGGGAAACTTGCTCGGAATCAGCCAGTAGAAGCGGCTTGTATGCGAGGCTTGCTCCAACAGTTCAAGCAGGCAGACGGCACTGCCAAACAGCACAAACAGGAAACGGAAGCGCGCGGCAGACACGCGGTTTTGGAAAACCTGCGTGGCGAGCAGCGTGATCACGGCGGCCGTGAACCAGAAGAGGACGCCGGTCCAGCCGCTATAAACGATCTTTTGCGGAAACCACAGCGTCTGGATGATGCCATAGCAGGTCATCAGCAAGAGACAGATGCTGGGCACATTCAGCGCAAACCGCTGCTCGATCCTGAATGCGAAATAGACAGCCGCCAGCGCGAACAACGCGGCCGAGATAATGCGCGGCGCGACCTCGCCGCCATCGAGCGTACACAACGTGAACGCGACAAGTGTGCCGAAAATTCCAGCGAAGCCTAACTTGTCTGCAAGGGACATCCCCTGCAGGATCTCATTTCCCGGTGTGGCTTACGCGCCAAATGGATTTCGAACTGTCGTCGGTGACCATGAGCGAGCCATCGGATGCGACCGCGACGCCCACGGGCCGGCCCCACACCGTGCCATCGGAGTTGACGAAACCCGTAATGAAATCTTGGTACTCGCCCTTGGCGTGCCCGTTATCGAGCGGCACGCGAATGACTTCATATCCCGTGCGAGAGGAGCGGTTCCAGGAACCGTGCTCGGCCGCGAATATGTCGCCCTTATATTGCGACGGAAACTGCGTTCCCTCGTAAAAGGTCATTCCGAGCGAAGCGCTATGCGGCCGCAGCAAAACGTCGGGCACGATAGCCTTCTTCCCCAATTCCGGCTTCTCGGGCAGACGGGGGTCGTGGTGATCGCCCATGTAATACCAGGGCCAGCCGTAGAAGCCGCCTTCTTTAACGGAAGTGATGTAGTCGGGAACAAGGTTGTCGCCGATCATGTCCCGTTCGTTTACAGAGCACCAGAGCTGCCCGGTGTTGGGATCGACCGCGATACCGGCTGGATTGCGAATTCCCGAAGCGTAGACCTTCACGAATTTACCTTCGGGCGTGAACTCGAGAATGTTGGCGCGGTGATGCTCGCTTGGATGCGTATCGGGATTGTCAATGTTGGAAGCAGAGCCGACGGCGACAAAGAGCTTGCTGCCGTCCAGCGAGAAGGCAACATCGCGCGTCCAATGGCCGCCGCCCGCAGGCAGTTTATCGATGATCGTCTGCGCCGGACCGCTGGCCTTCAGATCGCCATTGTGATAGGGATAGCGCACAACGGAGTTCGTATTGCCGAAATAGACCCACTGCGGATTATCGCCAAGCGGATAAAACGCAATCCCGTAATTCATCTTCAGACCTGTTGCGAAGACGGATTGCTGTTCGGCCTTGCCGTCCTTCAACCCGCGAAAGACCTCCACTTGCCCGTCATCGCTTTGCGCGACGAACAGGTCTCCATTCGGAGCTTTTACGATCTTGCGCGGGGCAGCAATTCCGGTTACATATAGGTCGACTTTGAAACCTTCCGGCGCCTTCGGCCAGTTATCGGCCTTGCGGGGCACTTCTTTTGCGCCGTTCGAGACGCCCTTCGTCGCAAAGGGCGCGGGCAGGTCAGCAACGGTGATCTTGCGGACTGTTCCCGGGCTTTCCGATTTGAAATCGCCAAAGGCGGCCTGACCAGTGATGATGTTTTTGATGTCGGAATCGTCGGCGACAAGCACTGCTACGCCGAGAACAGAACACGCGGCTAGGGTAATCCAACGGGCTGTTGTCATTTCTTCAAAAAGTGAGATGTTGATTTTCGATAGAAGGTAGCAACTTACGGAGATCGTCCAGATTCAACCGGCCAGTGTAAATCGACATACCGATCGCACAATGAACGCCCATTATAGTTAAAGCTTTTACGTCATCTAAGGTAGTGATTCCACCGGCGGCGGTCAGCTCGTGCCTCGTCGCGCGGCGCAGACTCTCGAACCAATTGAGATCCGTACCTTGCATCATCCCTTCTTTATCCACATACGTACAAAGAAAGCCGGAGCAGTATGGCTCCAGGCGGGCAATGATATCGACCGCGGTCCATTGGGTAGATTCCTGCCAGCCCTTCACAACGACACGGCCCGCTTTGCTGTCGAGAGCGATCACCGTGCGATCCGGGTTCAGTTCACGTAAAAACGCGATGTCTGGGCCGTCCGCGGCGAACGCGGCCGTTCCCAGAATGACGCGATAGGCGCCCTGTTCAAGCAGTTCGCGGGCGCGCTCGGCCGTACGGATGCCCCCGCCGACTCGCACGGTCGCTTGCGCGGCAAGTTGTTTCACGAGGCCGCTATTGGAGCCACGCCCCATGGCGGCGTCGAGATCGATGACCTGAATTTGGGGAAAGCCCTCGAAGGCGCGAAGCATTTCATCGACCGTTCTTTCGAGAGCTTTTTCACGGCCTTGGACCAGTTGAACGACTTTGCCGTCCATCAGATCGATGCAGGGAATAATCATGCAGGGGGCCTCACCGGAACCCGCGCCCGTTCGAGCGCGTCTTTCAAATCCGTGATGGTGTACTTGCCGTAATGAAAAATGGACGCGGCCAGGGCGGCATCGGCGCGGCCCTCCGTCAGCACTGTTATAAAATCCTCGGGCGTTCCAGCGCCGCCGGAGGCAATGACCGGGATGGTGGTCGCATCTACAACGGCCTTCGTCAGCGGACAATCGAAGCCGGTTTGAACACCGTCGGTATCCATCGAGGTCAGGAGAATTTCGCCCGCGCCGAGCGATTCGCCACGCTGCGCCCATTCGACCACGTCGATGTCTTCATCGTGACGGCCGCCTTTGGTGTAAACGTTCCATTTGCCTGGCCCTGAGCGGCGCGCATCGATCGCCAGAACGACGGCTTGCGCGCCAAATTCGAGACTAAGCTCTCGGATCAGTTCCGGATGATGGACGGCGGCGGTGTTGATGCTGACTTTATCGGCTCCGGCGAGAATAATTTTGCGGGCATCGGCCACCGTGCGAATGCCCCCGCCCACGGTGAGCGGAATAAAGACCCGACGCGCGGTGCGGGCAACCAGATCAGCCATGATCTCGCGGGCATCGCTCGAAGCTGTGATGTCGAGGAAAACAAGTTCGTCCGCGCCTTGCGCGTTGTAGCGCTCAGCGAGCTCGACGGGATCACCGGCATCGCGCAGCCCGAGGAAATTGACGCCCTTCACGACGCGGCCGCCGGTTACATCGAGACACGGAATGATGCGCTTCGCCAACATCACAGTTCCAGAAAATTCGATATCACACGCAGGCCGACCGGACCCGACTTTTCGGGATGGAACTGAACGGCATGGATGTTTCCCTGTTCGATCACGGCCGTGTAGGGCTGGATGTACGTGCAGGTGGCGGCTGTGGCGTCGATGACCGGCCCGTAGTAGCTGTGCGCGAAATAGGTAAACGGTTCGTGGTCGAGACCTGCAAGCAGTTTCGATGCCCGAACCTTAGAGAGAGAGTTCCAGCCCATGTGCGGGATGCGCGCTTGGCCGCTGAAGCGTTTTACGGAACCGGGAAAAACGCCGAGGCCGCGCGCTTCGGGCGCTTCCTCGCTCGATTCGAACAGGCATTGCAGGCCGATGCAGATGCCCAGAAACGGAATACCCGCATGGATGCGTTCGAGCAGCAGTTCTCGCAATTGAAGCCGGTCAATGGCGTGCATCATCTGCCCAAAGTGTCCAACGCCCGGCAGGATGATCTTCGACGCACTGCGCACCGCTTCGGGCAGGTTCGTGACCAGATAGCGCGCGCCGAGCTCTTCGAGCGTGTTCTGAACGGAGCGGATGTTCCCCGCACCGTAATCGACGATGGTGGTGACGGCACTTGTCACAACAGGCCCTTGGTAGAGGGGAGCTGATCTTTCAGGCGTTCGTCGGTTGAGCAGGCGTAGCGCATCGCGCGAGCGAAGCACTTAAAAATGGCTTCGATTTTATGGTGATTGGACCGGCCGTAGAGGACTTTCGCATGAAGGTTCGCTCCGGCGTGATTCACGAACCCGGAGAAGAAATCTTCGAGAAGCTCGGTTTGCAGGTCGCCGACGTGTACTACGTTGACCTGCTGGTCGTAAACGAGCGCGGGGCGGCCGCCGAGATCGACGGCGACAAGGGCGAGCGACTCATCCATGGTCTGAATAAAATAGCCGGCGCGATTAATGCCGCGGCGATCGCCCAAAGCTTTCGAGAAAAGATCGCCGAGCACGATGCCGGTATCTTCGACGGTATGGTGCTGATCGACATCGAGATCGCCGTGCGCGGTGAGCTGAACGTCGAACGCGCCATGTTTGCTGAACAGCTCGAGCATGTGGTCCAGAAAGCGAATGCCGGTGGAGATCTGGTAGACGCCGGTTCCGTCGATGGAGAGCGAGCCGGTGATTTGGGTTTCTTTAGTGTTGCGTTCGAGGGAGGCGGTTCTCATGCATACCGCTCCCTGGCGGTCGCGGCTCTGACGAGCGACTCTAATTCGTTGATGTCGCCGAGGACGGTGAATGCCCCGAGGCCGCGAAGCTGATCGGCAATTTCGGCGTGGCGCGGATTGTGGGGCATCGAGACGCCGATGAACGGCACGCCGGCCGATTGCGCGCTGCGGGCGTCATCAACCGTGTCTCCCAGGTACCAGATGTGCTTGTCCGGATAGTGTTCGCGGATGAGGTACAAGCCATCAGGCGCCGGTTTCGGGTTGCTAACCGATTCGTCCGTAATGATAGGGTCAAAACGAATTCCGTTTGCGTACCGGCCCAGGGTAACGTCCGCTTCGTATTTCGCGCGGCCGGTAAAGATCGCGAGCGCAGCACGCTCAGAGAGGCGCTGCAGAAGGCCGTTTTGCGGCATCCACTTCTCACGCGCGATCAGGCCATCGCCGTTTTCGCCCAGGAAGATAGCGTTGAAATATTCGACCACATCGCCGTAATCGACCAACTTTCCACGATCGGTGATGAGGCGATGGGACAGCAGCCAGTCGTTATTCCAGCCACCTTCGTCTTTGAAATCCTGGATCAGCTCGTGAGAGACGAGATCGCCGGTATAGTGGCGCACGGTCTCTCGAATGGCTTCCCGATAGGATTCGGTAACTTCGACGAGCACGCCATCCATATCGAAAACAATGACGTCAGGAGCGGAAGCGGCAACTACCAAATTTGCTCCAACTCATCGAGGAATCGACGGATCTGGTCGCGCGTGCCGACGGTCACACGGACACAACGGGGGATCTCATAGCTGCGGTCACGAATCAAAATGCCGCGCTCGCGAAGCTTGTCGCGAATTTCGACAGCCCGGTCGCCCGCCTGGAAGAGAACGAAATTCGCCTGGCTCTCAATATACGGAATCTTCAGGTGTTCGAGACCGACACAGAGCAGTTCGCGGGCGGTGAGGACTTCGAGAACGTATTCTTCGACGAAGGTCTGATCCTGCACGGCGATGCGCGCCGCCATGGCCGCAAGAGCGTTCACGCTGTATGGCGATTGCGCCTTGCGAACGTATGCCATGTTCGCGGCTTGCGAAAACAGGCAGCCACAGCGCATGGCCGCCATGCCGTAAATCTTCGAGAAGGTACGGCTGACAAACAGGTTCGGGTGCTCGCGAAGAAGGGGAAGAACGGTCACGCCGCTGAACTCGTAATAGGCTTCGTCCACCAGCACGGCGGCGTTCTGCGCTTTTTTGAGGATCTCTTCGATCTGGCGGACGCCGGTTCCGGTGCCGGTTGGATTATTCGGATTGCTGAGCAGGACGGCACGCGTCGAAGGAGTAATGCGGTCGAGCAGTTCTTCGAAGGGGAAAGCCAGAGTACCGGGGCGGTAATCAATCTCGTGCACCGTGGCGCCGGCAAGCTGCGCATAAAAGCGGTACATCGCGTAAGACGGACGCAGAACCAGCACTTCCTCGCGATCATCGATGTAGGTGTTGATGAGGAGCTGAATGGCTTCATCGGTCCCGTTGGTCAGCGTGAGTTCATCGATGCCGACACCAAAATGCCGGGACAGATCTTCCAGGGCGTGATCGTACTCGGGATAGATGCTGAGGTCCACCGCAGTGAGATAACGCTTGATGAAATCGAGAACATGAGGCGGAGCGCCGACGGTGTTTTCGTTGAAATCAAGGCGGAGCTTGTTGCGGCGGCCACCGGTTGGCGGATGGTACGGCGCCATACGGAGCACCGCTTCACGAGGACTCAGCGCCTTTGTTTCGGAATCCGTTCGGGACTCCGGTTCGGTTTCGATAACGGGTTTAGTTGACACAACGAACTTCCACGGCGCGCGCATGCGCCTCCAGACCTTCTGCTCGGGCGAGCGTCGTGATGGCAGGGCCCAGGTCCTGCAGGGCAGATGGCGAGAGCTGTTGAATAGCGATCACCTTCACAAAATCGGTTGCGGACAGGCCGCCCCGCAGACGGGCGACGCCCTCCGTTGGGAGAACGTGACTCGGACCGGCGGCATAATCGCCGGCGGACTCGGGCGAATTCGAGCCGAGAAACACAGTGCCCGCATTTCTAATTTTAGAGAGCAGCGAGGGATCGTGCAGGCTCAGATGCTCGGGCGCGATGGCGTTTGAAAGATCGATGGCAGCATCCATATCGGGGACTACGGCAATGAAGCTGCCGGAATCGATGGACTGGCGTGCGACATCGGAGGTGGGCAGCGTTTCAAGCTGGCGCTCAATTTCGAGGGACACGGCGCTGGCTAATTCCTGGGAGCTGGTGATGAGCATGGCGCGGGCGGCGGGATCGTGCTCGGCCTGGGCGAGCATGTCGGCTGCGATGATGTTCGGGTCGCCACCGGCGGCGAGGATCAGGATTTCCGTGGGGCCGGCGACGAAATCGATGCCGACCTCACCGGCGAGGAGCTTTTTGGCGGCCGCAACGTAGGCGTTGCCGGGGCCGACGATGCGAGTGACGCGCGAGATGGTTTCGGTTCCGAAGGCCATGGCGGCAATGGCCTGCGCCCCACCGACGCGATAGACTTCGCGGATACCGAGCAGGTGCGCGCAGCCGAGGATTTCAGGAGAGGGCCGGGGCGAGGTGACGCAGATGCGCGGGACCCCTGCGGTCTGCGCAAGCACGGCGGTCATCAGCAGCGTAGAGGGGAGCGGGTAGCGGCCGGAAGGGACGTAACAGCCGACTGCATCGAGCGGACGGACGATCCAGCCGAGCTTGCGGCCGGGAGAGAATTCTTCAAAGCGCTCACGCGGCAATTGCTCGCAGGCGAACTGGCGGATGTTGGCAATGGCAACGCCGGCGGCGCGGCAGAAGGCCGGAGACAGGGCGGAAGCCGCGTGCGCGAACTCGTCTTGGGAGACGCGAAGAGGGCGATCGCCGAGGTCGTCGAGTTCGCGGGCGTAGCGGAGAAGAGCGGCGTCTTTGTGTTGGCGGACGGCGTCGATGATGGGGCGAACGGCGTCCTCAACGGAGCCGGACGAGGCCGTCCGGCGCAGATCTGGCGATCCGCCCCACAATTCCGCGCTGCCATGGA
>DATIMA010000004.1:0-14249 GCA_035475915.1 Bryobacteraceae bacterium
TCCAGACAACAGATTCTTTCGCATTTTCGACTCGCATTCCTTCCCTTTCGAACGCGAACTGCGACAAGCGCAAAACATTCGCGTTTACATACAAAGCGCCGAACGTGGCGGAAATGGAACATTGCGGACTAGCGAGGGGTATACTTACAAGCGCAGTCGACCAAAGCAGGATGGAATCAGGCGCCCAAGGAGAAGTGACAGTGCTGCTGCGGAAGATCAGCAGTGGAGATTCCCGGGCTGCCGACAGTCTGGTCCCGCTCGTGCTGCGGGAATTGCACGCATTGGCGCGGCGCTACCTAAACGCGGAACGGCCGGGGCACACTTTGCAGCCCACAGCTTTGGTAAATGAGGCGTATCTGCGACTGGTCGGCGATCAGGCGCGCGACTGGCGGAATCGCGCACATTTCATCGGGGTCAGCGCCTCTATCATGCGCCGCATTCTGATCGACCATGCCCGGCGGAAGCAGGCGCTGAAGCGCAGCGCGGGGGAACAAGCCTTTGAGTTGGGGGGACAGCAAGGCCTTTCGTCCGAGCAGGCGGAAGAACTAATCGCGCTCGATTCCGCGCTGGACCGTTTGGAAGACATGAACCCGCGGCAGCGGCAGGTGGTTGAGCTGCGCTATTTCGGCGGGCTCTCGCTGGAAGAGACCGCCGAGGCGCTGGGGGTGTCGGACATGACAGTGAAGCGGGACTGGATGACAGCTCGAGCCTGGTTGAAAGGGCAGGTCCGTCCCGAGGCTATCTCGTAAACCAGCTATAAACTCCTATGTCGCCCGAGCAATGGAACAAAGTAATGGACGTGTTCCACAAGGCCTGTGAAAAAAGCGGCGGCGAACGCGTAGCGCTGCTTGATTCGGTTTCGAGTGACGATCCTTCGCTGCGGCTTGTGCTGGAACAGATGCTGAGGGATCACGAAGCGGGAGGAAGTTTCTTGAACGACTCTCCGCTGCAATGCCTTACGCCCGGAAAGATTCCGCCGAGCGCAGCAGCAGCCGGAAAAAAGTTCGGGCGCTATGAAGTCATTGCTCCGATCGGCCGCGGGGGAATGGGCGAAGTCTGGGTCGCTCAGGATACGGAACTGGACCGCCGTGTCGCACTGAAATTTCTGCATCATGAAGTGGTGGGCGGGCGGGCGGTGGAACGCTTAAGGCGCGAGGCGAGGACCGTTTCCGCGCTAAACCATCCGAACATCGTTACGGTGCATGAAGTAATCGCGCACGAAGAAGCTGCGATCATTGTGATGGAGCTGGTGGATGGGAACTCGTTGCGGGAGCTGTGCGGAACTCCGCAGCCGGCGGATGATCTCATCCATATTGGCCTGCAGATCGCGCGGGCATTGGCTGCAGCTCACGCCCACGGAATTATTCATCGCGATATCAAGCCTGAAAACATTCTTCTCCGCCGGGACGGTTATCTCAAGGTGCTGGATTTTGGTCTGGCCCGTCACGTTGCGGCTGACACACTTCGTTTCAGCGGCAATGATCTGCAGGGCGGCGGGACATTACCCGCTGGAACGTTGCGCTATATGTCTCCCGAACAGGCGCGTGGCGAATCGCTTTCTCCGGCTAGCGATGTCTTTTCTTTCGGACTGGTGCTCTACGAGTTGGCTGCCGGCCGGCACGCATTCCCGCGTGACTCAGCCGGTGAGGCTATGCAAGCCATTCTCATCGAGCAGGCGATTGCACCATCGTTCGTGAATTCGCGTATGCCACCAGGCCTTGATTCGCTGATTCTGAGCATGCTTGCTGCTGACCCTGGCGCACGGCCCTCCGCGGAAGACGTGGCGCGAACGCTGAAGAACCTCGAAGCGTTGGCTACAAGCTCCAGCCTGAGTGCGCTCGCTAGTGCTGACCGCATTCGCTCCGCCAGGTGGGGAAAGTGGATTACCGCTGGTCGATTCTTGCGTCTGGCGGTCTTGCTTCTGGCGGGCGGCATCCTCGCATGGTTATGGAGACACCACGGGGCCATTGAGAAGCAGCCCGCGTTTCGCCAGATCACGACCCTGGTGCCTGAAAATCGAGCGACGGCCGCTGCGATCTCTCCCGATGGAAAGCAAGCCGCATACGCGAATGCCGACGGAATCTTTGTCCGTAGCATGCAGAATGGCGACACAAGGACATTGCCTGCGCCTGCTGATTATGTCGTAGATCGGTTGGCCTGGTTCGCTGACAATGGCCGGCTGGTGGCCAGCGGCTTCTCGCGTGAAACCTACATTCCGAGTGTCTGGCTGATCTCGGCGAACGGAGCACCTCGGCGTCTGCTCCGCACAAATGCGCGGGTGGCCTCGCCCTCACCAGACGGAACACATATCGTGTTCGTGACTGCTGACAAGTCGCAGATATGGGTGATGGAAACTAATGGAAAGCAGGCGCGATGCGTCGTCGCAGGTCTTGCAGACGGAGTCCAGTTTATATTCTGGTCGCCAGACGGTCGCCGATTGACGTTTAAGCCGCGTCGCCGTTCGTCTTCGTACAAGCCGAACAGCTATGAATCCGTCGCGCTCGCTACGGGAAAGGTTGTTGCTATTGCCGGCGATTCATGGATGAGTTCGGCGTCCGCTCTGCCGGACGGACGGGTGATGTTCCTGCGGTGGGATACCCTCAATTTCACTTCTTCCAGTCAGCTTTGGGAAGTGAAAACAGACTCGGCAACGGGCGCATTCGTTGGGAAGCCGCGAAAGATCGCGGATGTTATCGGAGATGGCACAACTCTACTTGACCTGAGCGTTACTGCCGATGGGAAGCAGGCGATGGTTCTAAAAAGATCTGATCAAAACACAATATTCGTGGGCGATTTTGATCAAAGCTCACCGAGCATCAGCAATATTCGCCGACTGACACTCGAGGAGAGAACAAATAATCCGCACGCGTGGACCGCCGACAGTCGCGAAGTGATCTTCGAATCAGATCGCAGCGGCAATTACGACCTTTTCAAACAGGCCATAGACCGGCGGACGCCGGATACACTGATCGCCACGCCGCTCACCGAGATTCTGCCGCAGTTGACCCCAGATGGGCGCTTCGTGTTGTATGCTGCGCGACCTCCCGAGAGCGAGCGGCATTGGTATTACAAACCTCGCACTTACAAATTGATGCGTGTGGAAGTGAATGGCGGCGTAGCTGCAGAAGTGCCGATTGGAGGCCCACTAGACGAGTTCCGCTGTGCTCTGGGGCCTGGCAGACGATGCGTGCTGAGGGCTCCGCTTTCCGCGGGGTATCGCGCATACTACGATCTCGATCCGATAAAAGGCAAAGGCCGCGAGCTGGCGCGAACCAAATTATCGATGACAATTTTGGGAGACTGGGATATTTCTCCTGACGGCACGCACGTGGCGATTCCGAACCACGATCCGCGCGAGGCGCGCATAAAAGTAGTGGCGTTGGAACCAGGTCCAAATGACTTGCGTGAACGTGACGTCGTGCTTCCCGGCCTCGCTAGCTTGCGTGGTCTGGTGTGGGCCGCCGACGGCAGTGGCTGGTTCGTGTCCGTGGATACGACAGTAGGAAATCGAATGTTGTACGTATATTTGGATGGCCGATATCGTTCACTTGGAGATATTCAGGGCTGGGCGGTACCTTCTCCCGATGGACGCCGCGTCGCGTTCCTGGACCGGGTCACTGCTACGAATGCTTGGGTGATCGACCGGCGCTAGGAATGCTGCCGGTGGTCAGTTTCCCCGCCACACCTA
Source organism: Bryobacteraceae bacterium (assembly GCA_035475915.1). GTDB lineage: Bacteria > Acidobacteriota > Terriglobia > Bryobacterales > Bryobacteraceae > Bog-105. The sequence goes on from DATIMA010000004.1 coordinate 3,689, forward strand.
CCTGGGCGAGTGATGGGCAGGTTTCTCGAATCGGCGTGGAACGGATCCGTCCTCTCTAACGGCGCAGTATCTACTATTCCTTCTGCCATGGCCATCCAAGCGTGGGCCTTGCAAAACGAAGTCCAAGCGTGACAGTGGACACGGAAGCGATGTGGTCAAAGGTGCCGTCGAAACTATCCACCAACCAGCCAACGTTTACGAACTCTTGCGCTCGCCTGCGTAATAGCCGTCGCGCGCTTGAACCGTCAAGCCTTTCTCCTTCACACTGAGCTGGATTTTTCGGAACCCGCCTTGGCTGACCGGACGATCCGGCGTGTAGCCGATACTGTGTTGATTGCGCAGCTCCTCTTCGATCTGAGCGTAGATCTGATCGACGGGCCGCTTCTTCGATACCTCAAATATCCGCCGCCGGTCTGTTTTGAGATCCGCTGCAAAATCTTCTTGCCGTCCGGGCGGTTCATCGCTGGCCCGCGGCCATAGGGACCGCCGCCGCCACGCCCACCTCCGCCCCAACCCCCGTGCCAGCCCATTCCCGGTCCGCCGAAGCCTCTGCTGAATCCTTGTTCCTCATCGGCGACACGGATTGAGTAAGCCAGGGTATCGGCGCGCTGTGCGGCATCAATCGCCTCATCCATCGAGACTTTGCTGGCATTGTCTTCGCCGTCGGTCAGCATGATCAGCGCCTTGCGGCCGGTCTGAGACGCCATCAAATCGTGGGAGCCAAGATAGACCGCATCGAAGAATGCCGTCCCACCGGCGCCGTGTATTCCGCGCCCGCGGCGGCAGCTCCCCGTTTGACCGCTCCCGCTGTTGCTCCACTGCGGCGTATCGAGCAGGTCGAGCGCCTTCTCCAGACGCTCGCGCGAACCGGTCAGGTCCTGGAGCAATTCGACATCGTGGTCAAAATGAATCAGGAAGGCCTTGTCTTTCTCGGGACGAAGCACCTGCTGCAAGAATGCGTAGCTGGCCTGTTTCTCCGTGCCAAGCATTCGCCCTTCGCTCCCGCTGGTGTCCACCAGCAGACCAAGCGTGAGCGGCAAAATCGCTCTGCTGCGAAAAATAGCGGATCGTCTGCGGCCGGCTGTCTTCTTCCAGCCCGAAATCATCCTTCGTGAGATTCCGGACGCTTGTCCCGAACAGTCGCGAGGACGTTTACTACTTTGACCTCGGTTGAAAACGTTGGCGACGGCTGGGAACTTTGACCGCGAAGCAGCCGGCTCGCTGCGAACAGCGACGCGCCGGAGATCAGTAAATGCCGTCTTGAAACGGAGGCAGCTTGGTCGGATCGGCCTGCCACGGCAGGGGGATGTGCAGGGGAAGAGTCCGGTTCCCGGATTTACTTACTTTCAACAACTAGCTCTCACCGGCTTAGAACCGGGAGCATTTCCGCGATTTCAAACTGCAAAGCCGCGTGGGCCCGCCGCAGGCGATCCTCAACCCCAGCCGCCGCTTCTCCATACGCGAACAGGAAACCCAGATACGTGTTGCCCTCCGGCAATGGCAGCACGCGCTGGCCTTCTTTGGCAGTAATGATGATTTCATCCACGAGAGTTTCCGCATTCTCGATGCCGCTAACACTCTGGTAAATACCCGGACGAGCTACCGGAATCATCATGACACCGGACGCTCCCGCGCGCCTGCATGCGCCGGATACATCTTCGCCCAATGCATGCCGGACAATCAGTTCCTCCAGCGGAACGCCATCTTCGAATACGAGAGCTTTCGCGCAAAGCCCTCCGATGGACCGGGGAGCTGCTTCGAGCATCCAAACGCGGTCATTGTCGACGCGCATTTCTGCGTGTACCGGGCCGTAGCGTAACCCAAGAGCATTCGCCGCCAGCTGGGCTGCTCTCCCGATCGCCTGCCCCACGGCGAAGGGCTCGCGGGAAGGCGAAACGTAAATCGTCTCCTGGAAATATGGCCCATCCAGGGGATCGGGCTTATCGAACAAATCCAATATCTGCAAGCGGCCGTCTGTTACCAAACCCTCCAGTGCGAACTCCCGTCCGGGAAGAAAACTTTCCACCTGGATATAGTGCAAAGCCGGATCTTTCAGCCGCGCCAGGCTTGGAATTTTCAAGAGCTCACGAATTCTTGAGAATGCCCGAACGAACTCGCGCGGACTGTTCGCCCGGATCACACCCCTGCTGGTTGAGAGCCCGAGCGGTTTCAGGACGCAAGGATACGGAGCCTTCATTGCCGCGGCATCCATGTCTTCATCGACAGACATTCGGAAATATTCCGGCACAGGAAGGCCTGCTTTGCGGAAGCATTCCCGCGTGGCGAATTTGTTAATGGCCGCAGCAGCCGCTTGGGATGGATGAAAGGGCACGCCCAACCGTTCCGCCGCGAGCGCCGCAAGATAGGCAGGCCGGTCGCCAATAGCAACCACCGCGTCGAAGCTTCTTCCTCGTACCAGGGCTTCAGCCGATTCCTCTGGAGCCTCAAAACGCACCGGAATGGCATGATCTTCCCATGGGTCGTCGAGCACGTGGCAGCGGTCAGTAGCGAGGCTGACTTCCGCGCCGAGCCGCTGCGCCGCTTCCCTAAACATCTTGAGCTGATAGCCGGTGGTTGTCGCGACAATCAGCAGATGTTTTCGAGCCCCCGCCGCCATCGCAATCAAACTTTCGCCAGACGGTCCGGAGCCGGTTCCGCACAGCAGTACCAGGGTTCGCTCAGTTGCGGTGCTCGTCTCTGCCCAGAGCATACAGCGGGAGGCGCTGTCCCTTCACACGCCTCGGCCCAGATTGCGGTGAAGCATTGTTCCCGCGATGCCCCGCGCTTCTGTTCGGAAGCTACCAGCCGAAGCAACCGTTCCGCTAGTTTGTCAAGATCGGGGTCCGGGTGCCGCCAGCGATATGCCAAAGCATCCGGCTGGAACACGTCCACCAGGCAGCGGACTTCTTCTAATTCCAGCAGCCGCGATCCCGCCGGAATCAGGAGCCTGAGCGCAAGTTGCACAGGAGCCACCTCACGCACCAGATCCAGATCAGCCAGAACGCGGAGCAGTTCCCGGTAGCTGTCCCAGGTTGTCCAGGGGGTGAAAGGAATGAAGGTTGGTGAAAGGTTCAGACCCGCGGCGCGAAACAGCCGGACCGCTTCAAAAAAATCGGCTCTTGTGTGGCCCTTATCCAGCAGGCTGAGAACCTTATCATCCACCGATTCGACGGCCGTGGTCACCATCAGGCAACCCGTGCGCCGCAAATCGGGCAGCAAATCCCGCCGCTTCAGCAGATGCTCAATTTTGATGGTCACATCGTACGTGAGCGCTGGGAAATCGCGGTTCATCCGCTCGACAATACGCATGCCATGGGTAGGCCCATTGAAAAAATCCGGATCTCCGAACGTGATATGTTGCGCTCCGGATTCCACTTGCTGGCGTATGTCCGCCATCACGACATCGACCGGAACCACGCGGAAGACTCCGTTATAAACCGGCACAACCGGACAGTGGCGGCAGAGGTGCTTGCAGCCGCGGCTCGCTTCTGTGTAGCCGGTGACGCGATTCGTCTCGCCATCAAACATGGTCGCGTACCGCTCTAGCGGTGGAAGCCCCGACCGGTCCGGCGTTTCAAACTGTACCCGCTCGAACGACATCAGCGATTCGGCTGAACTGGATCGGTCACCGGCCGCGATTCTCCGGGCGAGCCGGCGCAACTCATCCTCGAATTCGCCGCCTATCAGCGTTTCCACTCCCAATGAGCGCAGATAAGCGGCGTTAACCGGCGCATATAAGCCGTAGCAGCAGAGGTGCGCGTCCGCATTCACGCGCCGCGCAGTTCCAATCAGGGGCGCAGCGAGCCGGGTTGCGGTATGCATAGGCAGATAAAAGGCAATCAGGTCCGCGGACCGCACCGCTTCGAGAGAGAATTTCTCTATCGCGAGATCCAAGCAGCTAACCTGGTGTCCGTCGGCGCGCAAGCAGGCCGTGGGGGAAGCCAGCCCAAAAGGCTGCCTTCCAAGCTCGTAAGTAGACACCAATAATACGTGCATGACTTCTCCGGTGTTTAGTATAGAATCAGTGGTCTACGACACTGGCCGGATGGCCCAAACCTTGGCGGACTCCATACGGCTCACGTTACCGCCTATTGCAATTAGCTTCACCGACACGGTACCGGCGGGTGTCAGCAGTTGGAAGGGCCGCGTTCCCGCGGGCTGCCGGTTTTGGCAGGAAGCCGCGACCGGGGTCTTCGCCACATCCTCGGGTGATCACGACCTTTGTGCGATTGGGACCTTCACCCATAACCTGGAGGCAACCCCGGCGCATGAAGCCGAGCGACGCGACGCTCTTAAGGTATTCGCGGATTTAGGTTATGTTCGCGAGCAGGACATTGCGTCAATTCCGGTACTGGAATCGCGGCGGCATTTTGTGATTTATGGACCGCTGGAATCGATGCCGCTGGCTCCTGATGTCGTGCTACTGTTTGCCGAAGCCGGGCAGATGCTGATCTTATCCGAGGCCGCTCAGCAGGTGGAAGGATGCCTGCCGCCTGCGATGGGTAGACCTGCCTGCGCCATCGTTCCCCAAGCGATGAACAGCGGACGGGCAGCGCTGAGTTTGGGCTGCTGCGGCGCGCGCGCCTATCTGGACGCTTTGACGGAGGAAGTGGCGTTATGGGCTATTCCTGGCTCGAAGCTGAGTTCGTACGTGGAAAGAATTGCTGCCCTGGCGAAAGCCAATGCCGTTCTGTCGGTATTCCATAAAGCGCGCCGCAAAGACGTGGAAGAGGGCAAGAGCCCAACCGTTAAGGAATCGCTGGTGTCAATGGCGAGCGGAAAATGAGAATTTCAAAGGAGATGAGACATGGGTTGTAGTGGTGGCACTCCTCAGGCCGGGGAAAATAACGGGTCGACGGAACGGATGGTATTCTGCGCCAAATTTCAAAAAGAGATGCCGGGCCTGAGTGAGGTTCCTTTCGAAGGACATCCGCTCGGTCAGAAAATCTATGAAAACGTCTCCCTGGAAGCGTGGAAGATGTGGCTTGAGCACATGAAAATGCTCATGAATGAGTATCGCCTCAATCTGGGCACGGCCGAGGCGCAGGAATTTTTGATCCAGCAGATGGACGACTATTTCTTTGGCGCAGGCGCAGCCCTCCCGCCCGGTTACGTACCACCTAGAGAGAAGTAAGGAGCTAGGGAGCTTACTCGCCTGCCGCGGCCTGTCTGGTGCGCGACTGTTTCGTGTCGGCCTTGCTGCTTCCGCCCCGCTTTACGTCTGCCGGAGTCATGGTGCGGACCAAGGCCGGATGGCGGCGCGTTGGGGTCGAAATTTCGTTCAGAAACACGAGTGAGAGCGGCGTGGCAGCCGCAATTTGAGCGCCGTGACGATACATTTTAGCCAGTAGCTTGCAGCCAGGGGTGTCATATCCGCTCAGGCGCGAGATGTCCACCGTAAACCTTCGTGGTGAGGCCGCCTGCAAAGCGGTCCTCCAGTAAGCCGCGACTTCATCGATCACATCGCCCGCAAATCGCCCGGCGATCTCGATGCGGAATTCATCCGCCCTGTCGTGAATCTTGATAGTTGCCACGGCTCGCTCATTCTCCAAGGGTTTGACAGCTAAAATGAAAGACAGGCTACAGAAAATATTGAGTATTTTTAACAGGTTTTGTGAAAGCGATTTCACGCGCGCCAGACCATACGGAACTGCCCGAAAGCGCCGTGTAAGTAACGAAGAACGACTAACCAACATCTGAGGTCTGTAGCTCTCTTTGAGACCTTGGTGAATAGGGGTAGAGGACATTTCATCGAATGAAAACAAAAGTGCTTCCGGGATCGGCATTTCCACAAGGCGCAACCTGGGATGGAACCGGCGTAAATTTTGCGCTCTATTCGGAGAACGCCACGCGAATTGAATTGTGTCTCTTCAACGAACTCGGCACGGCGGAACACGACGCGGTGGACATGCAGGAAATCACCGGGCACGTGTGGCATTGCTATATCCCCGGCCTTACCATTGGGCAGTTGTATGGCTATCGGGTCCATGGCCCCTATGATCCCGATAAGGGCCTGCGCTTCAATCCGGCTAAACTCTTGATCGACCCCTATGCCCGAGCCGTAGCGGGGCGGGTCGATTGGGAGTATCCGATTTTCAGCTACAAACTGGGCGATCCGAAAGGTGACCTGAGCTGCGACACAAATGATGACTCGGCGGGAATGCCAAAGGGCGTGGTAACCACGTCGCACTTCGATTGGCAGAATGACCGGTCGCCACAGACCCCGCTACATGAATCGATCATCTATGAAGCTCACGTAAAGGGAATGACGGAGCGTCATCCCGACGTTCCGGAAAACCTTCGCGGAACTTACCTGGGGCTGGTCAGCCCGCCGATGCTCGACTATTTCAAGAAGCTCGGGATCACGGCGCTGGAACTGATGCCGGTTCACGACTTCCTGGATGACAAGCACTTGCTCGACATGGGTCTGCGGAATTACTGGGGCTACAACACCACCAATTTCTTCTCGCCCGCCGCGCGCTACTGCAGCTCGGGCGATATGGGGCAGCAGATTGGTGAATTCAAGACCTTGGTTCGAGAACTCCATCGCGCCGGTATTGAGGTCATCCTCGATGTGGTCTACAACCACACTTCCGAGGGCAGTGAAATGGGCCCGACGTTAAGCTTTCGCGGGATCGACAATTCCACCTATTACCGGCTGGTCGGCGATAAGCCGCGCTACTACATGGATTACACGGGCACCGGAAACACCCTGAACATGCGTCACCCGCAAGTCCTCAAGCTGGTAATGGATAGCCTGCGGTATTGGGTTCTGGATATGCACGTGGACGGCTTCCGCTTCGATCTTGCCGCCGCGCTCGCCCGGGAGCTTCACGACGTGGACCGCCTGTCCGCCTTCTTCGATGTGATCAACCAGGACCCCGTGCTATCGAGGGTAAAGTTAATTGCCGAGCCATGGGATGTAGGCGAGGGCGGGTATCAGGTTGGCCAGTTTCCGTCGTTATGGGCGGAATGGAACGGTAAATTCCGCGATGTCGTGCGGCGCTATTGGAAGGGTGATGACGGGCAGCTCGCCGAGCTCGGTTACCGGCTGACCGGTAGCAGCGATCTCTATGAGCGGGATGGCCGCCGCCCTTCAGCAAGCATCGACTTCATCACCGCCCATGACGGCTTCACCCTGAGAGATCTGGTTAGCTACAACGAGAAGCACAACGAAGCCAATGGCGAGGACAACCGGGACGGAACGAACGACAATCATTCCTGGAATCACGGCGTGGAGGGCCTTACCGATGATCCGAAGATTCAGGCGCTGCGCGACCGCGAAGAGCGCAATTTTCTAGCTACGCTGCTGCTTTCACAAGGCGTGCCGATGATCTGCGGCGGTGATGAGATTGGCCGCACCCAGGGCGGCAATAACAACGCCTATGCGCAAGACAACGAGATTAGCTGGCTGGATTGGAACCTGGACGATCGCAAGAAAGCGCTGCTCGATTTCACGACAAAACTCATCGCTCTACGCAAGCAGCATCCGAACCTTCATCGGCGCAAGTTCTTTCAAGATCGGAAGATCAGTCCAGCCACTTCTGAGAAACATCACGTGGATGGGCTGGAAGTACACGATATCTGCTGGTACCGCCCCGATGGACGGGAGATGACCGAAGAGGAATGGAATGCCGGTTGGGTGCGCTGTTTGGGTCTGCATCTCAACGGAAGAACTCTGAACGATGTCGACCGGTACGGCGAACTCATCCGCGATGATAGTTTCCTATTGTGCCTGAATCCCCATCACGAGCCCATTCAGTTCTATATGCCGAGTTGCACAGCCGGCTGCAATTGGGAACTGATTGTGGATACGCGGGATGCATCTCTTCCGGAGCCGCATGCCCTCAAAACCGGCGAATCCTATGGCATGCTGCAGCACTCGGCCGTGCTCTTCCGTGAGGCGCAGCAAAAGGGTGATCTGGAGGAAAAGCGCGATGCCGAGGTTCGAAAGGAACACACTCTCGAATTGCAGCATCAGCGGAAGGATGAAGAACTGGTGCACAAATAGAACCGTGAAGAGGCGGGCACGGTCAGTCATAGACTCCATGCACATACCATTCGCGGCTTTTTGATTCCTGATAAATGCGGTAAAGCGCGCCATCGTCTAACGCCACATCCCATTCTTCGCGGCTCCAGGTGGTGGAGGCCCACCACTCTCCCGATGTCTTCCACGGACCCGCCCAACGAATCACGTTGCCTCTAACACCGGAGGCAATAACATCTTTCGGAGCGTATTCCACAACATGCACGCGCGCGTGCAACGCCGGCCGGAACAGGCGCATGGCAAGACGCAGTATGTCAGAATTCACAGCCTGCGGTGGCGCAGGCGCTTTCGCCTGCGTATCCGCCGCGGATAAAGTTACCATCTCAAACGCATCGGGCCGGTGTGTATTCAGCAATCGAGGTGTGCCAACATTCTCTTTCCCGACCATGCCCGCAATACGCGCCAGCGTCACTTGCAGCTTGTCGGCTTGCGGGGTGGGTGGAAGAAAAAGTCCGCTCTGTACACGGCGTGGTTCAACCGCCTCCATCCGCAATGTGAACGCAACAATCGGAGCTTCCGGAGGATGCCGCTCCAGATGAAGCTGCAGCAGTTTCAAAATCGTGCGGCTGTCATCCAGAGGAACGGCGAATTCCAGCTCAAAGCTATATTCTCTTTTCTCTTCCAGTTCAAATCGTGCAGCCAATAGCCGCGCTGCCCTCGATTGCGATCGCAGGCGTCCGCACAATTCACTCAAAATCCTGCCGAACAAAAACAATAGCGGCTCCAGCAATTGAAGAGGATGTTCAAGCTCCATTCGTTCTTCATAGCCTGTCTCCGGCGCGGCCACGCGTAGCGGCCGGTGAATGGCTCCACGCGCTAGATTGCGCAGATACACGCCGGCCGTGCCTAATCGTTCTGCAACTCCCGGTTCCGGCAGCGCCGCAAGATCCTCACAGGTTTTCAGTCCCCAGCGGTGCAACACATCCAGCAATCCCGTATTTACCGGGACATCATGCGTGAACAGCGCCGTAAGCGGAAGGGGAGCCAGCTTGAGCCGTTCTTCACCCGGCGTGACCAGCGTTACTCCAATACAATTCCGCGCCAGCAGAATGGCCGCATCCGGATTCGCAGCAATGGCAAGACTGGCCTGCAGCTTCCGCTCATAGCCGGAACGGCAAATTTCGGAGGCGATCTGATATGGCGATCCGATGAGTTTGCGTAAAGGAGCGATGGAGAATACGACTGTATTCGCACAAGCTTGCTCCACTACGGGAGAAAACTCGAGGGCAAGATCCAACAGCAAGCCGCCTGCCGTCTCTCCGGCGGCGTAAACACACGCGTACATTTAAGCTACCGTTCGAATGAGAAGCAGTTCCGGCCGAATCACCTTTGATTTGCACAGAACCGCCTTAATTTGCAAACCGCGGAGAACTGGAAAAGGCGGCTTACCAGACCAATGCAACACATTACGTTTAAGCTGTATTTGATTGGTGGAACATGATTTGGCCTGCGTAGATTCCGCACATACCAGCAAGATAGAAGGCGTATGTTCAATGGCCCCGCGAAAGCGGTACCAATAGGACAAAGGAATGCGATTCAGAACCCGTGGGCTGGCTTCACACAGATCCAGCAGCACCACGCCGAATCCGCCAGCATGCAGCAGCAGGTCGGCCGCGCGTATGGCATGCTCCGCGTTCCCACGGCAGCGTATCCAAAGCAGGTGATCGAGCTGAACTCCAGCGGCAGCGGCTGAAGCAGGATGAAAACTGTCGTACAAATCAACAACCGCGCACACCTCGCCGCGGATAGTGGCTTGCGCCAGAATATGCAGGCTAACCGAAGTTCGTCCTGAGGAGCGGCCCCCATTGATTTCAGCGATTATGCCGCGCGCTAATCCTATTGTAAACAATGACTTGATAGCAGATACTTCAAGTGGAGCAAACCTCGATTGTTCATGTATGGCGCAAAGTTTAGAAGCTGGTTGCCAGCGCTCGTCAGAGTGAAGCGCCTCTGCTTGATTCGCCATTTGTTCGCCTTTAGATATTGTGCTTCACGAAGCCCAGAAAAGCAATGGGGTTTTCCATCACAACCTAAAACTTTTTTCTTTTCAAGACGTTACCAGGAACCATTTGGAAGCATCCTGTATACTGGTCTTGGAACTTAATATGAAGCGCCACTGCCGCCCTTTGGCGAGCGAAGGCGCGGACCTGGCTCAAACAGCTTTCCGACAGTGAACGGACTGGGATGCGTGAAGGTGCTGACCAATATGTATTCGGTGCCGTTGCCGACGGGAGCGCAGGTGCAAGCGAAAGCGTACGCCAGCACTGTCGAACTGTGGCATGCAGGACCACCGAATCTCAACTTATCCCCTGTCTCATTTTCCGGGGCAGGTCAATCACGGCAACTACCTCTTAACTTGTTGTCTCACTCCAGGGGGCAGGTTCAATCGGTAGGCGAGTGGACGTAGCCACCGAAAGGTTCGGCTCTTGCGCACGGTTGCAGCGAGATTTCGCGAGCCGAAGCCGAGCAGCACGGCTGGACCTGCCGCGAGAATCCTGATGGCACGTTGACGAT
>DATIMA010000005.1:0-32450 GCA_035475915.1 Bryobacteraceae bacterium
TGGCTCGACATTCTGGTGCTTTCCAGCTCACGTTTTGGCGATCCGCCTCCGAATGCGTCCAACCGGCTCTACAAGAATAATCGTGACGGAACCTTTACCGATGTGACCGAAAAGGCCGGGCTGTTTCACACCGGATATACGTACGGAGTGAGTACCGGCGATTTCAACAATGATGGGTTCGAAGATGTATTCATTACCGGCTGGCCGCAGAACCTGCTCTATCGCAATAACGGGGACGGGACATTTACAGACATTACTGAGAAGGCGGGCCTGCTGACCAAAGACCCGCGGTTCGGCACTGGCTGCACGTTCGTCGATTACGACCGGGACGGCAAGCTTGACCTGTTTGTCTCTAATTACGTGAGCTTCGATATGAAGTTAGTACCGCGCGCGGGGACAACCGGAAGCTGCAATTCCGAGGGCGTCTTTTGCGGTCCGCGCGGTCTGCCGTACGGACGTCATTCGCTTTACCACAACAATGGCGACGGAACCTTCACCGATGTGACCTCTCGTTCCGGGATTGGAAAGACGCCAGGCGGATACGGGCTCACGGTGGTGGCCGCCGATTTCGATAACGACGGCTGGCCCGATATTTATGTGGCCTGCGATTCGACGCCCAGTCTGCTCTTTCAGAACCAGCACGACGGGACGTTTATTGAGCAGGGAATGGAGAGGGGCGTTGCACTCAGCGAGGATGGAATGGAGCAGGCCGGCATGGGCGTGGGCGTTGGCGATTTCATGCTGGACGGCAATCTGGATCTGGTTAAAACCCATTTTGCAGCCGACACACCGGCGGTGTACGTGAACAACGGGAAGGGCGAATTTCAGGACGAGACGCTTCGCTCGGGGTTGGGCGTAGAAACCCGATTCATTAGCTGGGGGGCGGGGATTGAAGATCTGGATAACGATGGCAACCCGGATATCTTCTGGGTGACTGGCGGCATTTATCCGGAGCTGCAAAAAAATCCGGACGAGCCTTACAAAACGCCGCGTATCGTCTTTCGGAATTTGGGGAAAGGCCGATTCGAAGAGTTGATCGATCAGGCCGGTCCGGGCGTGGAAGCGCCGCACTGCAGCCGCGGCTGCGCGTTTGGCGATTTCGATAACGATGGCGATCTGGACATTGTCGTTGTAAATCAAAATGAGACGCCATCTTTGCTGCGCAACGATCTGTCTGGAAACAAGCATTGGATCAAGGTCAAGCTGACAGGAGTGAAATCGAACCGGAGCGCGATCGGAGGCCGGGTTACGGTTCGTTACGGCGGCAGGATTCAGGCGCGGGAGGTGCTGGGCCAATCGTCGTATTTGTCGGTGAACGATCGCCGTCTTCATTTCGGACTGGGGCCCGTTACGACTGTTGATATCGAAGTGCGCTGGCCGCTTGGGCAAGTGGAACGATTCTCAAACGTCGCAGCCGATCAACTGATCCACGTGACGGAGGGTTCGGGAATCACGCGCACAGAGAAGTTCAGACAAAAGATTCGATGATTGCGCGAATCGTTTTTATGCTGGCTTGCGCCGGCTTATTGTGGTCGCAGAGCGCGGATGTCGAGCAAGCATGGAAGCTCGCGGCAAAGGGGCAGAGCGATAAAGCGATCCACGTTCTTGACGATTTCATCAAACAGAACCCCAAGAATGCGGACGCCCGGCTGCTGCTGGGAAGTCTGCTGGCGGAAAAGGGAGAACGAGCCGAATCGATTGCCCAGTTGAACGAAGCGGTGCAACTGCGGCCGCGATCGGCGGAAGCGCAAAACGCGCTGGGAGAAGCATACAACCGATTTGGTGACGCGAAGTCGGCACAGGCCCCATTTGAGAAGGCGGTGGCTCTGAAACCTGGATTCGGCGCTGCACAGGTGAACCTGGGGTTGATTCTGCTGCAAGCGAATGAACTCCCCGCAGCCGCCGAACACCTGGACCGCGCCATACAGATTTTCGGGCATAGCGCCGAAGCAGCATACCCGCACTATCTGCGGGCGAAGGTCTATACGGCGCAGAACAATTCTCCGAAGGCGCTCAGTCAGTTGGAACAGGCTGTATCGCTGCGCCCTGATTTTGCGGAAGCATGGTCTGATCTGGGACTGGCGCGCAAGAGCGCGCTGGATGAACCGGGCGCAATTGCTGCATATAAGCGCGCGGTTGAATTGAATCCAGCGGATGCGGTAGCGCAGTACCGTCTGGGAGCCGAGTACCTTCGCGCGGGCCAAGCGCCTAACGCGGTGGAGCATCTGGAGCGGGCCTATCATTTGAACCCGGAAGACCAGTCCACCCTGAACTCTTTGCAAATGGCGCTCCGGCAGGACGGCAAGGCGGAAGAGGCAAACAGGATCCGGCAGAAGCTGGCAGAGTTGCTTCAAAAGAAAGATCAAATCAGCCAGAACGCGCTTTCGGCAGTGCGGATCAATAATGAAGGCGCGGCGCTCGAGAAGGCCGGCGACCTGCGGGGCGCGACGGAAAAATACCGGAAAGCGCTGGACCTAAATCCCGAACACGTTGGCATTCGCGTGAATTACGCGGTGGCGCTGCTGCGGCTGGGCCAATGGACGGAAGGCCTCACGCAGTTGCATGAAGCTCTGCGGCGCGATCCGGGCAACGCTCAAATTCAAGCTGCGCTGAAGGATGCTGAAGCGCAGGCTCCGCCAGGATCCGTGCCCAAGTGGGACGATGCGCGGCAATAACGGCAGCACTGAAACAGCGATGCTAGCCTGAACAAATGCGTGTACTGTTGTTTTTTGCGCCACTCATTCTGATGGCGCAGGCTCAACCACCTAAGCCTCAGGCGGCGACTCCGAAGCCCGTGCACCCCAGGCATGCCGTGTCAACGGCCAGACCTGCCAAACCCGCTCCCGTTCTGGCGACCGACGATGAGAAGACCGTTTACTCACTTGGGCTCTCAATTTACAAATCGCTCGCGCAGTTCGATCTGTCTCCGTCCGAGCTTAACATTGTCAAACGCGCCATTGGAGATGCGGCCGCCGGCAAGCCCGCAGTGGATCTGGAGACTTGGGGCCCCAAGATTCAAGCGCTCGCGCAAGCCCGGCACGCGCGGCTGGCAGAACGCGAAAAGGCGGCATCGCAGGCATATCTGGTGAAAGCGGCGGCCGAACCAGGCGCAGTGAAGACTGAATCCGGCCTCATCTATCGCGAAGTACGGCCCGGCACGGGACCTTCGCCCAAGGCGACTGACACGGTAAAGGTGAACTACCGGGGCACTCTTGTGGATGGGACCGAATTTGACAGCTCTTACCGGCGCAATCAGCCGGCGCAATTTGCCTTGAGTGGAGTGATCCGCTGCTGGACCGAAGGCGTTCAAAAGATGAAAGTAGGCGGTGAAGCCATCCTGGTTTGCCCATCCGATTTGGCGTACGGAGAGAACGGACAGGCGACTATTCCAGGCGGCGCAACCCTTATCTTTCAGGTAGAACTGCTGGAAATCTCCGGCGCACCAGCGCGTTAGTCAGGGCTTGGGTCCATGAAATACTCGCCGCGAGATATCAGGCCAAAATTCGGTCAGGATAGCGCCCGCGGCGCCTTCGGCTGAGACGGTGAATGCTCTTTCAAAGATCAGACCCACGCCCCGGTCGCCCGCCGGATAATACAGGTTGGCGATTCCACCCGCCGCGACGTTCCCTAGGAAATTTGAATAGTTCGGCTGCCAATGGCCGTTGTCGCCTTTGCAGATGACAGTGGTGGATACCGCATATATAGCTCGCCGGAAGAACCCGCCGCTTCCTTTGCGGAAGTAGCGCGGGTCCTGATGAAGAACGACCGGCAGAAGCGCATTGCCAATCATAGTTCCGTCAAATGTGTCCGCATACGATGCGCCCAGCCGCTTACCGTATCCGCTAGCGCCTTGTCCGTAACCTGGAAAGTCGTTCCCCAATTGGCTCAGTCCGGCATCGATGCCCGCGGCAGCGAAGGTGAATGGATCGGTGGCGCTCTTGAACGCAAGCTGAAACTTTTGACCGGGTGAGAGCTTGGCGGCATTATGAGCATCGACCATATTGAACTGCGGCACGACACGGAGAATCCGCTGCTTCTCTTCTTTCTTTAGTTCGCGCTCGGCACGTTCGTGCTCGGAGGGTGAGGCGGCGGGAGGCGTATCAGGCGGCTCAGCCGGGACCTGCGCTTGTAACGAACAGGCAAATAGAAAAGCAGTTTGCAAAAGGAAGCCCGTGAGCCGAACCTTTGCGGGAAGGAATTTCATGGTGTTTCTAAGCGGATGAAGCACGATTGAATACAACAAGCCGCGGCCGGTATTTTCCGGCTTCCGATTCGCTTCAAGGTAGTGCGCCCGCGCCCGGTTGTGGAGCATTCTATTTCGCGCTGATAAGATCGACGATTTGGAATAGAGAAGTCTTTGGCATGAAAATTACTTCAGAAAACCCGACCCGCCGCCGCCTCCTCAAGGGCGCGGCCAGGCTGGCAGGCGCCGCCGCCGCTTCGGCGCTAATGCCTTCGAACGTGCGGCGAGCGCTCGCGAAACAACCTGTAAGAGGCGGCTCATTTCGCGACATCAAGCATGTCGTCTTATTGATGCAGGAAAACCGCTCTTTCGATCATTACTTCGGAACCCTGGCGGGCGTCCGCGGATTTGACGACCCGAAGGCTCTTAAATTGGGTAGCGGTCAATCCGTATTTCGCCAGCCGGATGCCGAAAATCCAAACGGATACCTTCTGCCTTTTCATCTGAATACGCGCGCTAGCAGCGCTCAGAAGATTCCCTCAACCAGCCACGCGTGGTCGGTGCAGCATGCATCCTGGAACGGCGGCAAAATGGACGGGTGGCTGGCCGCTCATCGCAAGGCGGACGGTGCGCATGGTCCGTATTGCATGGGTTATTACACTCGCGTGGACATTCCATTTCAGTTCGCGCTGACGGAAGCCTTTACGATTTGCGATGCATATCACTGTTCGATTATGGGTCCAACGTGGCCGAACCGCATGTATTGGATGACGGGCACAATCGATCCGGACGGGCTTGGCGGCGGGCCGATTATTAACAACAAAGCCCCGAGAGGGGGATATACCTGGAAAACCTATCCGGAGCGCCTGCAAGAGGCCGGAGTGAGTTGGAAAGTATACCAGCAAAGGGACAATTACGGCTGTAACCTGCTGGAGACGTTTAAAGTTTTTCGGGAGGCCGGAACGGACTCGCCGCTTTATGCCAGGGGAATGGTGCGCGGGGATGAAGGACAGTTCGAATACGACGCAATCCATGACAAGCTGCCGGCGGTTTCCTGGATCATTCCGACCAGCTTTCAATCGGAGCATCCGGACTACATGCCAGCCGATGGCGCGGCATTCGTAGCAGCTAAAATTGACGCGATTGCCGCCAATCCGGACGTGTGGGCCAAAACGGTTTTCATTCTCAATTACGACGAGAATGACGGTATTTTCGACCATGTTGCACCGCCGGTTCCGCCCGCGGGCACGGCCCACGAGTTTATAGACGGTCTTCCGATCGGCGGCGGGTTCCGGGTCCCCTGCATCCTGATTTCACCCTGGACCAGCGGAGGTTGGGTATGCAGCGATCCATTCGACCATACATCGGTGCTTCAGTTTCTGGAAAAATTCACCGGGGTTCGTGAACCGAATATCAGTGAATGGCGCAGGCGAACCTTTGGCGACCTCGCCTCGGCATTTCGCTTTGGGGACCCGGGCGGGAAGGCGCCTATTTTGCCTGATACGAGCGGCCCTCTCAGCCTGGCCAAATACGAGGCGAGCAATCTGCCTGCACCCGCCCTTCCCGGCGCGGATCAAGAAGAACCCGAACAGGAGAAGGGCCGCCGGAGTCGCGTCCCGGAGGGGACACGCGGGGAATCAGCGGGCTAATTGGGGGAGACTGGAATTCGCGCCACCTCTTCGGAGAGTAAGCGCCGCGCCCAGGCACTGTTTCGTCAGGCACTATGAAGGCAAAGATTTATAAGATAGGACCCACCTGGATACTGTGGGTGCCCGGAGTCCGTGTTTACCGATTTACAAGCTGGCAAAGTGCCGTGGATTACGCGCTGGATCCTGCAGCACAGCGGCGCTAGCTGAGAACGAAAATCAAAAGCTGCGCAGAAGGAAATCTCTTGTACTCGCCAGTACTTTTTCGCGCATCGCGAGTTCCGGGAGCATACGAGCGATTTCAATTGCCCCAATCATGGTTGAAAAGATCGAAAAAAATGCGCGCTCTTTATCCGCAGTTCGACTGCCCGGCATGAAGGGGAGCATTCGATCTTTGTAATTCACGAGTTCGGCAAAGACCTGCCGCCTCATCCCCTTCCCGGCGCGCGCCAGCTCGGGGGCAAGGGCCGGCAGCGGGCAGCCGCGCTCGGGGTGATCGCAGTATTCCAGGGTTAAATAAGCTTTCACGATCACCTTCCACGCTGCCTCAGGATGAGAGTGCTCCGCGGCGCGAACCAGAGTGCCGGTGATCTCCCGGAAAGCCTCGCGCAGCGACTCGACCAGCAGGTCCTTCTTGCTCCCAAAGTGCTTGTAAAAGCCACCGTGCGTCAGGCCGGTTCCTTTCATAACCGCCGCAACCGCTGCACCGTTGAGCCCTTCGGCGCGAACCCGCCGCGAGGCATCCTTCACAATTTTCCGATGGATTTCTGCTTTGTGTTCGGGCCGGTAACGCATGAGTATAAGATGCTTTACATCATCCCACGATCCAACTGTTAAGAAAAATCTAGAATCCGTTGGATTATCTATATCATCCCATTTCAGTAGGAAAACAAAATGTCACCCCAAATCATCTTCCAACTGCACCTCGTTCTAGGGTATGTCGCGTGCTTGCTTTGCTTCCGTGCGTACGTCCTGCCCAGGCTCAAGGCGATGGACCGGGTCGAAGCGCATCGCGCTATTGCTACGCTGCACAGCTTCCGCTTCTTCGGGCTCGTCTTTATTGTTCCAGGGGTAGTCGGGCCAAACCTGCCCGCCGGCTTCGCGAAGTTCGCCGCGTACGGTGACTTCGCAACCGGGATACTGGCCATCCTGGCGCTCCTCACGGTAAGTATGCGACCGCTCTTTTGGTTGTTCGTCGTCGCCTTCAATGTAGTTGGGGCAACCGACATCATCGTTGACTACTACCACGCCATCGAAGCCAACCTCCCTGCGCTCGCCGGGCAGTTGGGCGCTGCCTACGTGATCCCGATCATCTACGTTCCCATGCTGATGATCACGCACTTCGCCGCTTTTTATTGGCTGATGCGTCCACAGCCTAAGCCGGCTCGGATCCTTGCTAGCGAGGCGGCCCAGCAGCCCAGCCGTGCGTGACAGAGGCGCTAGCGGACCGTTTGCGCGAATTGCCAGGCATCCGAAACAATCCGATCTAAATCGGCACGTGTGGGCCGCCAGCCGAGGGCAGTCTGCAGCTTTTGCGAATCGGCTACCAGGCTCGGAGGATCGCCTTCACGCCTGGGGCCCATCTTGTACGGCGCCTTTTTGCCTGTTACTCTTTCGATGGCTGCTACCGCTTCCTTAACGGAGCGGCCCGTACCTGTTCCCACATTGAATACTTCGGATGCGCCGCTGCGGAGCAGGTGCTCAAGCGCATAAATATGAGCCTCGGCGAGGTCGCTGACGTGGATGTAATCGCGGATGCAGGTTCCGTCGGGCGTGGGGTAATCATCGCCGAAGAGCGTCACTGGTTCGCCGGTCTGGACCGCACGCAAAATAAGAGGAATCAAGTGTGTTTCCGGATCGTGCCGCTCGCCCAGGCCGGCTTCCGGTTCCGCGCCGCACGCGTTGAAGTAGCGCAGCCGAATGCTGCGAAATTCTCGATAGCGGTCCATCCATTCGAGCATCTTTTCGACCATTACCTTCGATTCGCCATAGGGGTTTATGGGCGCATAGGGCTGGTCTTCGGTGATCGGGACTTTGCCGGGAATCCCGTATGCAGCGGCGGTGGAGGAAAAGACGACTCGCTTGACTCCGGCGCGCAGCATCGCTTCGAACAGCGAGAGAGATCCGCTGACGTTGTTGTCGAAGTAGAGCTCCGGGAATTGAGTGGATTCGCCGACGGAAATATAGGCCGCGAAGTGGATGACGGCATCGACGCGCTCGCTTTTCAGTAACTGCTCCAGCTTGGCCGCATCGCGCGTATCGAGTACCCGAAGCTGGATTTCCGGAACTGCTTCCCTGTGGCCGCGCGATAAGTTATCGACCACAATAACCGAATAGCCGCGTTTTTCGAGGAAATACCGGGTATGCGACCCGATGTACCCGGCTCCGCCGGTGACGAGGATGGTAGCCACGCACTCCGAGTGTAACGGACGGATTGAGCCCGGCATACGATGCTGGAGGTGTATGGCGCTGCTCGAAGTGAGAAACGTTACGAAGGTGTATTGCGCGGGCGGCGCTCCAGTTGTGGCCCTTCAGGATATCTCGCTCAATCTGGACCCCGGCGACTTTGTAGCGCTGGTGGGTAAAAGCGGATGCGGTAAGTCAACGCTCCTGAATCTTTGCGGCGCGATGGATTTCCCCTCGTCCGGCGAAGTGATCCTGGATGGCCAGGTGACGGCGCGGTTAAATGATGCCGGATTGACCCGGTTGCGGCGTGAAAAAGTAGGATTCGTCTTTCAATCGTTTCAGCTCATTCACACACTCACCGCGGCAGAGAATGTGGAGCTGCCGCTGCTGCTCGCGCATAAGAAAGACGCCCGCGAAACGGCTGCGGAGCGGCTTCGCTGGGTGGAAATGCAAGAGTACGCGGCGCGCTTTCCGCACCAGTTATCCGGAGGCCAGCAGCAGCGCGTGGCCATTGCGCGTGCTCTCGCCGCGAATCCTCGGGTGCTGCTGGCAGATGAGCCGACTGGAAACCTGGATACCGCTACAGGTGAAGCAGTTCTCAATCAGCTGGCGCGCACGGCTCGTGAGTTTGGTATGGCAGTGCTGATGGCGACGCATAGCTCTGAGAGCGCCGCTGTTTTCGATCGGGTTCTGCGCATGCGCGACGGCCGTATTGCAGAAGCGGCGGTGCTGTTATGAGCTTCGGGTGGCGGCTGTTTGTGCGAATGATTCTGCGGCCTCTTATGCGTGAGCCGATCCGGGCTGCGCTTACGATTTTCGCGGTGGCACTGGGGGTTGGCGTGGTGGTTGCCATCGATCTCGCCGGACAAGCAGCGGCGGGCAGCTTTCATTCTTCTCTCGAATCGCTGGGCGGCAAGAGCGATCTGGAGATTAGGACGCCGGGCGGTCTGGATGAAGGGCTTCTGGGGAAGTTGGTCCAACTGCCGTATGCGTTCCATTTCGCGCCGCGAATTGAAAGCTTCGCGTTCGTGAACGGAAGAGGGGAGGCGGTGCCGTTCATCGGGCTCGACCTTGTCGGGCACGCGCCGCGCCACGAGTTTGCAAACGACACTCGTATCGGACCAATCGATCTACTGACCGAACGCCACCCGATCTGGGTTGGCCGGCAGCTTGGGTTACATACGAGCGATCGCGTGCGGCTATTGATTAATGATGAGATGCGGAGTTTCACGGTAGCGGGAGTTCTGCAACCGGAGAACAGCAGCGCCGGAGAACAGAGCGTCATCGTCGCCGATATCGGGCTGGCGCAGGTGGTAACGGGAAAGCTCGGGAAGCTGGATAGCATTGATGTTGAGACGCCTCCTGGAAAGCCTATCGATGTTTGCCGGCGGGTGATTCAAAACGCGGTGCCGGCATCGGTGAGTATCGAGCCGCAGGGGGCACGCACCGAGGGAAACCGCAAGATGCTCGCGGCGTTCCGCTGGAATCTTCGCGTACTGAGCTACATCGCGCTCATCGTGGGCGCGTTCCTGATCTATAACACCATCTCTATCTCTGTGGTGCGGCGCAGAAATGAAATCGGGGTCGTCCGCGCGCTGGGCGGCACGCGTGGACTCATCGTTGCCGGATTTCTGGCAGAAGCATTGTTCTTCGCAATTACCGGAAGCGCCGCGGGACTTCTGATTGGGCGATTGATGGCGATTGGAGCTGTGGGGCTGATTGGAACTACAGTTCAATCTCTGTATGTGAGCAGCCAGCCTGCGCCAATTCAACTGACAGTGTCCGCGACGATGGCGGGAGTGGGGCTTGGGATGGGGGTCTCGTTACTGGCGGCGCTTGCGCCTGCACTGGAGGCATCGCGGATCGCGCCGGCCGAAGCGATGGCTCGAGGACGAGAAGAATATAACGTTGCTGAGCGCTCGGGGCGTCTTTCGCTCTGGGCGCTGGTTTTTGTTGCGATCGCCGCCGCTTTCTGCGGATTGCCGGCGATTAACGGGCAGCCCATATTTGCGTATATCGCGGTTATCCTGCTGATTGCCGCAACAGCGGCTGTTATCCCCGGCGCGGTTCGGTTCCTCGCCGCGGCAACGGATTCTGCTATCGAAAAGTTGCTTGGAGTGGAAGCCCTGTTGGCCTTGCGCGCTTTGCGAGGAAGCATCGCCCGCACGTCTGTATTGACAGCGGCGCTGGCGACCGCGGTCGCGATGACTGCAAGCGTCGGCATTATGGTCGGTAGTTTCCGCGAAACAGTGCGCGTGTGGATGAATCACCAGTTGCAAGCCGATTTCTATTTGCGGCCGGCAGGCTCTTCCGGCGCTGACCGCCACCCGACGATGGACGCGGGGATCGCAGATCAAATTGAGCGGCTGCCGGGCGTGGCCGCAGTGGACCGTTTCCGCGCTTACCGGATCTCTTACGATGGGTTGCCGGCGACACTTGCCGGCGGAGAAAGCAGCCGCGTGCGGGACTCGAACGCCACAACATTTCTGCCTGGCGAAGATCGAGACGCGATTCTTGCAAAGCTCCCCACCGGCGACTATGCCGTTGTGAGCGAGCCGTTCGCGAATAAGCACGGCGTACACGCAGGTAGCAGTCTCCATATTCCGCTCGCGGGCGCGGTGCGAGCCTTTCAGGTGCTCGGGATCTATTACGATTATGCGGCTGGGGGCGGGTATATCATCCTTGACCGGCGCACTCTGCTGAAATATCTTCCCGATCGTGCCGAGTCGAATCTGGCTGTTTATCTCAAACCCGGAGCAGAGGCCGATTCTGTCCGGCGCGAAATCGACCGGGTTATCGGCGGCAGGGCAGTCATGGTGATTTCGAACGGCACGTTGCGGCAAGGGGCCCTTCAGGTCTTCGACCGGACCTTCCGCATCACCTACGCCTTGGAAGCGGTTGCCGTGATTGTGGCGATTATGGGCATTGCCGGAGCGCTTCTTGCCATGGTGCTTGATCGCCGCCGTGAATTTGCGCTGCTGCGTTTTCTGGGCGCAGCCCGGACGCAAGTGCGCCGGATCATTCTTTGCGAAGCCGGACTGCTGGGTTTGTTGGCGAACGGAATCGGCCTGATCCTGGGCACGATGCTTTCGCTGATTCTGATTTTCGTCATCAACAAACAATCCTTCGGATGGACAATTCAGTTTCACTGGCCGGTCGCCCTACTGTTGGCGGCCCTAACAGGGATATACGCGGCGACCGTGCTCGCCGGCCTCTATCCGGCTGAAGCCGCTATTCGCATGCAGCCGATTGAGGTGATTCATGAGGAGTAAAGTGGTTGCGGCATTGGCGGCCGCTGCCCTGATTGCCTCGGCCCAACAATGGCAAGCGGCTCTTCCCAGCTACCATTACGAGTTTCCGCGCGATTACTTCAACCACCCTGAGTATCAGACCGAATGGTGGTATTACACGGGGAATTTGCATGCGGGAGATGGACATCGCTATGGATTCGAACTCACGTTTTTTCGGCGAGCCATTCATTTGCCGGCGCAAGTTGCAGCGGAAGACGCAACCTGGCGGCCGGATGAGCTCTACCTGGCGCACCTGGCGTTGAGCGATATCGACGGCGGGACCTTCTATCACACGGAGCGGTTGAACCGGGCGGGGCCGGGCCTTGCCGGAATCAGCCTTGAGCAGCGGCGCTATTGGAACGGCAACTGGCAGGTGCGCTGGACTTCGCTCGACAGCGGCGATCAGCAGTTGCAAGCCGTTTGCGACCGCTTCAAGTTGATGCTGAGCCTGAAGCCGCAGAAGCCGGCCGTTATTCACGGCAAGAACGGCATTAGCCTCAAGGGTCCGGCCCGTGGCGAGGCATCGCACTACATTTCTTTCACCCGGCTTGGCGCGGAAGGCCAGCTGGATCGAAACGGCAAATCGATCGCCATGACGGGTCTCGCGTGGATGGATCACGAATTTTTCACGGAACCTACCGGGAGTACGGTCGCCGGTTGGGACTGGTTCGCCATTCAACTCGACAATAACGAAGAGTTGATGCTTTACCGGCTCAGAAACAGAGAAGACGCCGAGACGCCCTACTCGTCCGGAACATACGTTGACGCGCAAGGAAAAGCGCGCTTCCTCGATGCCGGGCAGTTTTCTCTCACTCCGGGCGAAACGTGGCGCAGCCCTAACTCAAGAGCTCGCTACCCGGTTGTGTGGAGCATCTCCGTACCTTCGCTGGGCCTGCAATTATCCGAACGAACGATGCTGAGAAATCAGGAGCTATTTAGTCAGGACAGCATCTCCCCGAGCTACTGGGAGGGCGCCGTCAGCTATCAGGGACAGATGCGCGGCCACAAGGTAAATGGAGTTGGATATCTGGAAATGACCGGATACGGCAAGGCTGTCCGGCTGGATGGCAGCGCTGGCATTAATTAGCCCCACTTAGAAAAGCAGCTTCAACGCAAACTGAATCTCGCGGTTGTCATGCTTCGTGGAAGTGATGGTGCCGAACGCGGTCGTGCCGAAGGTCGCATTCGGATTGCTGAACGCAGGCGTGTTGAAGAAATTGAAAAACTCCGAGCGGAACTGCAACTTCACCCGCTCGGCGAAGCTGAAATTCTTGAAAAGCGAAAAGTCCACATTGTACAGGCCGGGACCATAGAGCAGGTTTCTGCCTGCGTTGCCGTAAGTGAAGTGAGCAGGAAGCGCAAACGCCGCGGGATCTATGCAACCGGAAAGATGAGCGTCGCCGCAGTCATTCGAAGGCATTCCGATCAAATCCGGGCGCTGATTGCTTCTTCCGGTATTCGCGACATCTCCGGACACGATCACGTTAAACGGAAAACCTGTTTGCAGATTCACGATTCCGTTTGTCTGCCAGCCTCCCAAAGTCTGGCGCACAAAGCCGTTCGAAGCCGACGCAAAAAACGGCAGTTCGTAATTGAAGCTGGCGACAAAGCGATGACGTACATCCCAGTTAGAATTGCCGTAATCCGCCCGCCAATTATATGGATTCATCGGCGCGCCGCCACCGTTTGAATCGGTTGTCACGTCAAGGTTGTGGGACCACGTGTATGAGGCAAGAAGCGAAAGGCCGTGGGTGAATCGCTGGCGCAAAATCAAGCTCAGGCCGTTGTAGTTGGCCATTTCATCGTTCTGGATGATTCGAATATCTCCGAAGATCTGATTTGGACGGCGCAGGCTGACGGGACCGGGGCCGGGAAGGGGAGTATTGATGTAGTAGCTGCGATCCAGATGCGTACTGTGCGATCCGAGATATTGCACGTCGAGGGCGGCGTTATTCCAGAGTGAGCGTTCGAGATCGGCGCTCCACTGATTCATGTACTGGGTCGGAAGATCCGGATTGGGCGAAATGATCGTTGTGGTGGACAGCTTCGTCTTGCGGGCTAGGGCCGCAGGAGTGGGGTCGTTGAGGCTGATCAGGTTGACACCGGATGAATTGAACGACGCAATTGAGCTGAACGGAGGATTATTGCTCAAGAACGTAAACGTGTTCGTCTGGTTGGGATTGTAGTAGATTCCGTAGCCAGACCGGAAAACGGTTTTATCGTTAATGCGGTACGCGAGTCCGATGCGCGGAGCGAAATCCTTGTGATTGGGATTGATGAATTTAAAGCCGGGGACTGGCGGATTTGGCGGGATCAGCGCGGTTTGTTGTGCGTTAAGAATGGTGGCATAGCCGTTCGCGGTGTAAGGAACGGTTGGCAGTTCATACCGCAGCCCAAGGTTCAGCGTCAGCTTCTTGCTCGCGTGCCAGTTGTCGACAATGAAGAACCCATCGCGCCACTCGGCCACTTTGTTCCGGATTTCAGGACCCGGAGTCGCATCGCTTTGCGCGTAACCGAGCATGAAATCCGAAGCGGCGTACCCGGTAATGACAGGCGTATTCGCGAAGGTGAATAATCCAAGGGGCTGGTTTACAGCGGCACGGGTAGTGATCAGCTTTCGCAGTTCCGCGCCGAAGATCAATGAATGAGCGCCTTTGGTCCAATTGAACGAATCCGTTCCCTGCCACGTAGTGTCCTGCTGAATCCAATTCGTTCCGGCGTTACCCAGCGTCATGAAGCCGCTTATCGAGAACACCGGAATTCCTGGATTATCGAACACAGTATCGCCGTTGAAGCCGGGGATTCCGAGATCGGCGCCCGCGCTCTTCAACCCGTTTACCGACCAGTAATTCAGGGCATCGGTGCTGAGGTTCTGCCGCCCGACGCGAAAATCATTGACCATGTTCGCGCTGATGGTCTGGGTATATCCGAAGACCCAGTTGCGCGTGGACACGGGCAGGAATGTGGAGTTGAACGGACTAGTTGCGCCGGTAAGGATGGTCTCGTTCTGCCAGGCGTACCGGAAAAAGAGACGAATCTTGTCTCCGATATTCTGGTCGATCCGATCGATGGTCTGGTTGTAATGATCGTTGTTTGGATACGTTGCCTCGAGATTCGATGTGATGCCGGGCAGATTAGGCAGCGGCATATACTGGAGCGCCTTCTGAGCCTGCGGAGAGAGTTCGGTAGGACTGAAGACATTACCAGGCACGAGAGCCCCGGACTTGTTGGGATCGCGGAGCGGCTTCGGATATTCCGAGAAGTTGCCCTGGCGCATCAGCGGAGTGAGCACCGTATCAAGCGAAGTGACCTGCTTGATCAGGCGCAGCCCTTCGTAATCGGCCATGAAGAAGGTCTTATTGCGCCCGTCGTAGAGTTTCGGAATATAGACCGGACCGCCGACTTCGAAACCAAACTGGTTCTGGCGAAGCGGGGCTTTCGGGGTGCCGGGCTTCTGGAAGTAATTGCGCGCGTCCAGCACGTCATTGCGAAAGAACTCGAATAGCGCGCCGTGCAGATCGTTCGTGCCGGTTTTGGTAATCAGGTTCAAATGCGCGCCGAGATAAGACCCGTATTGCGCCGAATACGTCCCGGTCTGAACTTCGAATTCCTGAATGGAATCGACGGACGGATGGAACGGAGTAGTGGTGATCAGGTTGTTTACAATCGAAATTCCGTCAAGCGAGATGCTGTTCTGGATTTCACGCGTGCCGGCTCCTATGAAATCCTCTCCGGGCGGAACACCGTTCGCGGCCTTCTGGCCTGGTAGAACACCGGGCGTTATGGCGGCAAGCTGCAGCGCGTCGCGGCCGTTGAGAGGAAGTTCCGCCACTGAGCGCGTACCAACGGTCTCTTTGATGCTCGCGTCGTCAGTGGTGATGGGCGGAGTGGTCGCGGTGACAACAACGTGCTCGGAAACCTGACCGACAGGCAGCGTGAAATCACTGCGAACGGTCTGGTTGTAATCGACGGTCACGCTGCCCCGGGTAATCGTCTGGAATCCAGGATGCGACGCGGTGAGGTTATACGTTCCGGTCTTAACGAACTGGATGGTGTAGTCGCCTTGCGCGTTGGTAATAGCTGTGTACTGGTCCTGGGTGGCGCTGTTGACCGCCGTGATGGTTACGCCCGGGATGACCGCGCCAGCGGAATCATTAACCGTTCCAACCAATGAAGTGGTGTTCGCTAATTGCGCATACAAACCGGAAGAGCAGGCGAGCGCGGCCGCACAAAATAGAGCAAGATTTCGCAACTGAATTCCTCCCGAAACCAAGATGGTTCTAGAAGAATATCACTTGACGGGCATCCGGTCATCTCGGTCATTCCGGTAAATCGTACCCTCTTTCATCACGAATAGAACGCTTTGAGTCACCTTTATGTTTTCTATTGGATTACCGGGGACGGCGACGATATCGGCTAGCTTCCCAGGCTCGAGCGTTCCGATCTCCTTCTGAAGCCCAAGGAGTTCGGCAGCCGACGATGTTCCCGCCTTCAAAGATTGAGCAGGGGGCATGCCGTCATTTGCCATCAGAACGAATTCGAGAGCATTGTTTCCGTGCGGATAAACCGCGGCATCCGTACCGAGTGCAATCTTCACGCCCATGCGGAGGGCGCGCCGCACCATATCGTCCTGTGCCTTCAAAGCCACATCGGCCTTCTGCCGGACCAGTGGCGGAAATTTGGACTCGGCAATTCCGCTGCGTACCGAAAGTGTCGGAACCAGATAGGTCCCGTGCTCACGCATCATGCGGAGCGCTTCGTCGTCGACAAAAGTGCCGTGCTCGATGGAATCGATACCGGCGCGGATGGCCCGCTTTGCGCCTTCCGATCCGTGCGCGTGAGCGGCTGTTTTGCGACGCAATTCGTGGGCCGCCGAGACAAGCGCGTCTAATTCGGCCTGGCTCAATTGAGGAGTATCCACGTCGTCTGTCGGAGAGAGAACCCCTCCCGTGGCACAGGTCTTAATGACATCCGCGCCGTACTTGATATTGAACCGGACCGCAAAGCGCGCCTGGTCGGGAGAGTTGATGACCCCGTCCTCGGGCCCCATCTCGTGATTCAGCAACCCGAAGCGGAACCCCTGGCCATCATCGCAGTGGCCGCCTGTCGCGCCGATTGCATGCACGGCAACCAGCATGCGCGGGCCCGGCACGATACCAGCATTAATCGAGTTGCGGAGCCCGACGTCGATGAAATCCTCCGAGCCGACATCGCGGACAGTGGTGAACCCGGCCATCAGTGTCTTTCGAGCGTTCACCGTGGCGCGGATCGCGTGTTCAGGGATCGTCCGGCTCAAACCAGCGAGCCTCGCGCCGTTGTAATCGGGATTGAAGTCGAATGTCAGATGCGTGTGCGCATCGATGAATCCGGGCAGGAGGGTGGCGTCGCCGAGATCGATGACTGTAGCAGTTGATGGAACCTGCCCGCCGACGGATTGGATCTTGTTGCCCGAGACCACCACGATGCCGGGCTGTATCAGCGAGCCGCTCTTTCCGTCGAATAGCCGGGCGGCTTTCAACACATACGTTGTTTGCGCGTTCAGAATAGACGCAAAAACCAGGAGGACTAAGCATGCGAATCGCATAAAGGTTCGAGCATAGCGCAAAACCGGTTCAAGCTCAGTGCTCGGGCGGCCTAGCGCGGCCCCGCGCAGGCTGGCGCCCGCCCCACAACCCTACAGTTCGGCCTCGACCTCAATTTCAATAAGCATCTGCGGATCAATGAGCGCCCGAACTTCGACCATAGTTGCGCACGGGCGAATATCGCGGAAGAACTCGCGATGCGCGCGGCCATACTCCTCCCACCGCTGAATATCGGTCACAAACATGCGCGTGCGAACGACATTCTCGAGAGTCGCCCCTGCCTGCTTCAGTGCGCGTTCAATATTACGAATGATCTGAACTGTCTGCCGGTAAGGGTCGCCGGCTCCGATCAGTTCCCCCTTTTCGTCAATCGCCGTTGTGCCGGTCAGATAGATGCGGCCGCCCACGCGCACAGCGCGGCTGTAGCCGACGATATCCTCCCACTTTGCTCCGGAAGAGATGTTCTGACGATCGCTCGACATGCCGTGTGTCACGCTTCGTGCTTGAGAAACCAATTCTGGCTGGCCAGCAGTTTCTTGGAAGTATTCTTGGGCGGATGAGTGTAGCTGCCGTCAGGCTGCATGATACGGGCGCCCGCCTCATCTTCCAAATGCTTTTCCAAAATCCTGTCGCGCAAGCGGCGGACCAGGCGCTTATCCTCTATAGGGAACAGAATTTCAACGCGGCGGTTGAGATTTCTCGGCATCAGGTCCGCGCTGCCCGCATAAATAAGCTCATCGCCGCCGTTGTGGAAGTAATAGATCCGGCTATGTTCAAGGAACCGGCCAAGAATGCTTCTGACGCGAATGGTGTCGCTAACGCTTGGAATGCCGGGACGCAGTGAACAGACTCCGCGCACGATGAGATCAATTTCCACGCCTGCCTGCGAGGCCTCATACAGCAGCCGGATCATGCCGGCGTCTTCGAGCGCATTCATCTTAAAGATGAGATGCCCGTCACCGTGCCGCTTGTGCCGCTCGATCTCGCCGCGCACCAGCCGCTCCAGGCCAGACCGAATGCTGAACGGGGCGACCAGCAGCTTGCGATAGGCCTTCTTGGCCGAGTACCCGGTCAGGTAATTGAACAGGTCGCTTACGTCCTCGCCGATTTCCTCATTCGCGGTAAACAGGCCCAGGTCTGTATAGATGCGCGCGGTGACCGGATTATAATTCCCGGTTCCTAAATGGATGTAACGCCGAATGGCATCCCCCTCGCGCCGGACCACCATGGCCATCTTGGCGTGTACTTTCACACCGGGAAGCCCGTAAACGACATGAACGCCTTCGTGCTCCAGTTTCTGGGCCCATTCGATGTTACTCTCTTCGTCAAATCGAGCCTTTAGCTCGACAAGCACCGCGACCTGCGTTCCGTTCTGGCTGGCTTCGAGCAGAGTTTCGACGATCGGGGAATTGCGTCCCACCCGGTACAGCGTCATTTTGATCGCCAGCACGTCGGGATCATCAGCCGCGGCACGCAGGAAATCGACTACCGGCTGGAATGACTCATAGGGATGATGCACCAGTATGTCGGATTCGCGAATGGTGGCAAATATCTCGCTTCCGGTTGCGGTTGCAAAACTCTTGGGAGTCGATGGAATGAACGGCTTGTCCTTCAGGCGCGGCCGTTCAATAGCGAGCAGCGCGCGAACCCGGCTGATGTCTACCGGCCCATCCACCCGATACACGTCGTTCTGATCGAGTTCCAAATTGCTGGTCAATAGTTCGATTAGCTTCTGGGGCATGCCGAGGTTCACCTGCAGGCGCACAGCGTCGCGGAATCTCCTCCGCCACACGGCTTCCTGCACACTCTCCAGCAGGTCGTCGGCTTCCAGTTCCTGAATCGCCAGCTCAGCGTCGCGCGTGACGTGGAACATATCCGCCTTCAGAATGTCCATCTCGGGAAAGAGCATTCGCAGGTTCGCGATGATGATTTGTTCCAGCCAGACGAAGGCCTGTTCGCTGGCTTCAGATGGAATGGATACGAGCTGGGGCAGGGAATCCGGCACCTTGATGCGGGCGAAACGCTCCTGGCCATCGCCGTTGCTGACAACCGCGGCGACATTCAGGCTCAGGTTCGAGATGTGAGGAAAAGGCCGGCTCTGATCGACCGCAAGGGGCGTGAGCACCGGGTACACGACCCGACGGAAATAATCGTCCGCGGCGGTCTTCTGCTGCGCATTCAATTCGTCGTTGCGAAGGATGTAAATGCCCGCGTCTTTGAGATCGGGCATCAGCTCCTCGCGCCAGAGCCGGTAAATCTCGGTCAAGATGCTGGTCACTTCATGCCGGATCAATTCCAGTTGCTCGCCGGGCGCGCGCCCATCCATGCTGATTTCCGTCGTGCGGGTCTCGATCTGCTGCCAGAGTCCGGCCACGCGAACCATGAAAAACTCGTCGATATTCGATCCGAGTATCGAAACGAATTTCACTCGTTCGAGGAGAGGCGTCGCGGGATTCTGCGCCTCTTCGAGAACCCTGCGTTGGAACGCCAGCAGGCTCAGATGGGGGTTTAGGTACAGGTCTGGAGAATCCAGGCGCGGAGGAGGCGGGGCTATCCGCGCAACCGCGGACCGCCTGCGTCCGGAACGTGAGTTTGCCATATGAGAGGCTGGATCGGCCCGAAAGGGCCTTCTAATACTGTAAGACTTCGGGTGGGCGGAAACTGCGTGGTTCGGGTTTGCGCTGCGCTATGGACCGGCGGCGACGGGATGTTAACATCGGAGTGCGGGGTGGAGCAGTCAGGTAGCTCGTTGGGCTCATAACCCAAAGGTCGCAAGTTCAAATCTTGCCCCCGCAACCAAATTCGAAAATTTGTCGCGGGTCTCAGGGAAGCCGTATTTCGTGTATGTATTGTGGAGCGCATCGGCGCGTCGCTATTACATCGGGATCAGCGAGAATCCGGAGACGAGACTGAGCCAGCACAACGCCGGATCGCAGGCCAGCTGGGCTGTCCGCCATCGTCCCTGGATACTTGTGTTTACCGAAGAGCATCCGAACTACCGAGCCGCCAGAAAACGCGAACTCGATCTAAAGGCGCAAAAAGGGCGGCCGGGGCTTGTTTGCGAAGACAGGTCTCTGCCCGCAAGGCCCGGACGCCACAGGCTCATAATCCCGCGGGGCGTGATCGCAAGTTCAAATCTTGCCCCCGCAACCAAATTCGAAAATTTGTCGCGGGTATCAGGGAAGCCGTATTTCGTGTATGTATTGTGGAGCGCATCGGCGCGTCGCTCGTTCCTGGGCGCTCGTGTTTGCCGGTGATTTTGCCAGCAGCGCCTCGAATATTACGGCACAATGAGAAATAGAGCTTGCTTATATGACCCTGGAGCAATCGATTCTAAACGCCGTCCGGGCGCTACCACCCGAGAAGCAGGCGGAGGTTCTGAAAATCGCTGAATCGCTGAAGCAGGATGCCGAAACCAAGCGGCCGAGGAAATCCGGCAGAGGCCTCTGGGAGGATCTGGGCATCTCGCTTTCAGCCGAGGACATCGGCGAAGCTCGGAAGGAAATGTGGGGCAATTTCCCTCGTAACGATGTTTGATGCCGAGCGTCGTCGTCGATACACATGCTGCCGTTTGGTATTTGCTGAATGATAAGCGGCTATCCCGGATCGCTGGTTCTGTTCTGGATCAGACTACGCAAGGCGGCTATCCCATCTTGATTCCGTCCATTAGCCTGGTTGAGCTTATCTACATGGCTGAAAAGGGCCGCATTCCAGCATCCACTCACACGAGATTGCTAGCGGCCATCGACGATCCTAATGGGCCGTACGAACTCGCCCCGCTCAATCGAGATGTTGCGGATGCAGTGCATACTATCGACCGGCAACTAGTGCCGGACCTTCCGGATCGCGTAATCGCCCCGGATCGCGTAATCGCCGCGACCGCTTTAGCGCGGAAGTTGCCATTGGTAAGCCGGGATTCGAAAATCCGCTCGTCGCAGATTTAGAACAATTTGGTAACGGTTATCGCTGCCGGTTCGAAAGATCTCTACTTCAAAACAGATTGTTAAGCTGAGCTGGCAAATCGAAGTCAGATTCAGCGGGCGGTTTGCAGCTACGGAACGCTTTGATTCGGGCCAGTAATCGCAAGTGCGAGCAACCCTGCGCAACCTACGTTGTTCTTACCTGCATAGCCGATGACCGGCACGCTCATAATCCCGCGGGGCGGGATCGCAAGTTCAATCTTGCCCCCGCAACCAATTCTTTCAGTTCCTCACGGATTGACGAGCGAACCTTCGTGGGCAAGGTCAGGCGGAATCTCCTCCATGCTGTGGGCTGAGCTAGCTGATCAGCCACTTCTGCAAAATTTCTTCCTCTGTATCTCCACGGACTTCAAAGTCACAATTCACGCCTACTCTCGCGACAAATAACGACCTTCGAGATAATGCGGTCCTCGCTTTGCGGGCAGCTCCGCTGTTAACGCGTCACTTGCTGTGATTCGCAACAGTAAGGCATTACATCAGCGTCGTTCCAAGTGCAAATCGGGTTTAAGTAGGTTCCGTATCACCTGATAAGGTATGGCTATTTCGGTAGGACCTGCCGCGCCAGCTGCGATCTCGTAGGTATTGAAAACGAATAGCAACTCTTTTTCGCCAGCACCAAAATTGTCGTTCAACCTGAAATGCCCGCCAGGAAAGTTGTAGCCCTGTTCCGAAACGCTGTCGCTTGAGGAGAGTCCTCTATCTCGGCGAAATTGCGCTTCGGCCAAGGACGTGAGTTTCGGGAGAGCGTCTTCCTTCACGAGATCCGATAATTTCAGGATTCTCCCTGTCCCGGTCTCGAAATTGACGAACAGGGTGTTCCCAAACGGATGAACACCGCCTGCATCTTCGTCCGAATCACATCTGAAACTGAGGATGGGTGGAGTGTAGCGAAGGATCGTTACGGTTTTATGCTCGTACAAATCGTGGGCCTCTGGTCGTGTTTGAAATCCAGAGCACTCTTCCAAGAACGCGTTAGCGTATGCGTCTAAAGAACGAAAGCCGGAGTCATCTGCTGGCCAACCGCTTCGGCGCAAAAGAAGTTGAGTTATTCCCTTGTTTATGCGATCCCGGACTTCAGGCGATGCAGCCGAGATTATCTCGGGATACTCGAAAGTTATCAAGCACGCTGGCCTTTGCTTCTCGATTCGCTTTAGCTCAAAGCGCAACGGCCCCTGAGCCAGTCCCGCAGATAACACGCACACGGCCAATGCAACTATCCGAAGCATCATTCGTGTACAGGATAGCGGTTCCGAGCGATGCTGCCCCGGGCTGGTCTAGCTCCTGCCTTGCTGGAGCCCAGTTCGGGCGACGCTGGAGCTGAGCCTATATTCGAGCCACCGTGATCCTTTCGATCGGATGATTGCCGCTCAAACATTGGCAGATGACATCCCTGTAATCAGTGCAGATGCCAAGCTCGATGCTTTTGGCGCCCGGCGCATCTGGTAAGGTTTGTGACCAGCAAATTCGGCAGATTGTGTGAGAGAGATCTTGATCCAGAGCTACCGCAGTCGCTACTCATGACCTACCTGTTTACAGCGGCTTCGCTTCGGAGCCCTGGCCGCCTCAACCGGGCGGCAAGCCATTCGCGCGCCGCTTCGGGCGAGAGTGGTCCGCGGACAAACAGATGTCCTTGGAGATAATCGGCGCCCAGCGAGACCAACGCTGCCGCTTGCGCCGGCGTTTCAACGCCTTCCGCGATCGCTTTGAACCCGAACGCTTGGGCAGTTGTCAAAATCGCTCTCACAATCGGCCGTGACTCGGCATCGACCGCCTGTATAAACGACCGGTCGATTTTGAGGCTGTCCAGGGGCAAATTTCGCAAGTACGACAGACAAGAAAAGCCGGTGCCGAAATCGTCCAGCGAAACGTGTATTCCGGAGCTCCGTAGTTCGGCCAGCACAGAGGTTGTGGCTGCATGATCGCTGACGAAAACGCTCTCGGTGAGTTCCAGCTGTAGGCGGCTGGCCGGCAGATTTGTCTCGGCGAGAATGTCAAACACATCGGAAACGAAGCTGCCAGACAAAATCTGGACTGTCGAAACGTTCACTGAAACCATTGGCTGGACGCCGGAATGCCACGTCATAGCCTCGCGGCAGGCTTCCCGCAGAACCCAGCGGCCGAGGGCGACGATATCGCCGGTACGCTCCGCAAGCGGAATAAATTTGCTGGGCGCGATCTCTCCCAGCTGAGGATGCCTCCAACGCAACAAGGCCTCCATCGCGTGGCAATCGCCCTCGGACGCGGAGATGATCGGCTCGAATACCAGTGAGAAGCCTTGCGTCCGGATCGCCCTGTGAAGCGCGTGCTCCAGCAGACGCCGTTCGATCAGCTTCCGGCTGAGCGAGGGATCGAAAAGCCGTACCTTTGAACGCCTCTCTTCCTTCCCTGTGTACATGGCAACATCGGCTGCGCGAATAAGTTCGTCGTAGTCCCGGCCGTGCTCGGGAAAAAGCGCCACTCCTACGGTAGCGTCCAGATTCACGGTTTCGAGATCGACCTGAATCGGCTCGCAGAGGACCATTCGCAAGGCGTCTCCCAAGTGCTCGGCTGCGGCCCCATGCTCCAGGTCCGGCATAACCACCACGAACTCGTCGCCACCCCAGCGGGACAAGTGAGCGTTGGCTGGAACGCTTCCGGCAAGGCGCTGCGCAGCAACCTGGAGGACACGATCGCCGGCATAGTGCCCCATCGCATCGTTTACCTCCTTGAACTTGTCGAGGTCGATGAAGAGTACGGCGAGTGGGTAAGAGCTTTGGCCAGCATCAAACAGACTGGTTTTCAAGTGCTCCACAAGCCTGGCGCGATTACAGAGGCCGGTGAGCGGGTCTGTCGACGCCAAGTGGGCGAGTTCCTTGGCATAACGCTCTTTCTCGCTCACCTCGCGTTGAAGGTCGGAAGTGCGAAGCCTGATGCGGAACTCGAGAGACTGATTTGCCTCGTGGAGCGCCACCTGCGCTTCTCTCAAATTGCCATTAGCGGCCTCCGTACGTTCCTGTTCCCTGGTTACGGCAATCAGTAATTTCTCGTTTGCGTGGCTGAGCCGAACTGCCCTCATGATTGTCCGGTGTGTCAGGCGCGAGGAGATGGCCATCACGATGAAAAATACGCACCCCAGCGCGCCTAAGATCCTGCTCTCGAAATCACTCGAGAAAAGAAAGAACAGGGTTGCCGGCCATATCAGCGCTGCGCAAAATATCAACGCGAGAGTCTGCGAGGGCGCGAGTACAGTGGCGCTGCCGCCTGCCATGCCGCACAAAATGATTGCGGAGGCTGCTCGCCCGGTCTGGTTCAGATCAGAAAAGAAAATTAAGGGAAAGGCCGCCCATAGGGTGGCCGCCGATAGTACGCCTGTTCCAAAGCGCCGGATTTCCCGGAAGCCGTCGCGCGGCCCTTCGCGTTTGTGCCAGAGTCGCACGTCCAGCATTCGCAAAGCCAAAATCCCAGTCATAACGCCCCACCAGGTCAGCAGAGGAGCGAGTGCGGCTTGCCTTGCCGAAATCAAAAGGAGAAAGGTACAAGCCACAACCGAAACACCTATGCTGCCGGTTGCGTGCTGGTACAGCAGCTCGGCGGCATCGTTCACGGCAAGATCCCCGCCGCTGGCGAGCTTTACATCATCCTTCGGAATCTCGCTTTTCATCCGAAAATCTAATATCAGGTTCGGCTTTCTGGAAATATTCCCGTGAATCCAGTAAAATGCGCGCGGGTAGCTTCGATTTATACTCCTTTCCTGTGAGTAAATCAAGCCCACGCCTCATCTATAACGGCTAACGCACTCGGGCCGCCCTTGCGCTCGAAACTCTGATAACGTAATGCCTGAAAAGAATCAGGATGGAAAAGCCTCGCCTCAGTTTTTGGCAGATCTGGAACATGAGTTTCGGGTTCCTGGGTATCCAGTTCGGCTGGACTCTCCAGATGAACAACATGAGCGCCATTTATGAGTATTTGGGAGCCCGGCCGGGCCAGCTCCCGCTCCTCTGGTTGGCCGCGCCGCTCACGGGCTTGATCGTGCAGCCTGTCATCGGGCACTGGAGCGACAACACCTGGGGACCGCTTGGAAGGCGAAGGCCTTTCTTCCTGGCGGGGGCTCTGCTGAGTTCTCTCGCTCTGGTTCTTATGCCCATGAGCGGGGCGCTCTGGATGGCCGCTGGGCTGCTTTGGATTCTGGATGCTTCCATCAACATCAGCATGGAGCCGTTTCGCGCCTTCGTGGCGGACATGCTGCCGGACGATCAACGGGCACGCGGGTTCACCATGCAGAGCTTTTTCATCGGGGTGGGCAGCGTAGCTGCTTCCTACCTGCCGCTTCTGTTAAGCCGCTTCACCCATTCAACCGGATCGGCGGGCAGTCGCGCTATTCCGGATATCGTGCGCGTCTGTTTCTGGACCGGCGCCGTCGCCTTTCTGGGAGCGGTCTTGCTCACCATTTTCACCACGAAGGAGTATCCGCCCAGCGCCCAGGAGAGCGAACGCCTGCGGCACGCCAAGCGCTTCGATGCCGGTGAAATCCTTCGCGCGCTGATAAACATGCCGAAGACGATGCGGCAACTGGCGATTGTGCAGTTTCTGACCTGGCTCGGCCTATTTTGCATGTTCCTGTATTTCGCGGTCGCGGTTGCTCATAATGTGTTTGGAGCTAACTCTCCCGCTGACCCGGCGTACACAAATGGCATCATCTGGGCAGGCTATTGCTCCGGTGTTTATAACGCCGTGTGCTTTCTGGTTGCGCCGCTGCTGCCCGGAGTGGTTAATCGCCTGGGAAAGCGCGGGACCCACTCGCTGTGTCTGCTGGCCGGCGCTCTCGGACTGCTTTCCATAGCGGTCATTCACGATAAATGGCTGCTGTTCGTTCCGATGATCGGCATCGGAATCGCTTGGGCCAGCATTCTTTCGATGCCGTATTCGATACTCGCGGCAGCAATCCCATCGAACAAGATGGGCGTCTACATGGGGATTTTTAATTTCTTCATTGTCATTCCCGAGATCCTGTCATCGCTTCTATTCGGCTGGATCATGGCGAATCTGCTCGGCAACGACCGCATGAAAGCGCTCATCGTGGGAGGCGTTTGCTTCATCGTCGCCGCTATCCTCACCCAGCGCATACAGGAATTTGCGGTTCGGGATGAATCCCTTGCGCCGGTTGCGGCACAGCCTGAGGAGGCTTGACTGCGCCTGCTCCCAGATTCACTGCGTATCATATACATATCAACTGCAACGAATATCGCTGGAGCCGGCTGCCAGGCTGGCGTTTGGGCCGTCACGCCACATGAGAACCCTGCAAACTGTTGAGATCTCAAAATCATATAGCGGCCGGCGCGTGGTGGACAATGTCACGGTGCGGGTGGAGCAGGGCGAAGTGGTGGGCCTTTTGGGGCCGAACGGGGCGGGCAAAACTACGTCCTTCTATATCATTGTGGGCCTGATCAGCCCGGAATCCGGCGAAGTATTGCTGGATGGTAAGTCGATTACACCTCTCCCGATGTACCAGCGCGCGCGCCGCGGCGTAAGTTACCTTCCGCAGGAGCCTTCGGTTTTCCGGAAGCTCAGCGTGGAAGACAACCTGATGGCGATTCTGCAAACTTTGCCGCTGAACGGGCGCGAGCGCCGCGAACGCATGAATGTGCTGATTGAGGACATGGGTCTGGAAACTGTCCGGCACAGTAAAGGATACATGCTTTCGGGCGGTGAGCGGCGGCGGGTGGAGATTGCACGCTCGCTGGTGCTGCAACCCGATTTCATCTTGCTCGATGAGCCGTTTTCCGGCATCGATCCCATACAGGTGCTGGAACTTCAGCGGATCATCGGAGATTTGAAGCGCAAGGGCATCGGAATTCTGGTGACTGACCACAACGTTCGCGAGACTCTGGCTGTGACCGACCGCGCCTACATTATCAGCAGCGGCCGCATCTTCCGGGCCGGTTCGCCGGAGTCGCTGGGAAATGATCCGGAAGTTCGGCGTATATACCTGGGTGAGAACTTCTACTTTCCTCCGGTGCTTGCAGGTCAGTAGAAGCGCGCCTTCGGGGTCCAAATATGCTGAAAAGTCCGATTTTTCCTGCAGAAGCAATCGCCTCCTCCGGTGCTAAACTGAAATCCGAATGAGTTCGCTTTCGCAACGGCTGCACCTTGGCGTTCAACAAAAGCAAATACTCACGCCGGGCCTGGTTCAAATGGTCACGGTCCTTCAGCTCAGCCGTCTTGAGCTGAAAGACATGATCCTGAACGAGATTGCCGAGAACCCCGTTCTGGAGGAGGCTGCGGAAGCCGCTGAAGAACTGACGCCCGCCGAGGTTCAATCGCTGCTTGAGCGGGAGCGGCAAGCCGATCCAGCGGATCAGTCTATTCTCGACAAAGTGGAGGGCGCGGATGCGCCTCAGACCTTCGAATCATTCCCGGATGGCGAATTTTCGATGGACGGCGCAGGGAACGAGACGGCGGTTACGGATTCGAGCGCCCCTGCTGCTACAACGCCGGAAGAATCGCCTAAAGCCGAAACCGATCCTTTCGACGAAATCGATTTTGGCAGCTTCTTCGATGATTATCTCGATCCCGGATTCAAGAGCCCCGCTTCGGAGTCGGTCGAGAAGCCGTCATTCGAGACATTTCTTTCGTCGCCGGTCACTCTCAGCGATTATTTGCAGAGCCAGCTCAGCGTCATGGTGCTTCCAGAGGCCGTGCGCGACGCCGCCAACAGCATCATCGGCAACGTAGAGGAGAGCGGCTACCTCACGACGCCGCTGGAAGAGATCGCGGTCGGCGAAGGCTTGAATCTTGAGGATATGCAGGCCGGCCTGCGGGCGGTTCAGTCGTTGGACCCCACGGGCGTTGGCGCTCAAAATTTGCAGGAATGCCTGCTGCTGCAACTTGAGGCGCGCGGTTCGCGGGATTCCGTGGCCTGGAAGATTATTCATGACCATTTGAAGCTGCTTGAAACCCGGCAGTTATCCCAATTGGTAAAAGCGCTTGGAAGGCCGCTTGAACATATTCAGATTGCGGTAAATGTGATCCGGCACTTGGACCCTGCCCCCGGGCTGCGGTACTCCAGTTCCGGCGCCCGCCAGGTCGAGCCGGACGTTTACATCGAAAAAGAGGGCGACGATTATCTCATCACCTTGAATGACGACGAGATTCCGCAGCTGCGGCTGAACGGCGAATACAAACGGATGATCGACCGTGAGCAGGAACCCAATCGGGATATTCGGAACTACGTCAAAGAACGCTATGCGTCGGCCTTGCAACTGATCAAGAACATTGAGCAGCGCAAGCAAACAATTTTGCGTGTTTGCCACTCTATTATTCGCCGTCAATTAGAATTTCTGGAGTTCGGAATCGACCACCTCAAACCCATGATGATTAAGGAGGTGGCGGAAGAAATTGGTGTACATCCTTCCACCGTCAGCCGGGCAGTCGCGAACAAGTATGCGCACACGCCGCAGGGCGTCTACGAACTGCGTTACTTCTTCTCGGAAGCGGTGCAAGGACCCTCCGGCAGCGCCACACCGCTGCTAATCGTGAAAAGGCGCGTGAAAAAAATGATTGAGGATGAGAATACGACTCACCCGCTTACCGACGAACAGATTACGGCTCGTCTGCAAGCGGAAGGCATTCAAGTGACCCGGCGCACCGTTGCGAAGTACCGGGAGGACATGAAGATACCTTCAACCCATCAGCGCCGCGTTCGCGCCTGAAAGAGCCCGTTAATATAAATTCCGCGAGCCGCGGAACCATTTCCGGGGCCCGCACTGAGGGGAACATGAGACTGATTGTTTCTGGAAAGACCAAAGATTTCACCCCTGAACTGGAGGAGAAGTTTACCTCCAAAATCGCCAAGCTGAGTAAGCTTATTGAGCGCCGGGGAGAGCGTGAGGCTCACGTATCTCACCAGATTGAGCGCCATCTCCACAAAATGCAGGTGATCATTAATTTCTACGATCATTCGCTGGTGGGCGAAGGCGTCGATGCTGACCTGGAAACCGCCATGTGCCAGGCCATCGAAAAGCTGGAGAAGCAGATTGTGAATTTGCGCAGCCGCTGGCGCGATACCCATCGCGATGCCAAGGTGGTGCGCGAAACCAAGGAGGGCTGGAATGGCTCGGCCGCCATTCCTACGGAGCCTGAACCGCCCCAGGCCGCCAAAGCGGGGGCAAACGGCCGCGGCGCGAAACCAAAGATTTTTCGCGTCAACTACGAAGAAGATCGCAAGCCCATGACGCTTGAAGAAGCCATGCTGGAGATGGAAAACCACCAGGACTACGTTGTTTTCCGCGATGCCGATCACGACTGTTTATCCGTTCTGGTTCGCCGGCCGGATGGCAATTACGACCTGATAGAGTCCTAAGATAGCCGGGCGGTGCGCCCGGCGCAGGTCGCGGCCTGCCCTACTGCATCACCTGAATGTCGAAGTCAAACTTAGATGTTGCCACTCTGCCCGGGAAAGAGCCGCCGTTAGCTGCCGACCTGGTGATAATTACCGGAATCAGTGGTTCCGGTAAGTTGACCGCGCTGAAAGCGTTCGAGGATCTGGGCTACTATGCCGTCGACAACCTTCCCATTGCTCTGCTGCCCAAATTTGCCGACCTGACATACGAATCTAAGAAGCGCGCCGCTGTCGCCATCGACATTCGCGAGGGGGAGGCGCTGAAGCAGTTCCCGAAGACCTACGAAGAGCTTAAAAAACGGCTGGTTTCTACTCTCGTTTTCCTCGACGCCGACGATGACATACTGCGGCGGAGATTCAGTGAGACCAGGCGGCCGCATCCTTTAGGTGGAGAAGCGACGGTTCTGGCGAGTATCGGAGATGAGCGGAGGCAGCTTGCTCCGATACGGGCCTTGGCTGACCTGTGCATCAATACCAGTAAGCTCAACGTTCACGAGCTGCGTGCCATCATCTCCGGCAAGTTTCACGACCAGAAAGACGCGAATAAGATCGTGATCTACGTGAATAGCTTCGGGTTCCGGAACGGAGTTCCAGCGGACAGCGATCTGGTTTTCGACGTTCGCTTTCTGCCGAACCCGAACTACATCCCGGAGTTCAAACACCTGACCGGTCGGCATCCAAGCGTAGCGAGATACATCCGGTCGTTTCCGCAGACGGGTGAATTTATAAACCGGATCTCAGATCTTTTGATTTATCTTTTGCCCCACTATATCCGCGAAGGAAAAAGCTATCTTACAATCTCATTCGGCTGCACCGGCGGACACCACCGGTCTGTTTTTATTGCAAATGAGATCAACAAGAAACTGAAAAAGGCGGGTTTCAGCGTACGGGAGAGCCACCGCGACCTGAACCGATGAGGACCGCCTTGGGCGCCGTAACAGCGTGCGCGGGAGATCGCGAATCGCTGCGCTGGGCGAGCAGTTCGTAATTCGAATAAATCTCTTCCTGTCGCGAGCGCATGCCGTAAATTCCGAAGAGGCTCGCATTCACGGATTCAGAGAACCGCTTTGGAAGCCAGACGCCGCCAACCGGCGATTGCTCGAGTTCAAATCTGGTTCCCGGTTTCACTTGTGCGATAAACAAGCCGAATTGAACCGGCTTAATGACCTCTGCCTGCACCTTCACCCAGTGGTACTCGGCC
Source organism: Bryobacteraceae bacterium (assembly GCA_035475915.1). Taxonomy (GTDB): domain Bacteria; phylum Acidobacteriota; class Terriglobia; order Bryobacterales; family Bryobacteraceae; genus Bog-105. Next base: position 30,666 of record DATIMA010000005.1, read on the forward strand.
TTGTCGATCCAGAGGTGGCCCTTCATTCCGAGCAGCACTCGTGCCTTCTCGACTGGAGGACGATAATCCGGGTTGGGTATCGCATCCAGCAGGTAGCAATCCACGCCATCAACCTGCTCCTCACGGTTTAGTTTGAAGTGGAAGGCGTTTACCATCTGCTGCATCAGTAAATGTTCTTCAGAGCGATCGGTCTGATATTTAGAGATCCGCGCTTGCCTCTGGTCGGGCGATTCACTCTGCCGTCTTCGAGTCTCACGAGTAAGCTTGTCTCGTTCTAGCTGCGCCTGTGCCGGCGTGAGCGGCTCGTTGTCCATGCCGATCAGCCGCGAATACGGCGACCCTTCGATCATCGTGACTTGGTATGTCTTCGATACAGTGGCTCTTGCGTTCCCATCCGAGTCGATCTTGGTCTTGGTGTCCCGCTCATGGTGAGAATACGCGGTCTGGGCTTTCCAATCCGCTGTATTGGCCGCGACGGAGTTCCGGACAATTGCGGCAACGTTCGGCTCGGGTTCATTGTTGGCCGCCCGCAAAGAACACGGAGCGAACGCAAACATTCCAAGTACAAGCAAAACTACAGAGAGCTTCCACTTGGTCGCTTTGGTCACGTTATTCCCTTCGAACGCTTCAGAGCAACGATGTTACCAAAGCGTTTCCAGCGCTGCTTCAACTACTTACGTCTTAACACGCAAACGGGCAAGCGGGCAAATGCGCCGGTACCAGGCTGAATTTACCCTCTCAGTACCAGGAGCCCTATGCACAATTTGCGGTCGGAGAGCGCGGGAATGCTTCCGGATCCCGTTCTTCGGCCGGGGCATCCAGGCATTCCAGATCCTTTTCAATCGCGATCTTCAGAACGGAGCCGCTGACGGGCAGTTCGAAATACAAGCCGATTCCACTGCTTCCCGCCCATTGCTTCAACTCCGAAGGCGGTGCTGAAATGCGGATCACGCCCTCACGAAAGGAGGCCTCAGGCCCAAACTGCGCATTGTCGTCCAGAATGTAAGCAAGGCTGCCGGAGCCAGGAAACGCAACCCGTTCTTCCAGAGCAGAACCGGAAGCTACGGTTTCCACCTCGCGCCGGTTCAAACGCAATCGAAGACTGTTGTTCCGAAATCTCAGCTTCATCTATTCCGAGTGTATCCGCCGCTCTCCCGAATACACATTGAATCGGCCTTCCCGAACGAAGCCGATCAGCGTGATGCCATGCTCCCGGGCGGCTTCAATCGCAAGACTTGAAGGCCCGCTTACAGTCGCCAACACGGGCGCTCCGGCCATGGCGGTCTTTTGGATCAATTCGAAACTGCTCCGGCTGCTCATGAAGACGACGCGGCCGGTGAGCGGAGTGAGTCCGTTCAAGAAAGCCCAACCAATCAGCTTGTCGAGCGCATTATGCCGTCCGATATCTTCGAACACAGCGGCAACTCCGCCCTCAAGATCGACGAGTGCGGCAGCATGCAATGCGCCGGTTTGCCCGAAACCAACCTGCTGACTGGCCAACAGCGCCGGAAGAAGCTCGATGAGCTTACAGGAAATCGCAAAGTCATCGTTTGGCCGTGGCGGAAGCTGCTGGGCCAGCGAATCACGGCTCCGCTTTCCGCAAATTCCGCAGCTTGAGCTCATGATTCCGTTCCGGGCTATGCGCCAGCCTTCAAAATCGACGCCTTTCGTCAGTTCGATGAGGATCTCGTTTGAAGGCTCGCCGCCCAGCGAGTGAATCTCTGCGAGATCTTCGCGGTTGCGGAGAATGTTTTCGGAAAACAGAAGCCCGGCAGCCAGTTCCCG
>DATIMA010000006.1:0-3136 GCA_035475915.1 Bryobacteraceae bacterium
AATCAGCTTTCGGAGTCTCTCAATAAGCGCTTTGCCGCGCTCATACGCGAAATCCCTATGAACAATCATCGAAAGCGCGTCCACCGGTTCGCCTGCCACCAACACGTCCAGCTTCACCATCGGTGAAACACGGTACCCGGATAGCTGATAATCGAGCGAGGCATATCCGCGCGAAGCCGACTTCAGCCGGTCATAAAAGTCGAGCACTATTTCGTTCAGAGGCAATTCATACAGCAGCAGCACGCGGCCGCTGCCAATGTGTTCGAATTTCTTCTGAACGCCGCGCTTCTCTTCAAGCAGCTTCAGAATTTCGCCCAGGTATTCCTCGCGAGTGATAACTGTCGCATCGATGATCGGCTCCTCCGTTTTCTCCATCGAAGATGGCTCGGGGAACTTCTGAGGATTATTCACCTCGATGACCTCGCCGGAAGTGGTCGTGACCCGGTAGCGTACACCGGGCGCGGTCGTGATCAGATCGATTTGAAACTCGCGTTCCAGACGTTCCTGCACAATCTCAAGGTGAAGCAGGCCGAGAAATCCGCAGCGGAATCCGAAACCGAGAGCAGTAGAACTCTCCGGCTCAAAATTGAAGGCGCTATCGTTTAGCCGAAGTTTCTCGAGCGCATCGCGCAAGAGGCCATGCTCGTGAGATTCCACCGGGTAAAGCCCGGCAAAGACCATCGGCTTGATTTCCTGAAAACCGGGAAGTGGCTCGGCCGCCGGATTCGCGTCATCCGTGATCGTGTCGCCGACCTGTGCATCGGAAACGGTTTTGATATTGGCAAAAACAAACCCGGCTTCACCCGCCGTCAACTCATCGCAAGGGACAGGTTTCGGCGATTGGAAACCAAGTCCCTCAACGTCAAAGCTCTTGCTGTTAGACCAAAGCCGAATCTTCTGTCCCTTCCTGATGGTTCCGTCGACAATGCGAGTCAGGATGATCACTCCGCGATACGGATCGAACCAGGAATCGAAAATCAGTGCGCGCAGCGGAGCATTGGGATCCCCTTTGGGCGCCGGTACGCGTTGCACAACAGCTTCCAGCGTTTCTTTAATGCCGATGCCATTCTTCGCGCTGGCGAGAATCGCGTCACTGGCATCCAAGCCGATCACCTGTTCAATCTGCTCGCGTATACGCTCTGGCTCGGCGGAAGGCAGGTCGATTTTGTTGATGACAGGAATGATCTCCAGATCATGATTGAGCGCCAGGTAAGTGTTCGCCAACGTCTGCGCTTCGACTCCTTGCGAGGCATCAACCACCAGCAAAGTTCCTTCGCAGGCTTGCAGGCTGCGCGATACTTCGTAGGTAAAATCGACGTGCCCTGGGGTGTCGATCAGGTTCAGCTCATACATGTTGCCGTCATCGGCCTTGTAATTCAGACGCACGGCATGCGCCTTAATCGTAATGCCGCGCTCGCGCTCCAGGTCCATTGTGTCCAGTACCTGGGCCATCATTTCGCGCTGGGAAACCGCGCCGGTATATTCCAGCAAGCGATCCGCAAGCGTGGATTTGCCGTGATCGATGTGCGCAATGATAGAGAAATTGCGGATGAAGCGGGGATCCATGGGTGCGGTAAACTGAGGGATTAAAACCGAATTATCCCATAGCGGGGCCGGTAACCTGCGCGCATCTCGCTCTCATGAATGCCTTACAAAACGTTTCAAGGGTCGCTTGACGCCGTCGGCCTCCACATTGGCATCGTAGTTAGCCGTTTCAATGGTTTCATTACCGAGCAACTCGAGCGCGGCGCTTTGGACGCGCTGGAAAAGTACGGCTGCCCTCACGAAAACATCACTTTGATCAAAGTCCCGGGCGCATGGGAATTGCCCATTGCCGCTAAACATCTGGCACCCTTCTGTGATGCGATTATTGCTCTCGGCGCGGTTGTTCGCGGCGATACACCGCATTTCGAATATGTCGCCGGCGGCGCAGCCTCGGGACTAAGCCGGGTAAGTATCGAGACGGGCGTACCAATCGCTTTCGGCATTCTGACAACGAACAATTTGCAGCAGGCAATGGATCGCGCAGGCGGTAAAAGCGGCAACAAAGGCTCCGAAGCCGCCGAGGTCGCTATCGAACTTGCCAATCTGCGGATGCGATTGCAGGAAAATCGCTGATCATGGCTGCCCGGCATCGCTCCAGGAAACGCGCCTTGCAGGTTCTTTTCGAATGGGACATGCGGCGCGAAGCCGTTGACCTGGCGATTTCCCATTACTACGACACGCTCTATTCAGAAGAAAGCGAGAAACCACCCAAGCCGGACAAGTTCATGGAAGAACTGGTCCGCGGAACGGTCGCAAACGCCGCCTCGATTGATGAAAAGATTGAAGCCAAGGCCGAGCACTGGCGTCTGGAGCGCATGGCCGTCGTGGATCGGAACATTCTGCGGCTCGCAATTTACGAACTGGGCGTCAATAGCGTGCCGCCAGCCGTCATCATTGACGAGGCGCTGGAACTCGCCCGGCAATTCTCCGGCGGGGAATCTCTGTCCTTTATCAACGGCGTATTGGATGCCGTGCACCGGCAATCGTTAGCGGCTGGACAGTAGCCGGTTCTCGGGGCACACTCTCGCCGCTACACTAACAGAATGAAGTTGGGTATCGACTTCGGTACCAGCCGCACGGTTGTCGCCGCGGCAGACCGAGGCAATTATCCTCTGGTTTCTTTCGAATTTCCCGACGGAACCACACCGGATTGGTTTCCCTCACTGGTAGCGGCGAAGGGAAATGAACGGCGCTACGGGTGGGACGCTTGGGATATGCAGGCGGAGGAGTCCTGGACGGTCATTCGCTCGATTAAGCGCCTGTTGGAAGATGCCGGCCCGCAGACCGTTCTTGATCTGGGCGGCCAACACGTCAACTTGGCCGACTTGCTGCACGGGTTTACGAGAGCACTCTCGGCGGCTCTTCGCGACAATTCAAATCTGCGCCTGAAACCGGATGAAGCCCTCGAAATCGTGCTCGGCGTGCCGGCACACGCGAACAGCAACCAGCGGTTCCTTACCGTGGAAGCATTTCGCGCGGCGGGATTTCGAATCCTCGGAGTGCTCAATGAGCCCAGCGCGGCCAGTATTGAGTTCGGACACAGCCGGCGTCAACGCAAATCGGAGGCTGCGGCCATTCTGGTCTACGACCT
>DATIMA010000007.1:0-5589 GCA_035475915.1 Bryobacteraceae bacterium
TTGATGTAGCCGTTGTTGCCACCCTGCAGCGGAATTTCAGTAGATATCGCGGCGGATGCCACGCCGGGCAAATTGCGAACGCGTTCGGCGAGTTGTTCAAAGAATCGGCGGCGCGCGGGCAGAGCCGGATATTTTGACTCCGGCAGATTGAGTGCCGCTGTGACCACGTTATGGGAGTTGATGCCGATATCTGCACTCCGCAAATGCGCAAAACTACGCAGCAAGAGACCTGCGCCTACCAGCAGTGCGAGAGTGAAGGCAATCTCGGCCACGACCAGTCCGTCGCGTAACAGGCGGCGGCCTCGGGCCGAGCTCAATACCGATTGCGCCCCAGCCTTCAACTCTTCGTTAATCCCCGATTCCGAAGTTTGCAGCGCAGGAGCCAAGCCAAAGAAGATTCCCGCCAGAACGCTTACGATAATCGCGAAAAACAACACGGTCCCGTCGATCTGCACCGGATTGGCGCGCGGGATGGGTAAACTTTTGACGGATTCCAGAAGGTGTACGCACCACGACGCCAAAAGCACTCCGACAGCCGCCCCGGCGAACGCGAGCAAAATACTCTCAGTCAGCATCTGGCGGACCAGACGAATCCGGCCCGCTCCCAGGCTGGAACGAACGGCCATTTCACGATGTCGTGTGCTGGCGCGGGCGAGTTGTAAATTGGCTACGTTGACACAGGCGATCAACAATACCAGCGTTACCGCCCCGAACAGAACGAGAAGCGCAGTCTTGAAATCGCCGAGCAATGTCTCCTTCAGCGGCGTCACGACAGCGTGCACTTTGCTATTCGAATTAGGATATTGTTTTTCGAGCTGCTTTGAGATGGCCAGTAAATCCTCGCGCGCTTGCGCAATGGTAATTCCCGGTCGCACTCGCCCGAGCGCATTCCACCTGTGATTGCCGTGCGGGCCCAGCGCCTTCGGGCTCATATCGTTAGGAATCCAAACGTCGGTCGGTGCCTGGAAATTGAACCAGCGAGGCATTACCCCAATTACCGTGTATGTTTCGTCATTCAGAACAACGGTTTTGCCGATTGTATTCGCGGCTGCGGCGAAATGGCGCTGCCAAAACCCATAGCTCAAAACGGCCACGCGGTTGTTACCCGCAGTGTCTTCCCCTCGCCCGAACGTGCGGCCGCGCAGGGGCGTAATGCCGAGCACGTCAAAGAAGTTGGCTTGCGTGTTGGTAACAGCCGCCGGCTCCGGTTCGCCTGCTCCGCCTGCGCTCATGTTGCTTGGCCAGGAATACAGGCTCATTGCTTGGAAGGTCCGGTTCTGCGCCTGCCAATCCAGGTAATCCGCCCCGCTCAGTGGAAAATTGCCCGGTGATTCCTCTGTCTCGAAAAATCGAACGAGGCGGCTCGGATCCTTGTATGGCAGAGGCCGCAGGAGGACCGAGTTGACAACCGAGAAAATCGCGGTGGTCGCACCGATGCCCAAGGCAAGCGTCAGTACGGCAATAATTGTGAAGCCGGGATTTCGCCGGAGCTGCCGCGCCCCAAACCGAATATCCTGCAGGAGCGTCTCAACCGGATTCCATCGCCACATATCTCTGCTCCTCTCCCTCGTCATCTGCCGCCTTGCCGGCGAAACAACGCTTCCATCTTCGACAACTGCCGCCGCCAGCTCATGCGCTCACACCACGCGTGATAGTAGTTAACCTACCATTTCGTCACGCCGCTTATCTTGGTACCAGCGGGCCAGCCAATTCGGCGAAACCCCGCACCAATACAGGATCTGCAGGGCCGTCCAATGGAACCACATCGCGGCGAAGTTGCGCTGCTCGAAACGCCTGGATGATGTGACCATCCGGCAGGAAAGGTGGACAAAGCGGCCCTCGCGCCGCAATCGCCGCAGTAAATCCAGATCTTCGAAAAGTGCCAGCGGACGGAATCCGCCGATCCGGTTGTAGATCTCACGGCGAACGAAAATCCCGGAGTCGCCGTAGCAGAGACCCAGAAAGCGCAGGAATGGATAAATGGCGGTAAGCTGCCTGGCCGCGCGCGAATCGCCACCGAACCGCAGGCCAAAGTTTCCACCGGCAGCCGCTTCCACCCGAAGCACCCGCTCTATTTCCTGCAGCGCGTCCGGCGGCGCTACTGTATCGGCGTGTACGAACCAAAGCACGTCGCCTCTGGATGCAAGCGCGCCCGCGTGCATCTGCTGCCCGCGCCCCTTTTGGGCCTCCATGACCCGCACGTTTTGCAATCGAGCCCGTTCCACGGTTCCATCCGTGCTGCCGCCATCCACTACAACAATTTCTTTCTCGCCTGGCAGTTCACGTAACGCCGCCAGCGTCCGGCCGATCTGATCTTCTTCGTTCAGTGCCGGAACGATGATGCTGATAAGCATCTCAGCCAATTCGCGCGAGATCTTCGAGCGTATCCACGTCGAAAAGGGTCTCAATCGTAGCGATTGAGAAGCCGTTTTCTTCCAGCCGGTGCCGGGTTACCTGCGCCGTATCACGAGAACTCCAGGGAAGATCCTGGAGCAGGCCCGATGGACACCGCCGCAAAGCGAGCAAATAAAATCCGCCATCTTCGCACGGTCCGATGACCGCATCATGATCCTCCAGAGCCTCCATCGCCGCTTGAATCTGCGTGCAGTTGAGGTATGGCGTATCGGCCCCGATCGCAACCGCAGCCGCAGCTCCTTGCAAGCCGCGCTGCAGGATCCGCTCGATTCGCATCCCCAGATCGCCGTCGCCTTGCAGCCACACGTCTCGCCCGGTCAGGTCAATGCCGAAGTCGCCCGGCTCCGCCGCTGCAAGGACCGGCCGAACTCCCGGACAGGACGTCACCGTTTGCCATACGGCACGAAGCATGGAGCTTGCGAGCGCGGCTGCGCCTGTGGCTCCAAGCTTCGGAATCAGGCGCGTCTTCACCTTGCCGGGCACGGGCGGCTTGGCGAATACGCAAATGGGCAGCAGGGAGTTAGCGTCAAACGGCAACTTGTAACGCCGCCGGCCGTTCGGTGACGTATTCGGGGAACTCTATATCCGCGAGTGCCGAAAGGAACTTCACGGCCCAGCGGTATACGTTGTTTTCTTCCACCGTTTCACGCATCTTGTGCATGCGGCGCTTGCGGTCGTCCGGATGCATGTTCAGCGCCAGGTCATATGCCTCGGCGCCATCCTCAATTGAGAACGGATTGATCTGCAGCGCATCTTTCAACTCAGATCCCGCACCCGTGAACTTGCTCAGAACCAGCACGCCATCCTCGTCAGTTCGGCTCGCAACGAATTCCTTTGCCACCAAATTCATTCCATCGTGCAGCGACGCCACGACGCAGAAATGGGCCAGCCGGTGAAGCGCAATCATTTCCGGCGTTGAATAGTGCCGTTTCAAAAGAATAATCGGCTTCCAGAACGGAGTCCGCCAGCGCCGGTTGATTTTCGCGGTGAGGGAATCCACCTCCCTTTCGATCTCCCGATAAGCAGGCAAAGCGGAGCGGCTGGGAACCGCCACCTGTACGAAGACCAACTTGCCGCGATATCCGGGATGCATTTCAAGGAAGCGGTCCAGAAAGCGAAGGCGCTCCGGGATCCCTTTCGTATAATCCAGGCGGTCAATACCGATACCCAGCAGCCTGCCGCTCAAGGACAACTCCTCGCGCCAGCGGTTCATGTGAGCCGCCACATCTTCCGACTCAGCCACTTTGCGGTGTTCGTCGAAATCAATGCTGATGGGGAAAGGACGCACAAACGTTGAGTGCCCGCCGCGGCAGACCTCCGACGCCGCCTGATCCACGCGAGCTTCCAAAGCGCTGGCGGTCTCAATGAAATTCTGGCAGTGCTGAGGGAGATGGAACCCCAGCAAGTCGTTTCCCAACAATCCGTCCAGGATCTCCTCCTGCCAGGGAAATGAGCTGAACACTTGCCGGTTCGGCCAGGGAATATGCCAGAACTGAGCGATAACCAGATTCGATCTGGCATTACGCAGCATGCGGGGGAGCAACGCGAAATGGTAGTCCTGGATGAACACAAAAGTGGGTTCGTTGCCCGCCTCTTCCAGCACCGCTTCGGCAAACCGTTCGTTCACGCGCCGGTACATCCGCCAATGGGCCGGATCAAAAACTGGCCGGGTAAAAGCAATGTGACAGAGAGGCCAGATCGACTGGTTGGAAAGGCCCGAATAGTGCCCTTCTATCTCCTCTTTTGAGAGCCAAACACGGCGGAGCGTGTATTCCGGAGCTTCTGGCGGAACCGCAACGCGATCGTACTGATCGACGGTTTGCCTGTCCGCATCGCCGCTGCCATGCGCGATCCAGAGCCCTCCGCACGCGCGCATCACCGGATCGAGAGCGCTCGCCATCCCGCTGGCCGGTTGGGTGCACTCAATCCGGCGGCCAATTCGCTTGTGCTCAAAGGGCTCGCGATTCGATACAACGATGAAACGGAAGCCATCCAGCTTGGTTCGGACGAATTCGCTCAGAACGTCACGTGTCCAGACCTTCACATTAAGCTCCTTTCATTTCTGGATTGGAGCCCGCAAACGGGTTTAGGGTTTCAATCCAAGTGGGAATGAGTTGCTTATTTTTTTTGCCTCTCGGCAGAACCGGCGAGGAGCTTCACCTCGCTCCAGGAGAACTGGCGGTTGCGACGCCAGACTTGTTACCCGCCCTCTCAAAGTACTCTTCGATTTGCTCTAGCGTCTTTCCCTTCGTTTCAGGCAGGAAGAAAACCGCCGTTATGAAATAGATTACCGTGAATCCAGCGAAGACAAAAAATATCGTCGAGTATCCGTAATTGCTGACGATCGGCAAAAATATGGCCGCAAGGGTTGTTGAGACCACCTGGTTGATAACCAGAGCGATACTCATCCCGTTCGAGCGGATACGGGTTGGCATCAGTTCCGAAAGGGCCAGCCACACGCAAACGCCAGGGCCGACTGCGTAGAACGCCATGAACACATAGAGGCAGATCGCCACCAGCCAGCCATTTCGCGTATCCGGGACGGGGCTGATCAAAGCTTTTTCAATTTTCAGCGGCGCGGTCCGAGCGATGGCGAGGCTGGCAAATGGGTTCTTACAGAAAGCTTCCACCGTGTTAGCCGGCACGCAGCTTTCGCGCGTGATTCTGATAGGAGCGGCCGCTTTGTCCTCCGAACGCGCCACATTCGTTTCCGCGGTGAACCCGCCGTATGAATAAACGATTACAAGAGATGCTCGATTCGCATCAATGGCCTTGGCGGATGCTCCGTTTGCGGCCAAAAGCCGTTCGGCTTCGGCGGTATCAAAACGCAGCGCAAGCGTCTGGTCCGGACGGACCATCGATTGAACTACGGCCCGCCGGTCCACCTGTCGCTGCTCGTTGTGCCGGAAAATCCCCCCGGTTATGCCGAGAGAAACAATGATTCCGGCGCTGCCCAGAGTCAGCAGGAACTTGCGGCCGCTCCGATCCACCAGCATCAGTCCGCCGATGGTGAGCAGAAAGTTCACCACCGTGAAAACCACGTAACCCCAGTGCGCCTGAACGTCCGAGAGGCCGCTCTGCAACAGAATATTCGTGTTGTAGCCGATGATGGAATTGATTCCGGTGGCCGTGTTGCAGAAAAGAATCACGCAGGCCAGTACAAAAGGGATCACA
>DATIMA010000008.1:0-28304 GCA_035475915.1 Bryobacteraceae bacterium
CCCGTTCATCCATCCGTCTGCGCCAGATGTGCTCGCTGGGGCATGCCTCGCTGCATCTGCCTCGTGAAGCGCAACCGCACACCCTCGCCGCCTCAGAGCGAACGGCCTCTATAACTTACCTCGTTGGGTTTTCGAAGGACCGTGGGATGGGTCCCAGGAATTTCGGCTGAGATGGCTGGAATTTAAACGGGGAACGATTAGCTTGAGGCGGGAGGAAGTGAGTGGGATTTGAGTGATGAAGGGGCGGCGCCTCAGATCCAAACGGATTGTCCGTCTCCGAGCGCATAAGGTCACGGCCATCGCACAGCACCGCTTCCGCTTTGAAGGGCAGCTTCCGCAGCAATGCCCTACGGAATCGTACTCGGGATCCAGGCTTTCGAACGACAAACGTGCCCGCGGCCCCTACATTCACAACGTCATAGTCGCTCAGATCGTGTGCCAGCATGCCACGGAGCGATTGGTCAGAACGCACCTGGTTGGTATCACGAGTACAAGTGAGAAACAGAAATGGCGGCATGCGTCGCGATCTCTTCTCTGCGGAGCACAGCCGGGTTGTAAGATGGATGAACGCTCAGGCGGCGTCCGGTCTCAACCGTCCGGGCATCGTCAACTTCGGACTTCATCCTGCCCGGCAGCACGCTGATGGATTCTATGGGGCCCGTCCTGCGGGGTTCCGTGCGAATTTGGGATTACCGCGAACGCAAGATCACCAAAACCGTGAACCTGTTTGCGCCAGACGGCAGTCCTGCGCAGGGCACGATGGGACGTGAAGATGCTCCCTAAGGACCCCAATGGCTACGGGTATACAGCGGGCATGTTTGATGGACACATCTATCTAATCGATCCCAAAGGGGCACCGGCACTCCCGCCTTTGATCTCTCCACCGTAGCGCGCCTCATGTAGATACACCGGTACCCGGCGGAATGCCCCAGATCCTGGCGACGCCGCAATCTGGCGACCGGCTGATCGTGGGTACGTTCATGGCCGGGCAGGTACTCATGTTGGATACGACAGACCGATTTAATCTGAAGCAGGTATCGGTTGTCAGCTTCGGCGCGAACGCTGGACCGCACAACATAGTGTTGAGCGAAGACGATAGCCGCCTCGTGGTGACGGACTACTTCCTCAATCAAGATGCTGGGGGCATTATCCACCTTGAAGGCGATCATAAAGTCCACGTCCTCAAAGTCACGCACGATGCCCTCACCGAGGACAAACGGTTTAAGCTGGACTTCAACACGGCCTTCAAAACAGGCCCGGCACGTCCTCACGGCATCGCAATGAAATAGGCCAATGGTGCTTCGCCATTGACGTGTTGGGCTGCGGCTGTTTCTGGCTCTGGCTCGATTGTCACGAAGCCATGGCGAATCGTTTACACGCGAGTCTGTTTATCCTGATTGGAGCCGCCATGCAGGAGTCGATTGCGGAACGATCGCGATCTTTGGTCGGGAAGGTTCTGGGCCAAACGCTCGGGCTCGAATCGCCTGGCCGAATTCCCGCTACCATACGGAGGCTCGGTGATACGGTAATTCATCATGAATCAGCCTACTCAGCGCCGGGTTGCCCGGGCGCTCCGCGCCGGCGGTCCGGAGGTGATTGAGGTCGGTCTGGAGGAACTGCCGCCGCTGAGAACAGGCGAGGCGCTCGTTAGAGTCGAAGCCGCCGGCCTCAACCATGCCGAGACATTGATTCGTTCCGGGAACTACACCGTTCGTCTGCCGTTTCCGTACCCACTTGGTGGAGAGGGATCGGGGGTCATCGTCGCGATCGGGCCGGAGACTCCACTTTCCGTGGGGACTCGTGTGTGCTGGGCAGCGGTTATCGGATCATGCGCGACTTTTGTGACAACGCCGGCGTCTATGGTAGTGCCGATTCCCGACGGCCTCAGCTTCGAAGATGCCGCGTGCCTGGCAGTCGCCGGCCTCACCGCCGGTGGACTCGCGCGCGTCTGGCCGCTCAAAGGAAAGGAAGCCGTCATATGGGGGGCCGCCGGCGCGGTTGGTCGAATGCTTGTGGCCATTCTGGCGGACCAGCAAGTCAAAGTTATCGGTATCGCCAGCGGCAAGCGGGTGAACGCCGTTCGCGCCGCAGGGGCCGTCCACGTTATCGACCGAGCCGTTGAGGATGTGCGTGAAGCGGTACACGCATATACCGGCGGGCGCGGTGTCACCGCCGTGTTTGATCCCATCGGCGCCTCTACCTACGAAACCAGCCGACAATTGCTCGCGCCGCGAGGCTGCCTGATTAGCTACGGGGAACTGGCCGGCCCGGCACCCGCCATCAACCTCCACGAACTCTTTTCCGGCTCGCTTTTTGTTACGAAGTACAACGGGATGCATTGGGTCGAAGGTATCTCCGAGTTTCCTGCCCTGATTTCGGAGGGGCTCGCCCTGGCCGCAAAGAGACCCGCGATCATCAGTGAAATCGCTGGACGCTTCGCGCTTAACCAGATCATTGACGCCTACCGCGAGCTAGAATCCGATTCACACGGCAAGGTGCTCGTGCTCCCCGGTCTCTAGGCGCCAGGCAGAAGCTCTCGCGGACCAGATTGCCGGATAAGGCGCTACTTGTAGAAGTGCCCGGCGCTAGGTCCCTGTAAACGGCGATATCAACTGGAACAGTAGCAGCCGGCACTTCTCCGACATGACGAACACAACCAAATGCATTCGGGGAACCAGTCAAGTGGTTCGGTTCCAGGGCAGAGGGAAACGAGTACCGAGAGCAGTATGGGACCCGATCGCACTCCACAGGGCCGATTGGCAATCGGTCCGGGCCCAAGCGGGCACCCCTGCCTCTGGCCAACCCGCCCCACGGAGCTGCGAAGCCGCAAGCAGAAGAGTCAGCCGGCAAGGTGCCGGCCCGCCGCCAAGACTGGCGAACCTAGTACACAGAGCTGCGGAGCCGCAACCAAAAGCTGCGGGGCTGGGCTGTAGTAGTACAACATCTCTCAAGTGACTTCCAAAACAGCGCACTAGAATGTAGGGCAATCGCACAGTTCACAAGAGACATTTCCCGCTTCCGCCTCACTGTCTCTTCTGAGTCTTCGAGCCAATGCCGCGAACCGCAGTTCTCCTTGTACTTCTGGGATTGCTCGTCGCGACGCCCGGATTTCTGGCCGATCAGCTCCGCGTCAACTGGACCGGTAATTTCGCGCCTTGCAATGGCCATGCCGAACTGCTGCGCCGCGATTCGATGGATTTGGGGGTCCGGTTTTCGAATTCAAACCCGGCGGTTGCGCGGGGTTTTAAGCGGGCGATGAATTTCTGGGCCAAGGTCGTCGAAATGTCATGGCACGAAGACCGGACCTCCGCCTGCGCGCTCGAGCTGGTGGACGGCAACCCGGCGATTCTGCAAAATGCCGTGATCGCCCGGGCGCAGTTCGTGGAGTGGCAAAACTTTGAAGGCTGGATCGGATTCGATCCGCGCGCACCTCTAACAAAGACTGAGATGTATCTTACGGCGGTGCACGAGATCGGTCACTTGCTGGGGCTGCGTCATAATCCCAGCGCGTATTCGGTGATGTACTACATTGACCTGGAAGGCCCTGAGGTGCTGGATTCTAGCGATCTGACCGCGCTGGCTGCGCATCACAAGTTACGCGCGGATTTAGCGCAGCCACCCATTCCGGTCGTTCGGTCCGGCAGCTTGAAGATAAACTGACGCAGACCTCGACTCCTAAAATGAAGGCACGTGCCCTTTGCTCCTGTTGAAGAACAACTCGCGTACCTGAAAAAAGGACTGGCCGAACTCATCCGCGAAGAGGAATTGCGTGAACGCCTGATTGCCGCCGGAAAGGATAACCGAGCGCTGCGCGTAAAGGCCGGCTTTGATCCGACCGCGCCGGATCTGCATCTGGGCCACACGGTCCTACTGCGGAAGATGAAGCACTTTCAGGATCTCGGCCACACGGTTATCTTCCTGATCGGCGATATGACAGGGATTATCGGCGATCCCACCGGTCGCAACATCACGCGCCCGCCGATGACCCGCGATGAGATCGGCCGCAACGCTCAAACGTATCGAGAACAGGTGTTCAAAATCCTTGATCCTGACAAGACCGAGATTCGCTTCAATAGCCAATGGCTGGAACCACTTACTTTTGAAAACGTGGTTCGCCTCTGCTCAAAGTACACGATCGCGCGGATTCTGGAGCGCGACGATTTCAGCAAACGCTTCAAAGAAGGCACGCCGATTTCCGTGCATGAACTGCTTTATCCGCTGGCGCAGGGATTCGACTCGTTCGCGCTGGAGTGCGATGTGGAAATGGGCGGCACGGATCAAAAATTTAACTTGTTGGTCGGACGCGAAATCCAGAAAGACTACGGCCAACCATCTCAGATCATCGCAACGGTTCCCATACTTGAAGGGCTCGACGGCATCGAGAAGATGTCGAAATCGAAAGGCAATTACATCGGCATCACCGAGCCGCCGAAGGTGATGTTCCGTAAGGTCATGCAAATCAGCGATGACCTGATGTACCGGTATTACGAGCTGCTGACGGACCTGCAGACGCACGAAATTGCCCGGCTGCGTGAGAACGTAGCGGATGGACTGCGGGATCCGATGGAGGTGAAGATGGAACTCGGACGACGCATTGTCGCCGATTTTCACTCTGGCGAAGACGCGGATGCCGCAGTTGACGCATTCAATCGCGAAGTGCGCCAGGGGATGGAGCCAATAGATACCGAAACGGTCGATTTACCAGAGCAAGCCCGGAGCGAAAAGGGCATTCGAGTCGACAAGCTGATCGCGCTGATCGGGGTGGCGGATAGCGTGACCGATGCGAGTCGAAAGCTGAAAGCAGGGGCGGTCGAGGTTAATGGCACGGTTCAGAAGAATTTGCTGCTGACTGACGCGCGCGGCACGCTGGTGATTCGGGTTGGGAAAAAGTGGAAGCGAGTGCGGGTGGCGGGTTGAGCGTGATCAGGTTCACGGGATCACTCGAAGCCTCTTTCGTCCAGCCACGCGAAGTACTCCAAAATCCCGCCTGTCCAGAGTGAAAACCGTGTCAATTCCTTCGCGCTGGGCGAGATGAACGATCGACGCATCGGCCAGCTGAATTCCGAGGCTTTTGTACCTGACCAGAATCGCTGCAATCTCCGGGAGGTCCAATTCGCCCAGAGGAAAAAGCTGGAAGGGGCGCCCGCCGAAGGAGGAGAATAGTTTTCCAATTGCCAGGGGGTAGGCGCGCAGCAGCCATGCCGCTTCAGTGAGTACAGGCCAGCAAGTCCACAGAGGAGTCCTCAATTGCTGGAGTTGCTCGACACACGCATCGTGATGTTCGTCGGCTTCCGAGAGGATGGCCACGATGGGACCGGTGTCGATCAATACCCGTTCGATCAAGAACCAAATCCCTCAAAATGTTTTGGGTTCGTGCTCAGATCGGGCGCGGCACGTCGGACTGACCCTATCAACCCTGCGTCTTTCGCATGGTCGTAAGCCGTGAGCGTTGTATCGCGGGCCGCGAGATGGCGCTCCACCGCTGCGCGGACTAAATCGGACTCGAGCTGGCCATTCCGGCGCGCCGCGTTTCTGAGACGCCGGCGCAACTCGGCGGGGAGCCGAACCGTGATGCGATGATCTTTCATGCTGCTGTCAGACATTATAGCGAGAATGTCTGACAACGGCCGCCCGTCCCCGGGATGGACAGATCCGGATTGCGAGGAAAAGATGTATACTCGTAACCAAAATTGCTCGCCATATGAATATCGAGATCAAACGCTGCTTTTTTTGAAACGACATCAAAGTGGAGGCCGTGAGCCTCAAGAACGATATCGAACGTGAGTTTGGCGCTCCAGTTCGAGTGCGCGCTGGCCTGCCCGGCTCGCTGGATGTTTACGTGGATGGGGAACAAATCTATTCGAAGAGGCGAACCGGGCGTATGCCGACGGCTGCCGAACTTATTGAGCTGATTCGAGGCAAGCTTCCGAGCCGATAACGCTTACCTTCAGCAATGCGGCGAGTGCGATTCTGGTTTCAGTGCGTGCTCTCAAAAGTCTGCACTATGATGTGGACGTATCCGTAGTGGATCAGAAAAGGAGAATCATGGCTACCGTTCTGACTGAACCCCAAACCACAAAAGCTCCCATCAAGCAAACTAAGATCCTGATCGACAACAAATGGGTCGATAGCGTCTCCCGCAAAACATTTGAGACCACAAATCCCGCAACCGGCGAGGTGCTGGCGAAAGTTGCCGAAGCCGATGCTCCCGATGTCGATCTCGCCGTGAAGGCTGCCCACAAGGCATTTCATTCCAAAGCTCCTTGGCGCAGGATGTCCGCATCCGAGCGCGGCAAGCTGCTGAACCGCCTTGCCGACCTGATCGAAAAGAACATCGAAGAACTCGCCACGCTGGAATCGCTGGATAACGGCAAGCCCCGGCACGTAGCGCGCACGGCCGATCTGCCGCTGGTCGTCGCCTGCTACCGGTATTACGCAGGTTGGGCGGACAAGATTCAGGGCAAGACCATACCGGTCAATGGAGATTATTTCTGCTATACCCGGCATGAACCGGTTGGCGTCGTCGGCCAGATCATTCCCTGGAATTTCCCGCTGTTGATGCAGGCGTGGAAGCTGGGGCCCGCGCTTGCCTGCGGCAACACGATTGTTTTGAAAGCCGCCGAGCAGACTCCGCTTTCGGCTCTGCGCGTCGGCGAACTGATCGTCGAAGCCGGATTCCCCGAGGGCGTGGTCAACATTCTTCCGGGCTACGGTCCGACCGCCGGGGGAGCGATTGCGCATCACATGGATGTCGATAAGGTTGCCTTCACCGGCTCGACCGAAGTGGGGCACCTGATCATGAAGGCGGCGGCGGAAACCAATCTCAAGCGGGTCACGCTGGAACTGGGCGGCAAGAGTCCGAATATTGTGTTCGCCGATGCCGATATGGAGCAGGCGGTGGAAGGCTCGCACTTCGCGCTGTTCTTCAACCAGGGGCAGTGCTGCTGCGCGGGTTCGCGCGTGTTTGTCGAGGAAAAGGCCTACGACGAGTTCGTGGCGCGCAGCACCGATCGCGCGAAACAGCGCCGGGTAGGCGATCCGCTGGATCGCAAGACGGAACAAGGGCCGCAGGTGGATAACGATCAGTTCAACAAAGTTCTGAGCTATGTCGAATCGGGCAAACAGGAAGGCGCGAAGCTCATGTGCGGCGGCGAGCGCGTTGGCGATCGAGGCTATTTCGTCGCTCCGACGGTTTTCGCCGATGTCAAAGACGAGATGAAAATCGCTCAGGAAGAGATCTTTGGGCCGGTAATGAGCATCATGAAATTCAAGGACATGGACGAACTGGTGGAGCGCGCCAATAAAACGATTTACGGATTGGCGGCCGCGGTCTGGACCCGCGACATCGGCAAAGCCCACCATATTGCTAATAACGTACGGGCCGGCACGGTCTGGGTGAACTGCTTCGATGTGTTCGATGCGGGCGCGCCTTTTGGCGGGTTTAAGCAATCAGGAATCGGCCGCGAATTGGGCGAATATGGCCTGCAGCAGTATTCGGAAATCAAGACGGTGACGGTGAAGCTGTAAGGCTGAATGGTCCATTATCGAAGCGGCACGTTATCGATCAGGCGTACACCCTCCAGGAAAGCTGCGGCGAAGCGACGGCCCCAGTGCTCCTCGACATAGTCCACCGTAAGACCTTCCGATTCGAGAATCACTTTCGCCTCGCTTGGATTTGCAGCCGTCGTCAAAGCGCGAAAGAGCGAGGCTGCTTTGTGTCGCGCCGCGGCTGAAACCAGCATGTTGCGAGAGCTTTCCGCCAGGCCTGAGTCATCGCGAACCGTCGGACACGCGATGATCTCCGTCGGGATGAAGAAATCAGTAACCATGTCGGTGACAATTTTGAGCTGCTGATAATCTTTTTCTCCGAAATAGGCACGTACGGGGCGAATGAGGTTGAGAAGCTTCAGAACAACGGTCATGACACCTGGAAGAAAGCCAGGCCGATGCGCCCCTTCCATGAGGTTCGTTACGCCGGTCTCTTCCACTCGAAAGCGATATCCCTGCGGATACAATTCCAACGCCCCGGGCGCAAACACCTCATCGGTTCCCAGGCTTTCGAGGAGCGCCAAATCGCTCTCTAGCTCGCGTGGATATCGATCGAGATCATTCGGATCGTTGAATTGCGATGGATTTACGAAAATGCTGACCACGACCGTTTCATTTTCGCGGCGGCATCGCTCCACCAGCGAAGCGTGTCCCCGGTGGAGTGCGCCCATCGTCGGAACGAAACCGGTGGTGCGTCCGGCCAGGGCTTCGCGACGGCCTAGCCAGCAGCCTATAGTCTTTGAAACGTGCATGGTTAGTAGCTCTCTTCGAGTGTTGGAAAGGCGCCGGCTTTCACGGCTCGGTCGAAATTCGCCACCGCATCAAGAATGTTTCGCGCCCCGTCCGAAAAAGGGCGGGCAAACTTCGGACGAAAATCCGTGTTCATTCCAAGCAGATCCTGAAGCACCAGGATCTGTCCATCGCATCCCGCGCCCGCGCCGATTCCGATGGTCGGAACGCGAAGACTCGCGGTGATTTGCTGGGCGAGAGTCGCCGGAATGCATTCGAGCACTATTGCGAAAGCGCCAAGCTCTTCGAGCGTGTGTGCCTGACGGACGATATTTCGAGCGGCCTCGTCGCCGCGGCCCTGCACTCGAAACCCGCCGTAAGTACGGATAGATTGCGGCTGGAGTCCCAGATGGCCCATAACGGGTATTCCGCTCTGAATCATGCGTTGAATCACATCCTCATGACCGTCAACACCCTCGATTTTCAGTGCGTGCGCTCCGGCGCTCAAAAGAACATGTGCGGAATCCAGCGCCTGGGGCAAACCTTTTCGATAAGAGAGAAAGGGCATGTCCGAGATGATGAATTTGTCCTGCGCGCCCCGGGCGACCGCCTCAGTATGGAGCCGCATCAGCTCCACATTCATGGAAAGCGTTGAGCAGTGGCCGTGCATGACCATGCCGGCGCTATCGCCGACAAGAATTGCGTCGATTCCGGTTTTCGAGAGCAGACGCGCGAACGTGTAGTCGTAGCAGGTCAGCAGTGAAAGCTTGCGGCCCTCGATTTTTGCGCGGAGAAAGTCTGCTGCAGGCATGGCTCACGTTGAAGGTGTCGCTGCAGGAGTTCAGCGCCAGAAGAATCATAACATTCAGGCCAGTGCCGGAAAACGCGGCGTTCCGATTTAGATTGCGGCCGATCTAAAATCAACTTGTTGGAACCCAGTGAATTGCGTGATGCAGCGTTCCGGCGCGTGATTCTTTCGATTCCCAAAGGGAAAGTAGCCACGTACGGGCAAGTGGCGGCGGCGGCCGGATACCCGCGCCTGCACCGCGCAGTGGCGCGACTGCTGCGGGACGGCCCAACCGATCGCCTTCCCTGGCACCGTGTAGTGGGCGCAGGCGGCGAGATCAAACTGCGCTTTCAAGCCGGGGCTGAACAGCGGCTCCGGCTGCGAATGGAAGGCGTGATGTTCCGCGGGAAGAAGGTGAATCTGGAACTTCACGGCTTCTGATCCTTCTGCGCCAAACTTTATGCGACCAGCACAATTTTGCCGATATGCTTCCCGCTTTCCAATCGCTGATGCGCAAGAGACGCATCACGCAGCGGAAACGTCGAGTCGATCACTGGGTAGATCAGGTCTTTGCGCGGCAGCAGAGGCCAAACCTCGCGAAGGAGCCGCACGGCAATTTCGCCCTTTTGTGCAGGCGTCCGAATTCGCATAGTGGAACCCATCACCCGCCCGCGCTTCATCATGAGCCGGGCAATATCCAGTTGACCGGTCCGGCCGCCCTGGGTCGCGATAACAGTAATTCGGCCTTCGATGGCGAGCGCATCGATATTCCGCTCGAGGTACGATCCGCCTACGAGGTCCACGATCACGTCCACCCCGCGGCGGCCGGTGATGCGTTTCACTTCTGCAACAAAATCGGATTCCTTGTAATTGATGGCATGCTGCGCTCCGAGCTTTAGACACGCGGCGCACTTCTCACCGGTTCCAGCCGTCGTGATGACGGTCGCGCCCCAAGCGCGAGCCAGCATGATGGCCGCGCTGCCGATGCCGCTTGTGCCGCCATGGATTAAGACCGTTTCACCCCGCGTCAGGGATGCCCGGGTAATCAGGTTATCGAAAACAGTGAAGAAATTTTCGGGCAGTGCCGCCGCTTCCTGCGCGGTCCACCCTTCGGGGATAGGCAAGACCTGCAAAGCCGGCGCGGCGCAGAATTCAGCATAGCCTCCGCCGGCGACGATTGCGCACACGGGATGGCCCGGCCGGAACGCGTTCACGCCCGAACCGGCGGAGTGAACTGTTCCAGCCACGTCGAGACCTGGGATGTCCGACGCGCCGGGCGGCGGCGGATATTTGCCTTGACGCTGCATGATGTCCGCGCGTGAAACACCCGCGGCTTGGACACGAATGACTAGTTCGCCGTCGCCTGGTATCGGCTCGGGGCGCTCAACCGGCTTCAAAACGTCCGGCGGCCCAAATGAAGATATTTCGATCGCGATCATCGGTAATTCCCGGTTATCGAAATGTTAGCCACAGGCCGAGCGCAATTTCCGCGAGAGAGAACTTGCGGGTCAGATCCGGATTTTCAGCGAAATATTCCAGAATATCGTCGATGAGCGGCGGTCCAAACTCGAATCGGCGAGGATATTCGCTAGGGGCGAGAAACGCCGCGACTCCATCAAACAGCAGCAAAAGGCCAATTGAGCGGCGGACGGGCTTGAGTTTCATCAGCAAGTAGTCTAGCCTGCCAGGAAAGTAGGGAGAGGCTGTAACGCTCTCCGCTCCCACGGAATCCAATTGACGCCCGAGGTGCATTCAAGGGCGCAAGGAGAGATTTGGATGAGAGCAGCGTTTTTACTCGGCCGGCTGGCGTTTGGCGGTTTTTTTCTATACAATGCCATCAATCATTTTAAGCAGCGCAAAGGAATGGCCCAATATGCTGCCGCGAAAGGCATACCGGAGCCGGAGCAGGCCGTGGTCGCCTCCGGGGTTCTTCTCGCCGTGGGAGGCGTCAGCATGATACTCGGGCTGAAACCGAAGATAGGGGCTGCGGCGCTGATTAGCTTTCTTGCGTCCGTATCTCCGATGATGCACGATTTCTGGAATCAGGAACCTGGCCAGGAAACGAACGATATGATTCACTTCAGCAAGAATATGGCCCTGCTCGGCGCTGCCCTAGCCCTGCTGGGTGTTCCGGAGCCATGGCCGGCGAGCCTGGGGTGACATGCTGTTGTGATCAATATCATCACCATCGAGCGAGAATACGGTTGCGGAGCGGCTGGAATTGCGAAGGCATTGGCAGGCCGGCTCGGCTGGGCACTGTGGGATCGCGAGATTACCTGTGAGATAGCCCGGCGGTTGAAGTGTGATGTGCGCTCGGTGGAGCAGCGTGAAGAGAAACCCGATCCCGCCTTCTATGGCCTGGTAAAAGTCTTCATGCGCGGCAGTTATGAAGAGCATTACACGGGCGGCGGGATTGAACTACTGGATGCAGAACACCTGGCGGAGCTTTTCGAAAAAGTTGTAAAGGAGGTTGTGAGCCGCGGACCGTGTATCATCGTGGGCCGGGGTTCTCCGTGGTTCCTTCGCGACCGCGCGGATACATTACGCACGTTTCTTTATGCGCCTTACAATGAAAAGCTCCGCCGTACTATGGCCACCGGAAAGAGCCGGGAAGAAACCGAAGATCTACTGGAGCGTGTGGATCGGGATCGGGCGGCATTTGTCCGTAAGTATTACGGCCTGGCCTGGCCCTACCGCGAGATCTATCACCTGATGATCAACACTCTGCCAGGGGACGAGGCCGTAATGGATGTGATTCTCCACGCGAAAGAGCTGTTGAGCCGGGGCCAATAACCTTTATTTCGGCGCACCCGCCGGTTTCAATGGTGGGTGTGCGCTGTACTGCTTCTGCGGCGGATTCAAGGTGATTTCGACCGTCTTTTCTTCGCCGGCAACGTCCATCTTTTTGCCATAGGTCTGATAACGGCTGTTGATCACCTGCAACTGTACCGTCCCCTCCGGCACCGGCGGAAAGTGGGCGACCCCCTCCTGGTTGGTTTTCACTTCCCAATGAATCGGTTTACGTTTGCCGAGCTTCATAATCTGGTGCGAACCCAGAAAGTCCAGAATCACGGCGGCATTTTCGACCGGCTTCTCGTACTGGTTCTTCACAACGACTCTGATCGTGGTTTCCGGGCTGCTCGCCACCATCGGCGCGACCAAGGCCAGCAGCGCCAGTATCAATGTGATTCGAAACTGCATGTTAGAGATTATCGCGTAGCTAAGTTTGACGTCCTGGCCTCGGTGGTGTCCTAAAGTTGCGTTGAAGCTTATTTCTCTTTGAAGCGGGGGCGTAACTAGGCCGGTCTCATGAAGTTTCTCGCGTGTTGCTGGTCAAGTTTCCGAGAACCCGGCTTAACCGCAATGAGCAGGAAATTGGTCTCGACTCCGGCGTTGCTCCAGGTAAACGTGGTAAGGCAAATTGGCGTAACGAGGCGCAAAATTTTCCGTTACGCTCGTTGCATGGCAGTCCTCAGCCAGGGAAACGAGTTGACAGATGTCGAGCCAGGCCAGATCACCTTCGTAGAGCAGAGGGGGGAGAGCGTTGCGCCGACAGTATCGGTTGACCTGAAATCTGCTCTAGAAGCCACCTGGCAGGACAGACTCGACCGGCTAGAAGCCGTGCTGGAGGCCGAATCGGGTCGTCCTGCCCTGGAGGGCGCCCATCTGAAAGCGCTCTTGCAAGCCGGGCGGGAACTGGCGGGAACTGGCGGGCTCGGGAAGCTCTGTGAATTGGTCCTCGACCTTTCGTTGGAGGCCGTAAGAGCGTCGCGCGGCGTCGTAATGACGCGCGAGAAAGGAGGGGAGCTCAAGAGCCGTGCTATTCGCGGCGAGAGCCTTCGGATTAGCACGGCCGTGCGCGACCTCGTGATGCAGCAGGGGAAATCGCTGTTGGTCCGCGACGCCCGGCTGGATCGGGATTTCGCAAGCCAGCCGGCCGTCGTGGATCAGGAAATCGGAAGCATCGTAGCGGTTCCGCTGCAAACGGATGAACGAGTGATCGGATTTCTGTATCTCGATTCGCCCCATCTAATTCGCGAGTTTACGTCTGAAGACCTGAACCTGGTGACAGTCATGGCAAATATCGCTGCCATTCGCATCGAGCACGCCCGGCTGCTGGAGCAAGAGCAAGCGAGAAAGCTGTTGGAGCAAGAGATCGAGCAAGCTGCGAGCATTCAGCGCGGGCTGCTACCCGCGCGGGCTCCCGAGATCGCGGGCCTCGACCTGGCAGGCTATAACGCTCCATGCCGCACGGTTGGAGGAGATTACTACGATTTTCTTCCGTATCCGGATGGGCGTGTGGCGCTGCTGATCGCCGATGTGTCCGGGAAGGGACTTGGAGCGGCGCTGCTGATGTCCAGCTTGCAGGCGCGTGTTCAAGTGCTGTTCGAAGACCCGGATCGGCTTGCCGCAAAGGTTTGCCGACTGAATCGCAGCATTGCGGCGAACTGTCCGGACAATTGCTTCATGACATTTTTTGCCGCCGTGTTCGATCCCGCGAGCAGTGAGCTGGCGTATTGCAATGCCGGGCACAACGCTCCGCTATTGCTTCACGCGAACGGTCGAGTCGAGGCGCTCGGCGCTACGGGCCTCCCACTCGGCATTAAGCGAGATGGCCTGTTTGAGGAGAGCAGTCTCCGGCTCGAACGGGGCGATGTCCTCATTCTGTACAGCGATGGCGTGACTGAGGCTTGCAGGCCAGATACGGATCAAGAATTCGGTGAACAGCGGCTCATCACTGTCGTGCAGAGAAAGCAAAACGACTGCTCCGCGAGCCTTGTTGAAGCAATAAAGGCTGAACTGCTGTCCTTTACCCAGGGAGCGCCGCCCGCGGACGATGTAACGCTGGTGCTAGCGCGCCGCTGCGAGAAACCGGTCGGGCTGCATCCTCCACGAGTGTGCGCGATGCAAGGAGTTGCTCGTGCCGAAGATGAAAACATCGGCTACTGACCATAGCGCCCACGGTCACGTCCGCAATGGGATAAGCGCTCGCAAACGGCTCTCGCGTAAAAATAGTCCCAGCCAAACGAGAATCCCGAAAATGACAGGAAAACTCGTATTAAATGCCGGGCTATCTGCGCGAACATTGGCGGCGGTTGCACCCCCAAAATAGGCCGTCAGCAGAATGGCACCGAGGATCGATGTCCTTGGAATCACATAGAGCACTGTGCAGACGAGCAAGGTGGCTCCAATGAGCACGATTGTGTTCTCAGGAAATCCGATTCGAACCGTGGCTTCGATCACTTGTTGTGCCTTGATGAGTTTCGTGAACGCGTCGAAAAGCATGAACAAAACAGCAACCGCACTTAGAATGATTCCCGTCCATCGGGCGCTTTTCGAAACGGAAGCGGATTCAACAGTCGATTGCATGTGATTCCTCTTTTCTCAGTTACGGCTAACCTGATACGTCAATACGTTGCTACGGCCATTTATTGAATTCGCAAAGAAATTGACAAGAACCGGCACCAGCACCGATGCCTTGACCATATGTGTCTGGCCTGGCAGCATCAGATGCTGCGCGTTCGGGAGCACATCTGAAAGTTCCCTCATTGCCTTTTGCCACCACAGGGGGCTTTTACCCCCGACTGCCGCGAGCACGGGCATGGTCACAGAGGCCCACCGCTCGCGTGAAAGCGGCCGGCCCGCTCGCGTGTCTGACAGGATCGTCAGATCATAGGGGAGCGTATGCGCCACTCGTTTCAACTTGGGCCATATAGGCGTGAACCGCATCAAATTAACGAAGATCGCCGGCGTGCCAACAGTTCTCATGAACAGCTTGAGCGCATCGGCCCGCCGATCCACCTCAATCAGAGCGGTCATTTTGGCAAGATAATCGTCCGGCCGCGGGGGATGGGCTTCATCGAAAAAGAAGGGCGCCTCATACAGCGCAAGTTTCTTTATGCTATTGAGACGAGCCGCTGCTTCAAGAGCGAGAGCGGCACCGGAAGAGGTGCCAAACACATAGGCCGACCCGCCCGCCTCTTGGACGAGGGCCGCGATATCCTCGACTTCACGATCAACCGAATACGGCGTGGTGTTCGTGCTCTCCCCTCGCCCGCGGCGATCAAAAGTAAACACAGTGAAATGCGGCTTCAGGAGCTTGGCCATGGAACGCATCGGTCCGAACCTTCTATGGCAGAGCGCGCCGTCCACCAGCACAAGAGCGGGGCCCGCCCCTGACCGGTCGAATGCGATCGTTGTGCCATCTTTGGATTGAACCGTGTTCATATACACTCCCGTCGCTTCCTGAATGTTCAAAAATTCACTAAGAATTCTTGCAGCCGGTCAAGCTGCTGATTCCAGCCAGTCGAAGCGCCGCGCGTCGCATCAGACTCGAATGAGAACAACTGGCGCACGGTAACTTCGGTCTTTTCTCGCTGATCGGCGAACGTCACTTCGGTCCACACTCGCTGGTCGGGCGATTCGTGGATCGAGCCGTCAAAAACGAGCCGTTCCGGTTCGACGACCTCAACGTACACACCATCGAATGGATAGTCCCGTCCATCCGGCCCATGCATTGAGTAGCGCCAAACTCCACCGGCCCTTACATCCATCTCGTGAACTTCGGTCGTGAAGCCCCGAGGACCCCACCACTGCGCCAAATGTTTTGGATCGGTCCACACCTTGAATACCAGCCTGCGCGGCGCATCGAAGGTGCGCTTGATTACCAACTCCGCTCTGGAGGTAAAGGGAGCTTCGCTCACGGTCTCACCCTTTCGCGCCGCACCCGCTTACTGGGGAGCGGGCCGACATGTTTCTTTTCCTTCTCTTTCAGCTCGTGTAGATATTCGTCCAGGCGATCGAAGCTCTCTTCCCAGAACCGGCGGTAGTATTCGAGCCAATCGGCCGCTTCTTTGAGCGGTCGAGGTTCCAGTTGGCAGGGCCGCCACTGAGCTTCGCGGCTGCGCACAATCAGACCTGCCCTTTCAAGCACCTTCAAGTGCTTGGAGATCCCAGGCAGGCTGATTTCAAAGGGTTCGGCCAGCTCTGTGACGGAAGTTTCGCCTGATGCCAGCCGGGCGAGAATCGCGCGGCGCGTGGGGTCCGCGAGCGCCGCAAACGTTGTACTCAGATGATCGGAAGGCACGTGTATTTAACCTATTGGTAAAATACAACGGGTTCGGGCGGCTGTCAAGGGGTTTTATCGCTTCTTTTATCGGCCGCGCACGCCAGTAGCAGCGGCAAAGGATTCGCGCTGTCTAGTCGTGAGTGAAAGTGCGTGAGATCTGCGCCAGTATGCCCTCGTTAACTACTGATGCTTGCGACGCGGTTGTCGGAAACTAAACCATCAACGCAATCTTTAGGACGCTACCTTCGGCACGGACTCTTCGCCTCGCTGAGAGGCGCGGGCTCACCACTCTTCAGCGGGACGCCCTGAATGGGGCTTGATCAGAGAGCAGCGGCTCAATGGCCGAACGGAGCGCCACTTCGTCCATGACTCCAGGATTGTAGAGTCTGACGATTCCGTGGCGGTCAACCAGCACGATAGTGGGCGTGGTGCTCGCTCCGAAGCGCCGAAAATTTCCGGTATCCACAGGAACCTGCGCATTCGGAATATTCGAGTAATACTTCTGATACACCTTCTCAATGAAGGGCATCTCGATCGCGGGCGGCGCGTGCTCCTCCTGGGCCGTGTAGCCGTACAGGCGGGTAGGCGCAATCACAACCAATCCTTTCGGCGCAAGCTCGGCCGCCAGTTTGGCGATGACCGGCTCCTCGGCTTTGCAGTCGGAGCACCAGTGGGCCCAGAAAAAGAGCAGCAGCACCTTCCCGCGCAAGGCGCTGGCCGGCTGCGGTCTCCTGCCGATCCACTCCGGACTGAGCAGCGCCGGCATCGGCTTGCCCTGCAGCGTCATCAGATTAATGTTCTTTTGCAGGCGGTCAACTAGCGAGGTCCCCTGCCATTTCTTGAGCGCAGCCTGGAGAACCTGCAATGCTTCGGCCCGTTTGTGGGTTGCATAGAGCGCTTCGGCTTGCACTTCGTATGCTGCGCCCAGAGCCAGCGGCAGGTGCGGTTCCGCGTCCAGCTTTCGGGTAGCAAGCGATGCGCGCGAGATGCTCTCAATCTCTTCGGCATCTTTTAATGCCTGTTCCGGATGTCCGGCTATCAACTCCCCACGAGCCAGCCAGGAGAACGCTTCCAACGCTTCGGGCGTATCGCCGTACAGCTTGCGGTATTGCGCGACCATCGCTTCGGCCGACTGCAGATCGCCACGCTGGAGCGCCATTTGTACGTAGGCGACAACTTTCGGTGTCGCGGGCTGACCGTAGCTCGGCGGTATCGAGCTCTGCGCCCAAATTGAAAGAGGGCTCAGCAATAACAGAGCCGCGATGCCGCGGAGCAACTTCATTCCTACTGGATGCACAAATTCTTCAGATAGTCGCGGAACGGATCGCCGAGATCGTGCCGGGACAGAGCAAATTCCACTGTAGCCTTAAGGAATCCGAGCTTGTCGCCGGCATCGTAGCGCGTTCCTTCAAATTTCAGGCCGTAAATGGGCCGGTTTCGCAACATGTATTTCAGGGCGTCGGTGAGCTGTATCTCGCCACCGCGGCCTGGCTCAATCGATTCGATGCACTGGAAAATTTCAGGCGTCAGGACATACCTGCCTATAATCGCGAGGTTGGATGGCGCATCTGCCGGCTTGGGCTTTTCCACCATGTTGCGAACCCGGTACAACCGGCCCTCACGGCCATTGTCGCTGACCAGTTCCGCATCCACTACTCCGTAGGCTGAGATCTGGTCTTTCGGCACCTCCACCAGCGCCACGACCGACGCGCCGTAATATTCATACACATCCAGCAGTTGACGGATGCACGGCACTTCGGAAGCGATGATATCGTCCGACAAGACAACCGTAAACGGTTCATTGCCGACGAGTTCCTTCGCCCGGAGCACAGCATGGCCCAGACCCAGCGCCTCTTTCTGCCGAACATAGGATACGTCGATCATGTCCGAGATCGCCCGCACCATCGAAAGCAGCTCCGTCTTCTGCTTCGATTCAAGCAACTGCTCCAGTTCGAAGCTCACGTCGAAGTGATCTTCGATGGATGATTTTCCGCGGCCCGTAACGATAATGATGTTCTGGATGCCCGAATGCATGGCCTCTTCCACTCCGTACTGAATGAGAGGCTTGTCCACGATGGGGAGCATTTCCTTCGGCTGGGCCTTGGTCGCCGGAAGGAACCTTGTCCCCAGCCCGGCGGCTGGAAATACCGCTTTACGCACCTTTGGAATCATCACCCGCCATTCTACCGGGCTGCTCCGGAGCGCCCGGATTTCATCCCCTCTCCGACATTCAAAGCGCGAATGCGACCACTCGCTGAACCGTCTTTGTCACTCGATGGACGGGTATGCTAATCCTAGAATTTAAGGTTTAGATACTCACCGGAATATAGAATGGCTTACGTAATTGCCGAACCCTGCATCGGAACCAAAGATACCGCCTGTGTAGATGCCTGCCCTGTCGATTGCATTCATCCAAAGAAAGATGAAGAGAAGTTCGAAGGCGAAGAAATGCTATACATCGATCCGGTGGAATGCATCGATTGCGGCGCGTGCGTGCCGGTTTGCCCCGTTTCCGCAATTTTCGCGCTCGACGATCTGCCCGATAAATGGGCCGATTTTGCGCAGCGCAACGCGGCGTTTTTCGGACGATAACACTCAATCAGGAGCAAACGAACAGATTAGGGCCGGTACACCGCATACGAGGTATCGGTTTCCCAGACCCGGACGAACGAAATAGAGGCCGGCTGCAAGCCGCTCTTCAGTTCATCGTAGAAGAACTTCGCAAGGTTTTCCGCGGACGGGTTGATCTGGTCGAACGGTTTCAGGTCGTTGATGAACCGGTGATCCAGGTATTCGCTGGTCGTGCGCAGCATCCGCTTCAATTCGGAAAAATCGAATAGTAAACCATTGTCGTCCAGTTCCGCGCCTGCCACCGCCACCTGGACGCGATAGTTGTGCCCGTGCACGTTCTCACACTTGCCGTGATAATTGCGGAGCGCATGCCCAGCCGCGAAGGTGTGTTCTACGCAGATCTCAAACATCGAAGAATTCTTGAATGTCCTTCAGTTCCCTGGTGAAGCGGTACGGCGGCAGGCTTTCAAAAAACACGCGTCCGTACGGCAGCTTGATAATCCTATTATCCAGCAGGACCAGGACGCCCCGATCGGCAGTTCCGCGAATCAGCCTTCCGAAACCCTGTTTCAGCGCGAGCGCTGCCTGGGGAATCTGATAATCGTAAAAGGCATTTCCGCCGCTCTGCCGGACCGCTTCCGTCCGGGCTGCCACAACTGGATCGGTCGGAACCGCGAACGGCAGCCGGTCCACAATGACGCAGCTCAACTGCTCGCCTTGCACATCTACACCCTGCCAGAAACTCGAAGTTCCGAACAGCACCGCGCCTGGGGTGGAGCGAAACGCCTCAATCATCGCTGTCCTTGGGCCGTCTCCTTGCAGCATCAACGGGTAGTCCAGCCTCTTTTTCAGCAGCTCATAGACCTGGCGCATCTGCTGATAACTGGTAAACAGAACGAAGGCGCGTCCGCGCGAAGCTTCGAGAACTCGCTCAATCTCGCCGGCAGCACGGCTGGTGAAGTCCTGCTGCCGCGGGTCAGGCAGATGCGGCGGCACATAAAGCAAGACTTGCTTGCCGTAATCGAACGGGCTGTCTACATGAAGCGTGCGCGCGTTCTCCAGTCCCACACGTCCCTGACAGTAATCGAAGCTGCCTGCCACGGTAAGCGTTGCGGACGTCATAATGACCGATTCCACGCGATCGAACAGGCGCGCGCGCAGCGCCTGGGCAACATCGATCGGAGTCGCCTGCAGGTAAAGGCCGCGGCCCCGCCGTTCTACCCAGTAAACAAAACTCGCGTCGCCGCTTTCCATCCAGAAACGCAAGCCTTGCTGGATGAGCTTCGCGCGGCGGACCAGCGGCAGGATATCTTCCACTGCGCCTTGCACCAACTCGAGCCGGGCACAAAGCGCGTCCAAGGCAAACAGCAGTTCACCGTACAGGTCGGAATTGCTCGCCAGAAAATTTTCCTGATCGCGAAAACCCTGCCGGCCCTCTTGCGGAAAGAGCGCGAAGAAACCCTCAGTCCGGTCGCCGATATGAATCAGCGCGCGATCCAGTTCCGGGCCGGCAAACAGCTTCTTCCGCGATACCGCTGAGGTGTCCTTCAGCAGCTCCTGAATCTGCAGATTGCTGACGCTTATGCCGAAATACTGGCCCGCGATATCTTCCATCTCATGCGCTTCGTCGAAGATCGCGGCCGAGTAATCCGGCAGGATGGCGCCAAGCGCCTGATCCCGCATCCCCAGGTCCGCGAAGAAGAGATGGTGGTTCACAATGA
Organism: Bryobacteraceae bacterium; assembly: GCA_035475915.1. GTDB lineage: Bacteria > Acidobacteriota > Terriglobia > Bryobacterales > Bryobacteraceae > Bog-105. Next base: position 20,426 of record DATIMA010000008.1, read on the forward strand.
TGATGTCGCTCTGCGCGGCGCGCCGGTGCATCTCGGTGATGAAGCAGCGGTCGAACTGCTTGCATTTCTGTCCCGCGCAATAATCGCTGCGCGCGTCCAGCTTCCACCAGAGCGCGCTGTGTTCGGAAACGCCGCGGAGTTCGCTGCGATCGCCCGCCTGAGTCGTCTTTTCCCATTGCCGGATGATTTCGAATTCGCGATTCTCCGCCATGCCGGTCAAGACAGGTTCCCGCTCAGCGTCGTACACCTTTTGCCGGCAAAGGTAATTCATGCGGCCCTTCATATAACAGACCGACAGAGGACGTTCGAACAGCGTTTGGAGAAACGGGATGTCCTTAAAGAAAAGCTGCTCCTGCAGATTCTTGGTGCCGGTCGAAATGACAATCCTCTTGCCCGATAAGATTGACGGGACCAGATACGCAAGCGTTTTCCCGGTCCCGGTTCCGGCTTCGACGATCAGGTGGCGGCGGTCGGCCAATGCCTCGGCAACCGCCTCGGCCATCTCCAGTTGTCCTGGACGATATTCATAATTCGGATGGGCACGCGAAAGAATCCCACCGCGGGCAAAAAACTGCTTTACCGTCAGCTTAGCCGTGCAGGGGGCTGCTTTCGCGATCTTTCTTTCACTGTTCACCACAAAGAGCTTTTTGCAACGGCTGCGGGAAACCTTGAGTGTAGTACGCCGGGTGCGCCGCCGATTCGCCGCTCCGATGTAGTGCCGCCACAAGTCCGGTTATTCTCAAAGAGGGCACACGGCGCGGCAGCCAGAGGCGCTGGTTTCTATATGTATGGCGGAAGAGATTCTCTACCTCTCGGAACTGCTAGGCGTCAAAGTGTACGATCTGAAGGGCCGCCGGATCGGGACATTCCGCGATGCCGCGCTTGTACCACTGATCGACCCTGTCCGGCTGGACCGCTACCTTGTCGGGGCCGGCCCCGCGTGGTTGAGCATCCGCTATGACCAGATCCAAAGTATCGGCACCGATGGCATCCAGCTTAAAGACGAACGCCTGACGCCCTATCACTCCGACGAATACATGCTGCGCATGGTTCGCGATCTGCTCGATCAGCAGATTATCGATGCGCAGGGCCGGAAAGTGGTGCGGGTCAACGACATTACCTTCCTGAAGGAGCATGAAAACGGCAGCGAGGTCCTGCACATCCTGGAAGTCGATATTGGGGTGCGTTCGATTGTCAGGCGGCTGCTCCGCGGCATTCTTTCTCCGGCAACCGTCCGGAACCTGCAAAAGCGCATTCCCATGCACTCTATCCGCTGGGAATTCTGCAACATTCTGGAAGCCGATCCACAGCGCCGCGTGCGCTTAAACATCTCGAACCGGCTGCTTGAGAATATGCACCCGGCGGACCTGGCCGATATTGTCGAAAATCTGGGACATGAAGACCGCGCGGCCATTTTCAACACGATGGATAGCGAGACCGCGGCGGAACTGCTGAGCGAGGTAGAACCCGACCTCCAGACCCGCATCATCGAATCCCTCGAAGCCGATAAAGCCGCGGAGATTTTGGAAGAGATGGAGCCGTCGGAAGCCGCGGATCTTCTTAACGAACTCGAAGAAGCGCGTTCCGAAGAAATTCTAGACGAAATGCAGCCCGAGGACAAGGAAGAGGTGGAGGAACTGCTCGAATTCCGCAACGACACGGCCGGCGGCATTATGGATACCGGCTATCTCGCACTGCCCGAGAACTCAACTGTGGCGGAAGCCATGCAGGAACTCCGCAAAGACGAAGAGGCACTTGAAAATCTGCACACCATCTTCCTTGTGGATGGCGATCATCATCTTCGCTTCAGCGTTCCGCTCGCGAAATTATTGTTCGCTCACGGCGAGACGCCTCTTAAGGATCTTGCATCCGATCCTTTGCTGTGGGTGCATGCCTTGGAGAAGCAGAATCGCATCGCAGAGATGTTCGATAAATACAATCTGCTCACCTTGCCTGTTGTGGATGAGCATGGACGGCTAATCGGAGTAATCACCGTTGACGACGTCGTTGCCCTGCTGCGCGAGGGGTGACAATTCCGCTCTATTTCACCGAAGCATCGAAAATGCCGGTCTCAATGGTTGTGCCGTGCTTCATTTGAACGAATATGCGATACCGGCCGGACGCCGGAAACCCGTACGGAAAACTCACTTCGTTGGGAAGGATGCCCGGCGCGAGAGTGGCGTGATCCATTCCGGGCATATCCATACCGCTTTGCGCCTGCGCGAGCGCCAAAGCAGCCATGGAAACGGAGCCTTCCGGGTGAACATGTGCAAACACCGTCCCATCTGTCTTCACAAAGGCGGCGTGGCCCAGCATTCCCATGTAAAGCGCCATATCGTGCGGAGCGCGACCGGCCGCATCGGTCAGCCGAAATCGATATAGCACCGGCTCCTTCGACCGCAGGATTTGCGGCCGCAGCCACTCCATCCGGTAGCCATCGGGCAGTGCGAATGCCGTGCTTGTCGCGGGCGACTGGTTCCACGGCGGAGCGGAGCCCGACGCATCATCGCCGGCAAGGGGCCTGCCTGGGAGAGCCGGCACGTCAAGCGTGGTAACGAGCGTTTCCGGAAAACCTGTCGCATGCACGATATCGGCGTAGAGCTTGTAAGTGCCGGGCTGCATCGCCGGCAACTTCAGGTGAAAGATGCCGGTTTCAGCCAGGTCAGGATGGAGATGGTAAACGACATCGAGACCAGGCTGGCGGATAGCGTAAAGATGCATGAGGTGATCGTGATCGGGCACGAGGTCATCCATCTTGCGGGTGAAAAGCGCAATGCGTCCGGGTGGTGGTTTCAGCCAACCCGGATCAGCCAGGTTCAATGCAAGCATTCCGGAGCCATCCAGGCCCGCCTTCATCTGTAGAGGCTTATAAACTCTCTGCCCATATCCCGTTGCTTCGCTATTCCACCACGCGTTGCCGCCCCAAACCGCGGCAATTGCGATAAAGAATGCGATCGACATGGCGATGCGTCCGCGACGCCTGGCATCGGGATTCGGAGCAGTTCCAGGAGGCGCTTTCGCTTCGCGAACGGCAGCGCCCGCCATCGCTACCACGCCGACTGCTAGAAACAGGCCGAGCAGGCTGAGCAGAACGCCGAGGCCGCGCTGCATTTTCCGAGTAGTCAAGGCTGCCGAAGGGACCGGGACGGACAGTATGCCCTTGCCAAGGGGCCCATCTGCCGTAAGCCGCACCTCCCACGAGCCGGTCGCCATCATCCATAACGAGCCGGTAAAGAACTGCGGGTCCTGCGGCGACCTCTTTAGAGTGTCCGGTACCGGGGCAAACCTGGCTCCAGGTCCCGCCATGGGAAGTGGGACGGCGTGGATTTCGCGCACGCCCGGAGTCTGCGAACGGATCTCAATCTGCGCCACTCCTGGAATCACTGCCGGCGGGCGAATGGTAACGAAGAGCTGGTAGGGTCCCGCTTTGCCGTCGAGATAAATGTCGGGGCTGCCTACGTGAGCCTGAGCCGTGATCGCAAGTGCGGCCAAGACGAGCGTTGTCTTCAGCAATCGCATGGTTGTGCTCGTCAGCGGACAATCTTACGCATCCAGTCACCACGCGAGAGGCCCCAGCGGATGGCAACGAAGCAAAGCAGTAAAGCGATTGCGATCTCGTACCAGAATTGGGTCGATGTTTCAAACGGCAAGAACAGATTGCGGGCGAGAAAGCTGGTAGGCGGCAAGCCGTACCAGAGATACATGGTTCCGAAAAAGCGGTTGCGGGCCGCCGGCGACATCAGGAAACTGGCGAACGGCCATTCGACCGCCACCAGCAGGCCAACATAAAGGATTGCGCTGACCGCCGCGGTTTTCCAGGCGTTCCAATTGCGCGCCCGATTCCACAGCAGGTCCATGGCAAGGGCAGGCACAATCAGCAGTAGGGGAAATTCGGGCGGAATGAATTGGGTTACGTGCTGATAGACGGGACCGAGTTTGGGCTCAGCCGGAAATAGCGGCAGCACCAGGATCAACCCGATCAGGAACAGCATGTAGAATCCTGCGATAGACGTGGCGGCGAAGCGCACACCCGTCGCGCGCGAGCCGACCGCCAGCACAACTGGCGTGAACGCGCATACCAGAATATACGGCAAAGACGTGTGGAGTGCGGACCGCTCCGTGTATTCCATCAAGATGATCATCGCCATCACAAGCATGATTCCGCTGCCGTATAGGAATAACCAGCGCGCTGCCTGCCGACCCTTGGCGCCGGCTCGATTCATGTGTCCCGCGATCAACACCAGCGTGCCCACAATTACGCCATATACGCCGATGAACAGCAGGATATGAGGAGGGCTCACAATTTTCACGTCGAGGCCATAAGCATCGTGCCACCAGTTGTCGAACGGCGCGGAAGTCAGCATGGCGATGCCGCCCCAGGAGGCAATGAACGCACCGAGCGGGGCGCGAAAGCCCCAGATGTGCACCGATGCGGCGGCCAGTGGCGATGATTTCGAAAAAGTCGTATTCAGGATCAGGTACCCGAACGCCACGCCCGCCAACAGGCCGCACAGATAGATGGCCATGTGGGCCGGCGTCCAGAAGGTATCGCGGCCGATGGAGCTATGCCAAGAGATATCCCAATGCGCACCGATAGTGGCCGAAGTCACGGCTAGCACGGCGCACCAGATGTACCAGGGAATGCGCGAAGTTCGTTCGGCGGTATTCGACTGGACGCGCGGACTCGCGGGCAGACTCCCGGCGGGAGCAGTTGTGCTGGCCATTGCTACCTCACTCTGAGCTTCGAGTCTTCATTATCGCTAAGCTGAGACCCTTGCTGGCGCGCGGTTCAGTGCTGTCAGCGGGTTTGTACAGAACCGCGACAGGTCAGGGGAGCGGCATCGCGACTCTCAAAAGGAAAGAAAACGACAGGATTCAACAACGGGTCTTGCTTTTTCTGAAAGCTAATGTAAGATATCCACAGTCGCAGCGAGAGCTTTACGGTTTGTTCTCAGACGATGAGTTTGACAACGGATAATGCCTAAACAAAAGCCCAACCGGCTCCTTGCCGAGGAGCGCCGCCGCGAGATTCTGGGCGTACTAGGCCAGAATGGACGCGTTACGGTAGACGAACTGGTGAAGCGCTTCGGGATTTCGGCCGTGACGGCGCGCGGCGACCTGGACGCGCTATCCGAAAGCGGCGTGCTGGTGCGCTCACACGGGGGCGGGATTCGGCCGCTGACCGCGGCTCCCGAACATCCGCTAAAGGTGCGCGAAGGCATGCACCATGACGAAAAGATGCGGATTGCCGAAGCTGCGGTGCAGTTGATCCGCCCGCTGCAGACGGTGAGTCTCTGCACCGGTTCCACTTTGGCTGCTCTGGCCGACCAGATCCGGCGCAATTGTCCGGATAACATTACCGTCATTACCTACGCCTTGAATATCGCTGTGCAGCTTGCGGATTTGCCCAAGCTTTCGTTGGTGATGCTGGGCGGGTTTCTGCGGCATCCTTCCAGCGCGTTCGTGGGACCGCATGCGGAGCAGATGATGCACTCCTTGCATGCGGATCATTGTTTCCTGAGCACGGTAGGGCTGGATGTCGAGGTAGGGCTGACTACGCTCGACATTATCGAAGCCCAACTGAACCGGCGCATGATGGAATCCGCCGCGCAAGTCACGGTACTTGCGGATTCCAGCAAGTTCGGGCACCGCAGCCTGTCGCTGATCTCGGATTTCCGGTCGGTGCAACGCGTCATTACCGACACAAACGCGCCGTCTGCCGATATCGAGAAGCTGCGGGGGCGCGGTATCGAAGTGATTCTGGCATAAAAGCCGGATTGGCCACTCGAAAACGCCAGAGATCTTACATACTGGTACTTTCCTTACCTTTACTTTCTTCTGGTTTCTTTTTTCTTGACAAGCCTTCGATTCGACTCTACAATCGCACTAACATTTGACTAGTAGCGCTGGCCATCGTCTGCTCACGCAGGCAAATTCGGTTGGCAGGAGGTTTAGCAATGGGGCAGGTCTCAAGAACTTGGAAATATTTGCTGAGTGTGTGCGTAGCGCTCGCGCTCGGAATAATTGGTTTTACAGGAAGTCCCGCGCTGGTCCGCGGTCAAGCCGTCACGGCGACAATTAACGGGACCGTAACGGATCCTTCCGGCGCGGCGATTACCGGAGCGAAGGTTACCGCTACGGATACCCAGCGCGGCACGCAATACAGCGGGACGACCAATTCGGCCGGCCGTTACTCGATTCCGAACCTGTTAGTCGGCACATATAACGTGAAAGTGGAGAATACGGGATTTCAAACTGCGCTCCAATCCAATATCACGCTCCAACTGAACCAGGTGGCCAAGCTCGATTTCGCGCTGCAAGTGGGCAACGTTTCCACTACGGTCGAGGTGTCCAGCGCCGCTCCGGTATTGCAGACGGAATCAACGCAGCTTGGGCAAGTCATCGACTCGCGCACGAATACCACACTGCCCCTTGCAACGCGTAACTATGTGCAGTTGACTCTGCTGACGGCCGGAAGTGTTCATCCCGATCCTTCTAGCTTCACCAACGGCCAAACTACAGCGAGCAGCGGGCGTCCGTATGTCAACGGTAATCGGGAGCAGGCGAACAATTTCATTTTGGACGGCATGGATAATAATCAGGTCTCTGACAACCTGGTTGGCTACGCGCCCAGTGTGGACGCCATCCAGGAATTCAACGAAATCACGCAGAATGCACCCGCTGAATTCGGCAATTTCATGGGCGCCATCGTCAGCACGCAAATCAAATCGGGAGCCAATTCGTTTCACGGCGATTTATTTGAGTTTTTCCGCAACGACGTGTTGAACGCCAATTCCTGGTCGAATAACTTCACCGATTCGCCCAGGGCGAAGTTGCGCTGGAACGAATTCGGCGGGACGCTCGGGGGCCGAATCATCCGCGATAAGCTTTTCTTTTTTGCTGATTATCAGGGACAGCGCTTCGATACGCCAACCAGCACCAGCGCTACGAGCGTGTTCACAGCCAAGGAACGAAGCGGAGATTTCTCGGAGCTCCTGCAGGGCTCTAGTCCGATTCAACTCTACAATCCTCACCAGATCGTGAATGGGAGCCGGGTACCCTTCGCGGGGAACAAGCTTCCGGCGAACTTGCTCGATCCGGTAGCTCAGAAGATCGTCAATTCTTCGGTTTATCCGCTGCCGACCAGCCCCGGGCTGATCAACAATTACCTGTACACATCGCACAGCGCCATTAATGGCGATCAGGGCGACATCCGGATTGACTGGAACGCTTCCGATAAGGACCGGATATTCGGGCGCTATTCGCAAAGCCTGATCGATAATCCCGGCACGAACAATATGCCCCTGTTCTATAACTCATTTGCCACGTACCCTACGCACAACGGGGTGCTTGATTGGGTGCGGACCATTTCACCCTCCGTGGTTAACGACGCGCGCGTCGGCGTGAACTACGTCCGGGTGAATAATGGTGCGGCTGTAAATGGTACGGGCGATTTCCCACAGACGGTCGGGCTTCCCGGCGTCCCCTCAACCATTCTGCCGGCCATGAATTTCAACGGCGGCAATGCCAATACGATTGGCAACTCCGATGTGTACCAATTGTTCGCCGATACGGTGATCCAGTATGAGGACACCATGACCATCAGCAAAGGCGTTCACACGATGCACCTCGGATTCCAAGGCTGGCGGGACCGCATCAACACGTTTTACTCCGGCAACAACGGTCTTGCAGGAACGTTTACCTTTGATGGCCGGTACACCGCGGGTCCCAATCCTTTCGCCACGTCCGGCGGCGGCAGCGGGATTGCGGAAGCGGATTTCATGCTGGGTCTGCCGGCTGAAATCGGCGGAGGCGTAAACGGCGGCACCTGGGGCCAGCGCGCCAACATCTTCGGCGCGTTCTTCCAGGATGACTGGCA
>DATIMA010000009.1:0-39940 GCA_035475915.1 Bryobacteraceae bacterium
TTGCCCGAGCGGCCGCAGCCTATCCTCAGTTACGCGATGTTTCGGTCGCTCGCAGCCCACGGTCAGCAATTCACCTCATTATTCGCTTGGACTACTCAGCGCTTTCAAATGGTTTCTGGCAATCAAATGATTCACGTTGAAGGTGAACTGGCAAGTGGAAGCTACTTCCCCACGCTCGGTGTTCCTCCCGAACGGGGCCGCATATTCACAGAGGCAGACGATCATCCCTCAGGTGGCAAGGACGGTCCTGTTGCAGTGATTAGCGACCGCCTTTGGAACCGCCGGTATCAAAGATCGCCCTCTGCTATTGGCAGTAACATCGTACTCGATCAAGTCCGCTTCACAGTTGTAGGCATAATGCCTCCGAACTTTTTTGGCGCAGAGCTTGGAACGCATCCTGACGTATGGATACCGGTCTCGTTCGCGGACAAAGTATATATTCCAGGTTGCCTCTCGAGTCCCGGTTGTTGGGCATTGGTTCTAATGGGACGCATGAAGCCCGGCGTGACGGCAGCGCAGGCAAACGCTCAGCTTGCGGCAATCAGCAGCGAGGTCTTGCGGGAAACTACGCCTCCGAGTTGGTCCGCCGCCTTGAAGACACGTTATCGCTCCTATACTTTCACAAGCGATTCGGGCGAACAGGGCTGGTCATTTCTCCGCTATCAATTCACCGATCCATTGCTCATCCTCATGACTTTGGTTTCTTTGGTCCTGCTCATTGCGTGCGCGAACATGTCAGTTCTCCTGCTTGCCAGGGCATCGGCGCGCCATCGCGAGATCGCCGTACGCCTTTCTGTCGGTGCCGGACGTGCTCGCATAGTTCGGCAGCTTCTAACAGAGGGTTTGTTGCTTTCTCTCGCTGGAGGTCTGGCAGGAACATTGTGCGCCTTATGGCTCACGCGGATTCTGATCGCGTTTGTCTCAGATCGCCATGGCCCTGGTCAATTCACTCACCTGCAAGTTCAGCTGGATTGGAGAATAGTGATCTTCGTATTTGGCGTGGCGTCTGTTTCAGGAATTCTGTTTGGGCTGGTGCCCGCCTTGCGATCGACGCGCGTGGACATTGTTTCCTCATTGAAGGAGTCTGCTCATAACTTACGTGGAAGCGAAAGGTTTCAATCTGGGCGTTTGTTACTGACATTTCAAACCGCTCTTTCCGTTCTTCTAGTCGCCACGGCTGGCCTTTTCGTGGGTAGTCTTTTTCACCTGCTCACGGTAGATTATGGGTTCGACCCGGAAGACGTCTCGTTAATTGCCGTTGACACAGACAAATTGCCCGGGACCGCAGCGGCCGTAGCTAACTTATACACCCGAATATTGGAAAGAGCCAACGGTTTGCCGGGCGTGAGCGCGGCGAGCCTCGCATGGCACGTTCCGCTCACTTTCCCTGGCGGGGACGAAGCATTACGCGTTCCAGGCAAACCTGACCTGCCCCGGCACGAGAGCGACACGTTTATCAATTGGGTCGGGCCGCGGTTCTTTGAAGTCATGGCACTCGCCTGCTTTCAGGGCGCGAGTTCAATGAAGGCGATAGCGCTACCGCCGAAAGCGTGGGAATCATCAGCCAACCGGCCGCGCAGCGATTCTTCCCCGGAGAGAATCCAATTGGCCAGCATGTCGTGCTGCAGGCTCACCTGATCCGAATCGTGGGAGTGGCCGAAAACATGAAGTACCAGAGCCTTCGAGAAGCCGCCGCCCCGGAACTTTATATTCCATACACGCAATATGCCGGTCACAGCCCGTGAGCAGCAGTGGATTGCCCTCACTTACATTCATTCTCAAAATGCGTCCCGGCGCTCCTTCACCCAATCCGGTATTTCTTACCCTGCTCCATAAATTGGCTCCGGACGTACCTCTCGGCATGACGTACACCATGGAGGAGCAGGTGGACAACTCGGTCGGTCGAGAGCGCCTGATGGCATTGCTTTCCATCTTTTTTTGGAAGCCTGGGTCTCTTGTTAACTTCCATTGGGCTTTACGGCATCCTGGCCTACACCGTGACGCGGCGTACCGGCGAGATCGGAATACGCATGGCCCTTGGAGCCCGGCGAGGCCAGGTCGTCTGGCTAGTGCTGCGAGACGCCCTGAGCTATGTTCTGGCTGGTATTGCCATTGGAGTTGTAGCCGTCCTGGCCGGAGCGCGCGTGGTGAGCAGCCTTCTCTATGGCACGCAGCCGAACGATCCAGGCAATCTCGTCACCGCCATCATTATCTTTCTGTTAGTTTCGGGTTTAGCAGCTTTTCTTCCATCAGTAGGTGCGAGCCGCGTTGATGCTGCCATTTCGCTCCGCCGGGAATAGCCGTTGCGTGCTCGCGCGTGACATCACATCCCCATTTCGAATGCGCTTGACCAGTGCATTTCCGATGGCGTCGCGATCTTTCCGGTTTGCAAAATCGCTGCGGGGCCAAGGCTCTTTCGTAGTCCGCCGAGAAAGCGAGTGCGCAAAAGCTGTAGCTAACTGCGCGCCATCGCCCTTTAAGCGTTCATTTCGGCTGACTGAGTTTCTTGAAGTATTCCGCAACTGCCTCGCGGTATTTTTCGGGGGAGGGTTCCGGCGCCGCAAGGCGCGCGCCTTCGGCTGCTGGTTGGCCAACCCGGCGGCTCAATTCCATTTCCAGACGCTCAAGGCTGGAGACGGCATCCTGGCTGATCGCGGAGTCAAGCACGCCGGGACTGGCGTTCAGGTCTCGTAAATACCCCAGAGTGCCGTCCATGTAGTTGTACAGCGTACGATCCCGGGGATCAATTTGCCGCCGGTACCCGTAGAGCTGGCTGATCGCGTCATTCAGCCCGCGCCGGTCGATGCCGGGATTGCCTCCGCCCCGAGGGTTGTATTGCCCTTGTTGGCCCTGCTGACCGTCCGCTTGCGATTGCTGCTGGCCGTTCTGCTGTCCTGGTTGCCCCTGCTGCCCTTGTCGTTGGGCCTGCTCCAGCATTTGCCGCAGGCCACGCACCTGTGATAAAGCTTCTTCTGTTCTCTGATCGGCCTTGCCCTGGCCAGGAGGCCCAGCGTTCAGCGCCGCTTGCGTATCGCGTAATTCGCGCGCAAGCTGGTCAAGGCCCGCGGTCACGTTATCTTCCATCCCCAGGTTGCGATCTCCATAACCTTGCCGCATCCACTCGGCGTTTTTCTGCATCCGCAAAGCCAGTTCCTTTTCTTCTGCGTCCGAAAGCGCCTTGCGCATTTTCGAAGAAGCATCCGGCTGCGTACCAGCAAGATTCTGTCCCTGCTGTTGTATTTGCCGCTGTAATTGATCCAATTGCTGCGCCAGCTTCTCCTTTTCACCTGCCAGTTCGCGCTCTTGAGCGGTCGCGGGACGCCTCGGCTCCAATTCCTGCTGCCAGAACCTGCGCCGGTAACCATAAAATCGCGGGTTGTCCGGGTCATTCATCTCCGGCATTTCGCCACTGCCTGGCAACGTCGATTGCCCCTCGCCGGGCCTGCTTCTAAATCCGGATTGCCCATACATTTGCTTGAGCTTATTTGCTAGATCGCGCTGCGCGTCCGCAATCTGCTGGGCCTTATTGGCTATGTCGGCAACCGATGTTCCTGCTTGCTGATGAAGCGCGCGATTCAGAAGCTGTTGCGCTTCGGCCAGTTGGGATGCTGCCCGTTCCTGGGCGGAAGCATCGTGCTGGCTAACTGCCTTGCGCATTTCATCCTCGGCGTTTCGAAGCGAATCGAGTGACTGCTGCATGGCGCGCGCTAAATCCTGGTTCGGTTTGGATGATGCTTCTCCGCGGCTGCCCGCCGAGGCGCTCTGCTGCCCCCGCTGCGATGACTTCGATTGCTGCTGTCCCTGCGAATTCCTTGAGAGTTGCTCCATTTGACGCCGCAATTCCTCGGCTTCACGCCGCAACTGCTCTTCTTGCCAGCGCTGCTCAAAAGCTTGCTGCTGGTTGTTCCGAGCAGCAAGTTCCTGCTGCCTGCGAGCCAGCATTTGCAAGCGCTCGAAAGCGTCATCAATGGCCTTCTGCTGATCGCCTTGCGATTGCGAAGCGCTCTGCTGGGTTTCGTACTGGTTCTTTGAGGTGTCGAGTTCGAGATCGAACATCCGGGCCAGATCGCGCTGCGCCCCGCTGCCTCCTGTCCCGCCGCCGCTCTGTCCAAAGGCAACCTGAATGTTCCGGAAGATTGCTTCGGCGCGCAGCAGCGATTGTAAGGCTCGCTGCTCCGGCGACAAAGCATCGTGCCATTTGCCGGGCTTGAGCTGGCCTACTGCGTTGTCCATTTCGCTTGAAGCCTGGGTCATCATCTTCGAGAAGTTTTCAAATTCCGAGCCGGGAGAAGACAGCTCACGGCTGCCCATCCGCTCGGCGAGCGTCTTGGCTTGCTGGCCAAGCTTGCCTTGCAGATCCGAAAGGAAACGCGCATCCTCCTGGAGGGCTGCCCGCGTTTTATTCCCGTCCTTCAATTCATTCCAGGTAGCCGCGATGATCTGCTTCTGACGCTCTGAGATATCACCATCCTGCCCGCCCATACCCATGCCGCCCATCCCGCCCGCCTGCTGGGATTGGCTGAACTTGAAATCGAATGGCTCCGCTTGCGCGAAGATCATTTCGGTGCGCGATACGGCGTTGGCATCGCGAGCGGTTCCATACAGGCTGATCAAGTCGCCGGGCTGCAGCTTGAATTTTTCGAGGTAAAGAGTCGTGGTCCGTTGCGCCTCTTTGCTGTCCTTGTTCTTCAAAAGCGGTACGACCTGCTCGGCGCCCCCATTGACCGAATAATGCAGTTCGAGTCCCTCCACGCCGAAATCATCGGAGGCGTCCAGTGTAACGGGGACTTCCTCAATCGGGCTTACATGGGGATCGTGTCCAGGGCGGAGGATTCGAACCGAAGGCGGCTCGTCCTTCTTCGCTTCAATAAAGTAGTCATCACTGAGGCGAACCGTATCGCCGCTATCCAGCGCTGCCACGTGGTACGAGCCATCTTTGGTGATGGGGAGCGGAGCAGTCAGCCAATTGCCCTCGGCCGCTTTCAGATCAATTTTCGATCCATCCTCCACAACCAGAACGCCGCGCTGCAGCGGACGATCGGTCAGTACGGATATGTCGGCCTCACTTCCAGCTACCGCCCGGATGTCCCCGCCAGGATCCTGCATTACATCGCGTAGATGCAAGCCGGGAGGAAAGTGCAAGGCTACGCGAACGCGCTTCACGCCGGGCAGGTCCTTCACTGTTAGCGTAAAATGCTTGGACTTCGCGGCATCCGCCTGAACAAAGTACTCCACGGAATCCGATAATCCGGCAAATAGGAACTGGTATGCGGCTCCATTGTGCTTCGGCTGCATGGGCGTCGATTCCCATTTGCTTGCGCCACGGTATCGGGCATGCAAGATGACCTGGTCGGCGGAAAAATTCAGGAGTTGGGCGCTGATGACCTGGTCCGATTTCCGGCGCACTGTCTTATCCCCCGGTTGAACAGTTACCTCGTACAACGGGCGCTTGCCCGGATTTGCACTGCCGGTCCACAGCAGCCCGGCGCCATAGCCCCAATACCCCGGGCCGGACGCGATGAGCCAGATCAGAATAGTCGCTGCCGTTACTCCCGAACCCAGGCAGACGGCTAGCAAGCGTCCGGAACGCAGGTCCTCAGGTGGATGTTGGCGAGCTATCTGCAAAGCATCTTCGGCTAGCAGCTCGGTAAACGGATTTGCCGGATCGGGGCGCTCCGCCACGGTCAGCAGCCGCTCCCCGAAGCCGGAAAAGCGCCGTTCCGCGAGCCGGGTAATACGTCGCCGGTTCAGTTTCAGTAGCGGTAATGCGAGCGCAAACGAAACGGCCGCGGCGAGACAAACAAATAGCAGAATGCGTAACGGAAAAACCACTTGCTGTGCAAATTCGTAGCGATTGCCGACCCAGATGAGGACAAGCGTCAGAATAAGAGCTGCGGCGGCGATCACCGCCGTTCCGCGCGCCGCCGCGAACAACCGGACCCGCAGTTCCAGACGCCGCAAATAGTCATTCAGTTGATTCAGCGCCGTCATGCCGTTTGCCTCTCTTCCTTCAGATATCGCCTCGCAAACAACGATTCCGCGATTGCCGCGGCCAGAACCAGTAACATCACGTATCGCCACAAGCTCCGCGGCCTGGTTTGTTTCTGCTCGCCCACGCTCTCCGCGGCAGCCGACTCATTTCCAGTATTGCGCCATAACACGAGGGTTTCCGGCGGCACTGTACGTAAGTCCGATTCGCGCCGGTCTGCGTGCGCCGCTACCAGGAGCCGACGCCGGTCTGCGCGCTGGACCTCATAAAAGCCGTCGCGCAGGAGGGCGAAATTCATCGCCTTACTGGCCTCATTCAACGCAAGCTCGTGCCGCCCGTCGGGCCCGATGACATCCGCGGCCGTGCCCTGATCCCGCGCGCGCCGTAATGCGATTGTCGTACCAGTAACTACGCTGGGGGGATTCTCTTCGAAGCCTGCCAGATAGTGTCCCGTTTGCACAACGAACGGAACGAACGAGGAGTGTAGCGGGAAATCGCTGGTCGATGTGTCCAGGGCCGACGTGAAGATCAGCACGCGTCCCTCGCCCATGTGTTCCTCCAGGAGTAAAGGTGATCCGTCTGCCAATCTCGCGATCACTCTGACGCCGGACTTCGGTAAAACGCTCACCGCCTGGGAGAATTGCACGTTGTCAAACTGTCCGGCCCCGCGCAGCGCGGGTTCTCCGGGATCGAATCTCGCCGCGCCTTGCGCCTCCAGCTTGCCGGCCACACGATCTCCCGCTAATGGCACTTTTCCGAGGCGGCCGCTATCCCGCCCCAATGCGATTAGCGCTGCGCCGCCGCGGCTGATGTAATTGCAGACCGCCTGAGCCGCCGCGGAATCCATTTCGCCAGGATCGTCCAGAACGACGAACGCGAACTTAGTCAGGTCTATTGTCGTTGCCTGCTCGATTGGGGCGGGCTGAACCAGTAACCCCGTGTCAGAACTGGATTCCATTGCGGCTTTGTAATAGAAGGACCCTTGAGCACGTCCGGCGGAGTAAAGGAAGAGGACCTTTTTCGGGTCGGAGCGCTCAACCGAAAATCGGAAGATGTCATCATTGGGCAGTTGATCCGGCGGTTCGAGTCGAAGCTCGCCCCGGTGCGCTCCATACGGAACTTCGAACGAAAGAAACTCGACCTGAGCACGCCCATTTGCCGGAATCGTAACGTCTTTGCTGGCGACCGCTTTGCTGTCCAGCATTAGCGAGACCTTGCGCGTAGCAGCTTCTGTTTGCCAGCCCGCGATGGTGGCGGTCAGGCGGGTTCGATTCGGATCGTAAACATGCGCGGAAGTGTTGACGCTCTCGACTGCCCAGTTTGGCGCGTTGGATGAAGCCACTGGATAAAGCGTTAAAGCAGTGTGCGGCCCCATTTGCAAATCGCGAAAACCGGGCGGCATGGAACTCTGCTGCATGTCGCTAATGAAGTGAACGTCGAACCGGGTATTGTTCTCCTGGTCCATTACCCGAAGCGCACGCACGAATTCGCCAAACGAACTAGCCTGGTCGCCGGGTTGAATTGCCTCAATCGCGGCTTCGATGACGCCTTTGTTGAATTCCGGTGGAGTCAGTGCTTCCACGTGGGAATCAACCGCGAAAACCTGGGCCATGTCCCGGCTTTTCAGACCGGAAGCAACCTCCTGGGCGCGCAATTTCGCCTTCTGCATGTGGTCGCCGTATCGCATGCTGAATGACCGGTCTACTGCAATAATGGTTAGCTTACGCCGCGGCGCCGAGGTGGATGTTCGATTAACAAACGGATTGGCGAACGCAAGCGCCAGCAGCGCGAGGAAGGTGCAACGCAGAGCAAGCAAGAGCAGGTATTTCAGCCGGCGGTGCCGGACTGAACTCTGCACCCGGCGCTCAAAGAACATGAGCGAACTAAACGGCTGCGGGGTGCGTTTGTATTGGCGCAGCAGGTGGAGCCAGAGGGGAATGCCCACCGCCGCGATTCCAGCCAGAAACCAGGGAGAGAGAAACCCCACTAAAGCCTCCCCCGCCGGATGGTGAAGTATTCGCGGAGGCCCTCATCCAAGGGCCGATCCGTTCTCAAGAAGAA
This sequence comes from Bryobacteraceae bacterium, assembly GCA_035475915.1. Taxonomy (GTDB): domain Bacteria; phylum Acidobacteriota; class Terriglobia; order Bryobacterales; family Bryobacteraceae; genus Bog-105. Next base: position 8,051 of record DATIMA010000009.1, read on the forward strand.
ATAGTCGATGCCTGCTGCCTCGGCTTTCGATCGCAGGTCCTCAATGTGCGCCTCTATCTTGTGCCGGTAATCACCGCCTACATAATCGGGCGACGTTTCGATGGCATCGTCCGTTTCCATATCGACGAAGAGCGCGGGCGAGGAAAGCTTCGGCGCCAGTTCGGCCGGATCCAGAATATGAAACAGAATAAGCTCGTTGCCGCGGAACCGGAGCGGCTCCACTGTTTTTACAATCGTTTCGGGCGCTTCGAAAAAATCTGAAATGAGAACAGTGATGCCGCGGCGTTTCAGAATGCGCTGGAGATCGAAGAACGGCCGCTTGAAATCCGTACGCTTTCCCAGTTGCGCCTCATTGATACCATGCAGCAGCCGCATCAGTTGCCCCTGTCGTGCAGAGGGTTGCAGCACCTTGGCGACATCGTCGTGAAAAACAATCAGACCAGTGCTGTCACGCTGCAGATGGGCCATATAAACCAGGGCCGCAGCCAAATATCGGGCATAGTCGAATTTCTTCACCGCAGTCGAGCCGAATCCCATGCTTGCGCTGGCATCCAGCAGCACCATCACGGCGGTGTTCGTTTCGCCCCGGTAGCGCTTCAGGTAGGGCCTTTCGGTGCGAGCGAATACATTCCAATCCACTTGCCGAAGATCGTCGCCCGGAGAGTAAGCGCGGTACTCCGCAAATTCCTGGCTGAAGCCGAAATCGGGTGACCGGTGCAAGCCCGCGAGAAAACCATCCACAACCGTCTTCGCGACCAGGTCCAGGCTGGAGATGCCGGCCAGAACCGCAGGATCGAGGAAGCGATTGGTGGCTTCGAGCTGCACGTTCATCTCCTTTTAACTCTGAACCGTCAACCGCGGGGCGCAGGCATGGCCTCTAGCAGGCGTCGCACGATCTCATCCGAGTTCACTCGATCGGATTCCGCGTGGAAGTTCAGCAGCACTCTATGCCGCAATATCGGGAGAGCCAGTGCGCGAACGTCATCGTAGGAGACATGGAACCGCCCGTGCATCAGCGCGCGGGCTTTGCCCCCAAGCACCAGAAACTGCGCGGCACGTACGCTGGCGCCAAAGTTGACGTATTTACGGATAAACTCGGGGCCTCCCCCGTCCGCAACTGGCCGCGTGGCGCGAACCAGGTCTACGGCATACCGCGAAACGGATTCCGCCACCGGTGTCATGCGTACTAGCTGCTGAAAATCAAGGATCTCTTCGCCACTCGTAATCACTTCGGCCTGCGGCAGCAGGGTGGTCGTGGTAAGGTCAATCACCTTCATTTCATCTTCGGCTGAAAGATAATCGAGAACCGTGTTGAACAGGAATCGGTCAAGCTGCGCCTCGGGCAGCGGGTACGTGCCTTCCAGTTCTATCGGGTTCTGGGTCGCCAGCACGAAAAACGGCGCATTGATTCCGTAGTGATGCCCGCGCACCGTGCACGACAACTCCTGCATCGCCTCCAGCAGTGCCGATTGGGTTTTTGGGGGCGTCCGGTTGATTTCGTCGGCCAGCAGAATGTTCGAAAAGATCGGTCCTGGAACAAAGGTCCAGGTTCTGCGGCCTGTAGTCGAGTCTTCCTCGATGATGTCGGTACCGGTAATGTCGGACGGCATCAGGTCGGGAGTGAACTGAATCCGGTTAAATTTGAGACCCAGCGTGCGCGCCATCGTCCGCACCAGCAAAGTCTTTGCTGTACCCGGTAAGCCCGTCAGCAGACAATGGCCGCCGACGAACAGAGAGATGAGGACATGCTCAATCACCTCTTCCTGACCCACAATGACTTTTTGAACTTCGCGCTTTATGGCGTTCTGGGCATCCTGAAATCGCGCTACGCGGGCGCGAACATCGGATTCGGCGGCAGATGCACTCGTGAGAGTTGACATAGTTATTGACTCAATTGAAGGAGGAGGTGTTGCGCGGGCTTAAAATCCGGCGCTGCTTCGAGCGCGAGAACTACCTGGTCCTTCGCCTCATTCAGGCGACGCGCCGCGCGTAATGCCATGGCTAATTGATAATGGGAGCCCGCCTGATCGGCCGGATGAAGAGCAAGAACAGCCTGATCTTCGCGAACCGCGGCATTCGGATCTCCGTTCGCCAGAAGGATTTCGCCGAAGGTGCGGTGGATCGCCTCATCCTCGGGATAGATGTAATTCAAGGTGGTCAGCGTGCGCTCAGCTTGCCTGTTTGAACCGGCATCGTGCTCAAGCGTTGCCAGCTTTTTGAGCATCTCAACATTCGTTCCTCCGGCATCGCGATAGCGTTCCAGGTTCTGAATTGCTCCGGGCTTGTCGTTCTTTGCCAAGAGCCCGGTGGCGATCAGCTCATACGCGCTACCGTTTGCTACGTAATCCGGATAGAGATCGCGAGCCGCCAGTCCCTCACGCAGGGCGTCATCTTTTTTGCCGCTTTGAAGGTCCGCGTAAGCCGCTTTCATGCTGCGCTTCCACTCGTCAAAATGACGGACCGTATTGCCGGTTTTCTGGTCGAGCCAGGCGCAAAAGTTTTTGTCGAATGAGGAAGCGCTTTCGTGCAAATTGTCCTGAATCGCTTCCGCCGTCGTTTTGTGCGCCGCGTAGGAATGAATCATGCCCAGAATGGCGTCGTCACCCCACTTTTCCACGATGTAATCGCAAATTTTCCCGGCTTGGTAGTAGGACACCAGTACCTGACTTGCGTACTGTGGACGTACGAATCCACGATCGAGTTGCAGAACAGGCAGGAGCTGCTTTTTTTGCAGGGCTGAAATGATCTCTGGCGTCAGGCGGTCGCCCCAGTCCAGACGCGCGGCGCCTTCCTCGTGCACGGCCAGGCCCTCCGTAAACCAGCGGGGGACCAGGTGATTTGTGGCAGTAAGTACATATACGTGGCTCATTTCATGCCACATCGTGCTGGCCCAGTTAAACTCGCCGGGGGGCCGGGCAGACGGGCTGTCCATTGTGACCACCAGGCCAAACGTGACACCCAGCAAACCTCCCTGTCCGGGCAGACCAAGCGTTCGGACGACGAAATCTTCATGATTCGGATAAACTTCCAAACGAACTGGACCCGGCAGCTTCATTTTGTACTTGCGCTCATAGGTTGCGAGCGCCCGTTGCAGTTCCGGTTCGATGTACGGCCTGAGTAGGGAGGCCTCCTTTTTCTGCAGCAGCAGCTCAGTTGAGCCGTTTCGAAACGTTTCGTAATCGCCCAGCGTGTCCAGCAGGCGCAGCGAGTTCACAGTCTCGGGGTCGCGATAATGTGCCTGGTAGCAGCGCTCCAGTTCCTGTTTCGCCTCGTCCTCGTGACCCAACCGCATGAGATTGACTCCGAGTTGCGATCGCGCGGGCCACAACTTACTATTGAGCGCAACCGCCTTGCGGTAATACTGGATGGCCTCATCGTACCGGCGATTGATTTCAAAAAAATGCGCTCCGGTTGCGTAGGCTTCGCCGTAAACGGGGTTGATCTTTAGAATTCGATCCATCCACTCCGATTGCGGCTTGCCGTTGAGCCAGTCGATAGAGGCCAATACGGCCATGCCGTCTAATGCTTCGGCCGTAATGTCTAAGGCCTTTTGCGACTCTTCGGCTGCGAGCTTCGTATCGCCATCTTCCAGGGCGAGATAGGCCAGGAGTTCGTGAGCTTCAAATAGCTTCGGATTGTGTTTTAGGGCTTCCTGCGCCAAACTAGTCGCCTTACTGTCGAATCGCTGCGCCGCGACGCGGGCCAGACCCAAATACGCTTCTGCATCGTTCGGATCGATTTCAAGCGCCTCCTCGAAAAGCTTTGCCGCATCGCCCGGCTGGTAATGCTCCAGGTATAAACGGCCCCACTCGGTCCGAACTTGCGCCGATTTCGGTTGCTCCTCAACTGCAAGCCGGAACTGGTCATTCGCTTCGTCGTAGAGTTCAAGGCCAAAGAACCCTTCGGCGCTCAGGAACGGATCCTGATTGCGGGAAAGACTTTGGAAACAAGCTTGTGCTTGAGGGATCTGACCATGATGCCGGAGACTTCGACATTGGTCAGGTTGGCCGGCCGCAGACCAGGCGCCCTGCCCAGCGAAACAAATCAGAGCTAAGGCGCAGATCGCTGGTTTCAACGGTCAATCTCCGCCTGGGTTTTCGCAAGTTCCAGCAAGAGACTGGTGAGCTGCTGCTTATACTCTTCGGTGGGCATCGCCGCTTTCCGGTATTTCAACCTGTCGATTTTCGCTTCCAAATCCTCTTTCCTGGTCACCAGCTTTCGTTTCTCAGGCCCGAGATTCTTCGCCATTCCTGTTTCGGGCCGCATGACGGGAAAGGCCGCTGCGATAAGTCCTTGCCCGTTTTCCGGCTTCGGATCGCGAACCCCATTGGTAGAACCGGAATCCGAGATCATGGCGTGCTCGGTGGCAAGCAGCTTTTCCGATTCGAAATAACCGGTCGTCTTTGCCTCCGCGTAATGAAATGCTTCCAGGGCGGAAACGGTTCCGTTTTTATCCGCATCTGCCGCCGGATCCTTCAATGCGTCCACCCAGTAGCGCGCAAACACAGTTGCATTTTTTTCATTGCCGGACTTTGTCGCGGTGATTACGATGCGATCCTTCTTCGCTAGCGCCGGAAGCGACGCGCCGCTGCAGCTTGTCATATTGACGACGAGCTGGCGTTTTGCCGAAATATCGTTCAACAGATGCGCAATTTCGCCAGCCGTAAGATCCGGCCCCGGCACGTTGAATTTGTAATCGACGCCATCGAAGCTCCCGTGCCCGATCAGCAAAAGAGTGAAGGAATCCTCCGGCTTTACTTCCGTCGCGATCGCATTCAGCGCCGCGAGTATATGCTGTCGCGTGGTGGAAGGTCCGCTCAGAGTTGTTACATGGGCGTCGGGGCCATTCGTTTTCAAATCGTGGTCCAGATCGGCAGCCCATTTTTCGAATTGGGTCTCATATTCCGGTGTTCCACCCAGCCCTGCGATTGTTACGAAGTAATTCGCGCCGCAGGCGGAAACGGCAGTGGCGGCCAGCAGGAACAGCAGCTTCATACCGTTCCCCACCTTCTCCGCAAGAGCCATTCGCCCGACCGAAGCATGAGAATCACAAGAAAGATGGCGGGCATATCCCAAAGATCTTTAATTTCCCGAGCCGTAATGCCGGCCTGAGAGTATGAGATTTCGTCCGGGAGCCGATGAGCGGTTCGAGATGTGTAGTAGCGGCCGCCTGTTTCGCTGGCCAGGTTCCGCAGCAATTCGCGGTTCTGTTCGCGATGAAAATTCTCCGCCACTCCGTCTTCACGCCGGAATGTCAGCACGTCGCTACCGAGCGCCTGCGTTCCGTTTTTTGCCTTGATTTCCGCCACGTACGATCCGTCTCGGGGCGCCTCCCAGATTGCGGAATAAACACCTTGCGCCAGGGCATCCGGCCTCAGGGGAATCGATTCAGAAGTCCCGTCAGGTTCAATAATGTTCGCTTGTACTTCCGCATCGCTTACCGGCAGGTAGCTCTTGCTCCGAACCTCGGCCCGTAGTTGAACGCGTCCGTCATCCTCCAGGCGGGCGTTGGGAGTTGAGGCAACTACCCGGCCCGGTGTTGCGCCGGCCTCCCAACGAAGCAATTGACGCCAAAAGGTCTCCTGGCTCATGTCGCTGACCGGCTGCTGCATCTGCCAGCGCCAGCTTCCGGCCGTTGCGAATACTGCCGTGCGGCCACGCCCGTAATTTTCGGTAATCAGCAGCGGCACTCGGGTGCCGCCTGCGTCCACTCGCGCAAGTACGACCGCGCCGGGCTTCGGAGTTCCCGGATCCTGATAGTTGGCCAGATACGGAAGAACCTCCCAATGTTCCGCGCTCTTCTCCGGATCGTTTTCAATCCGGCAAATCAAGCTGTCTCGGCCCGCCGGGGTGAGTTCCGCCGCCACAAAGCTGCGCTGAAAGGTATTCTTTCGCCGCGGCAGGTTCACCGGAAGTAATTCAGTGAACGGCGGAACGTTGTATCCGCCGTCGCTTAGGGCCCACCGGCCGCCCAGAAATAGCAGTCCTCCCCCGCGGCGATCGACAAAATCCTTGATCGCTTGCTGCTGCTGGGGTGTAAAAAAAGCGGACTCGACGCTTCCCAGAATCAGCCCTTGATATTCAAACAGGTCCTCCGGCTTGCTCGGAAACCCATCGGCAAGCTCATTCTGATTCGCGATACCCTGACGATAAATCTTATTTTGAGTGGTCCTGAGCATGGAAACGATCTGAAGCGCCGGATCATCTTCCACCGCGCGCCGCAGAAACTTGTATTCCCAGCGAGGCTCTCCTTCTACGTAGAGGATGCGCTTTTTTGAAGTGTCGATTGAGAGGACCTGCCGGAGTTCGTTATTCGCCGTGTTGGTTTCCCCAGGCAGCGGATCAAGCCGCGCTTCAAGTTCCTGCACGCCGTTCTTTCCTGCGTTAAATTCAATCGATTCCACCTGTTCGGGCGACCCGCGAAGCGTGACATCGCGCTGCCCCAGAATGGCCCCTCCGCCGCTGATCACCAGCCGTGCGCGCTTGCCTTCAAACCCGTTCTGCCGGACACTTACTCTCGCCTGAAGCCGCGAACCCGGCAGAGCTCTGGATGGCACACTGAAGCCTTCCAGTTCAACATCTTTGGTCAGCTCCGGATTTCCGATGCCGATAGTGCTCACCGGAAGCCTGTGCTGCTCCAGGGCTGTCATAGTGTCCAAATCAATACCGCCTGTATTGTCCGACCCATCGCTTAGCAGGACGACCGCACCGATCGGTAACGTTGCGGATTCGTCCGCAATTTGATGCAGGGCCTTGCCGATGCGAGTCGCGGGCTGGCTCGCGCGTAAGCCGGTTGTGTCCTGAATCCGGTCCAGGCCGGCGCCAAGTTTGTACAGGCGCACCTGAAAGCGGGTTCCTAGCCGCTTGAGCAGACCGTCGTTGAGGACATCCAGGGCCACTTGCTCGCGCGGTTTACCCGTATCGGCAATGCTCATGCTGCGGCTATCATCCACGATCACCGCGATGATATTTTGTTGCGGCCGCAAAGAAGTGACGCTGATAGCGGGCTGCCAAAGCACAATCAGCAGCAACGTCAGGGTTAGCGCCTCGAGTCCCCAGATGGCCGCAATCCGTAGGCCACGAAGCGAGTGTGCAAATTGCGCCCGCCTGCGCCAGAGCATCCATCCGAGAATTCCCGCGGCTGCGGCGATGGCGGCGAACAGCGCCCATTTCGGCCAGGAGCCCAGGAGCAGAAAGGTGCCCTTTGAAAATACGCTGGCCGGATACTTGAACAAAAACTCGAACACTACTTTCACCCGCTCCTAATGGGTCATCGCATAAACCAGATAATCGATGCCGATACGAAATCCCAGCGCGGAGAACTGCTCGGGGTACCGCGGGTTGTCCGCGTGCTCCCAGGAATCGCCCAGATCCATGTTGTGGCAAATGGCCACAATTACACGGCCCTTGTCATCGTAGATTCCGCGCCATCGCGCTTCATAGCCGTCCTTCTCAAATCTGCGATGAGTGTAGACATACTGCTCGCCGGGGACCTGGTAGCGATCGTCCAGATCGTAGACAGTGTGAAATATCGGATCGCTGTCGGGCAGATCGACAATCGGGCGGTCGGGAAAAATTCGCTTCATGCTTGCGACAAAGGTCTCCCATTCGATTGTCCCGTGGAAATCGTCGCACATAAAGAATCCGCCGCGCAGCAGAAAATCGCGCAGTTTGGCCGCCTGCAGATCAGTGAGGTCCCAATGACCAACCTCTACCGCATACAGCCACGGCCAGTTGTAAATATCATCTCCGTCTTCGGCCGCTACCGGCTCCTCCACCGACCGTGTTTGAATCCGTGTCAGCCGCCGCACCGCCGCTGAAAGATGGCGGTCCGAGCGTGGATAATCAATTGTCCAGTTGTTCAGACGCCCCCGCCAGGTGGGAACCGCGCGATACATAAACCGGGCGAACACCCACTCACCGGGAACGGCCGAATCCTCCGGAATCGGAAAGTCGCTATATTCCCAGCCTGGATATTCGCGAAACACGCCCGGTTTCTGCTCCTTACGCGAAGTACGCAGTCCAACTTTGCTTGGGTTGTTCGGAAGGGTGTCCTGATCTGGAAGCGGCACGGTGGCGCAGAGCGCGCTTATGAGCGCCAGGCTCGGCAAGATCGCGAAAAGCACACTATGCAGACGCATAGATTCGAGCGGCTGGCGTCAGAATAGCACGGCCGTTGAATCCGAAAAAGTTGCGCAATGCGGGCAAATCGGAGGGCATCACGCAGTATGATCGAGAGTCTGACACTATGAATCTTTCCCGCCGCAATTTCGTTACATCCAGCGCAGCCGCCCTCGGTGCGACGCTCCTGATGAAAGATGTCCGCGCCGCTACCGCCGGCCGTTTTTCGCAATACGACCAGCAAGCGAGAGGAATTCTGGCGCAGATGTCGCTTGCCGAAAAAATCGGGCAAATGACCCAGCCGGACAAGAACTACCTGAAGAGTCCGGACGATGTTGCGAACTACAGCCTGGGTTCGGTGTTGAGCGGCGGCGATTCGGATCCGAAAACCGGTAATGACCTGATCTCCTGGACCGACACGTACGACCTCTATCAGGAGCCGTCGCTTCATTCACGGCCTCACATCCCGCTGCTTTACGGCGTGGATGCCGTGCACGGTCACAATAACGTGATTGGCGCAGTAATTTTTCCGCACAACATCGGCCTTGGCTGCACGCGCAATCCAGACCTGGAAAGGGCGGCCCAAGTCACATCCGAAGAGGTTCGCGGCACCGGTATCAACTGGGCATTCGCGTGTCCGGCAAGTCCGCCGACAATATGGGGAACCAGTGCGGAGGCTGGACCATTTTCTGGCAGGGCAAAACCGGTGAGCCTACCTTCGGGACAACCATTCTCAGCGCCATTCGAACCGCTGCCGGGTCCGGCACAGAGGTCACCTTTTCAGAGGATGGGTCCAATGCCGCGGGCGCAAAGATCGGTATCGCGATTGTCAGCGAGAAGCCCTACGCAGAAATGTTCGGAGACCGGGCCGAGCTTCGGCTGGACAATGAAGACGTCGGCGTGATCGCTCGTATGAAGTCTCAGGGCCTGCGCGTGGTGGCTATCGTCGTTTCCGGCCGGCCGCTGGTCATCGGATGAGCCCTTACTTCTTCGTCGGTCCCGAAGGCTTAATAGCCTTGCTGGCGTCCAGCATATCGTTCACCGCCTTGGCATCGAGTTGATAGAGAGCGGCTTCGTTTTCCCTGCGCGCGATATAACCGTCCGCATTCTTTGCGAACTCGGCCTTCTCGACGCGCTTGCCCTCGTTTGACGTTACCGTAATCGTAATCTCGGGCGAGGTGAATCCGCTCGTGACAAACTTCGTTGCCGCCAGATCCCGAAGCTTATCGATGAACGCTTGCACCGTGCCCGGGTCCATTGTCTTGCCATTCATTTTCCAGTCCGTGCCGGTTCGTGCCAGCGCCATGCTGCTCGCGCCCTGCTGAACACCAATGTTCGTCGGGTCGCTGAACCCGAAATCAAAAATCTTCTTGTTTCGAAAATCGTCCAGCGGCTTCTCTACTTCTTTTCCGAGATCGGAAGAGACTTTGTAAATGCCTTTGACCGCGCTGCTCTTCGCATAGTAGTCATCTTTGTTCTTGCGAACATCAAGCGTCTGGGTCCCGCTTGCATCCGTCACTTTAACCCCAGCGACAGAGTGCCCCGACGCAAACGCGGAAGCTGCCTTGCTCGCGTCCGTGGCGTCGTTCGAAAGATCCATCTTTGCGTCTGTGAGTTTTCGCAGAAGTTCTTCCACCTGAAAACTATCGGCGCGATACGGTTGCGGTTTCAAAATCTCCCAGTCGCCCTGGTTGTTCTTGCCGAACTCTATATCGGATTTGCCAGACGCCAGTTCCAACCGTGTGAGCTTGTTCGTATCGAATGTCAGCAGGCGTTTGTCCCGCAGATCGTTCGCGCTCTTATCGAAAGACGATTTCACCGAGGAGGAGACTGCATACACCTTCGGCCCCGAATTCACAGATGCGTAAACCAGTGAGCCCGCCGGAACATTGTCGCCGAAAAGAATCTGCGTCGATTTCCCGTTCTTTTCATGTACGGTCACCGTAAGGCTGGGAGATTTCAGACCGTATTTGCTAAGATCCTTCGGCTGATCGTCGACAACGCTATCGGCTGTCACCGGGCTGAGTGAGGAAGCCAGGCTCGTTACCGCATCCTGATCGGCCGGATACGATTCCGGAGCAGTGATGACCCATTTCCCGTTCTCGCGCTGAAGATCAATGGACGCGCCGTCTCTCTTTTTCAAATCGATCGATTGGATCTGAGCGTCAGCAATATCCGCCAGCTTCGGGCTGGTGCTTGCGCTTGCGCCGGTCGCGCTCGGTTGCGGGTGCTTCTTGGCCCACCACACAATTCCGCTAAGTGCGGTCAAAAGGACGGCCGCAATGATTAAGTTCCGCGGCTTCATGCTATCTCCGTTTTAAGAAGATCGCCACTCCGGCTATGATGATGATCAGCGGAATCGCGATCAGGTCCGTGTAGGCGAAAACGTTCATCTGCCGCTGGTTCACATTTAGCCGCCTGTCTTCGGCTTCCTTCGGGCGAATCGAAATAAGATCTTCATCGGAAGAGAGCCAGTTGACGGCGTTCAGCGCCAGATCCCTATTTGCCTGGAAGCCGATCATCGCGTTGTCCAGGAAGCCCGAACTGCCAATCACCACAAAACGCCCCTGGTTATTCGCCTTCCCGGTGTTGTAGCTGCCCGCCGCGCCAAGAATGAACGGACCCTTCTTGTTTGATGGCGCATTGGGATTGACCTCGTTCGTAGTCAGATTCGTCGTCGCGATCGCGCGATTTGAAGTGGAAAAGAGCTGTTCCACGGTGCTCTTATCGGTGCTCTTGATCTGCATGGATCGCGCGACCGGGAATCCCGTGAAGCTGTTCTTCAGATCGCTGACGATTGGCTGCATTCCATAGCTGCTGACCAGTGGAATCTCAGGCCCGAAGCCAAAGAGTTGGCCCATCGGGTTCTCTTCAAGAACCAGATCGTTCTCCAACGTCACGCCCCAACTCTGAAGCAGATCCTTCAGACCGGTGTTTTGAGCAATGTGTTCGTGACCAAAATCGAGCGGCGGATCCAGCAGGAACATCACCCGGCCGCCACTCTCGACATAGTTCTTGATGGCTGCTACCTCGTTAGGCGTGTACTCATTCTGCGGTCCGGCAATTACCAGAACATTGCAGTCGCTGGGAACGGCTGTTTTGTCGATCAGCGTCACCGCCTGAGACTGATAATTATCGCGATCGAGCAGCGTCTTAAATTGAGACAGGCCGTTGCTGCCGGTTTCCTCCAGCGAGTGTTCCTGGCTACCGCTCACAACGCAAACCCTCCGAACGCCCTTCAGGTCCTTTAGAAACGCGCCGGTAATCCCCTCCTCGGTTAGAGCTTTGGCCTCTTCCCGCCGCGGGCCAATCTGGACGTATGCCGTTCCAGGAAAGCGCAACCCAAATTCCTTCGCAAGTGTGGGCTGCTTTTGGTAATCGACATATTGGACGTGAACCTTCGGAGAGAGGTTCTTATATCGATCCAAGAGGCCCTTCGCCTGATCGAAGCTGCTCGATTTATCAAAGTAAGTGATGGTGGCGTCCTGCTTCAGGCCCTTAACCACCTTTTGTGTTTCCTGCGAGAGAGTAAATCGCTTATTGCTGGTTGTGTCAACGGTCTTGTTATAGCGGTTTCCTAACCAGTTCACCAGCACCAGAATGGCGATCACCACAATGGTGTAAAGGGTCGCCGTCGCGCCGAAGCGCACCTGCCTTCCGCCCAGTCTTTCGCGTCGTGTCTTTGCGGTCATCAGCTCAGCCATTTATGCTCTCCACCGCATTGATTCCAGCGAACGCGCTGTCAGGAACAAACCCAAAAAGATCATGGAAATGTAATAGATTAGGTCTTTCGTGTCGATTACCCCGCGCGAGAAACTGTCCATGTGACTCACAATCGACAAGTAGTTAAGGACTTGAACGGCGACCGAATTTCCAAACGAGGTGGTCCAGTTCAGAATCCACAGCACCAATGCCAGCGCAAACCCGATGGCGCCCGCTACAATTTGGTTGCGTGTGAGTGTGGATATAAAGGCTCCGAAGGATAGCAGGCATGCGCCTTGCAGCACGATGCCAAGAAACCCTGTCGCCACCGGTTTCCAGTCCGGATTTCCATACATGAAGAGGAATGAGTAATCGGCCGCGAGCACTGCCAAAAGAGCGCAGTACATAAGCAGAGAGGCCAGCCATTTGCCCAGGATGATCTCCAGGTCGTGAACGGGAGACGTGATTAGCAGTTCGATGGTGCCCATCCGCTTCTCTTCCGCGAAGAGCCGCATACTGATCAGCGGGATCAGGAACAGCCCGACGACGGCGATGTTTGAGAACAGGGGCGCAATCACCTGTTCGTTCACGTTCATCGGCATGGATTGCCCGCTCATTTGCCCTTCAAGCGAATAGCGCACGAAACTGGCGCTGATGATATAGGTGAACACGCCGCTCAGAAACGCGAATATGGTCAGCAGCACCCATGCGATCGGAGAAACAAAATACGAGTACAGTTCACGCCGGCAGATTGTCCAGATGTTTCTCATTGCGCGCCTCCCTCAACCGAATCCGGCGCAGTCACCGGTTCATGCGGAACTTCAGGGGTAGGATGCTCGTGCGTTCCAGTCAATTCGAGGAAGATGTCTTCCAGGGTGAGTGTTGTCGATTTCAACTCAAGTAAGTTCCATCCCGCATTCACAACCGCGCGGGCAACATCGGGCCTTGGATTCTGGCCCTGTAAGCTCTCCACTTCGTAGATAAAGCGATTGTCGGCGATAATCTTCTCCAGAACTTTGCTGACGCCCGGCACCTGCTCTAAACGCTGCCGCACAACCAAAGCATCGGCAGCACCTCTGGTATCCACCTGTACCTGAATGGCGGTACTGACGCTGCCCCGCGCCTTCAGATTTTCGACGGAGTCGGTCGCCACCAGTTTGCCCTTGTCGATGATGATGACCTTCTGGCATACCGCTTCCACTTCCGGCAGAATGTGGGTGCTGAGTATGATGGTGTGCTCGCCGGAAAGGCTCTTAATCAGCTCGCGCGTTTCGTTGATCTGTTTCGGATCCAGGCCGGAGGTCGGCTCGTCCAGGATCAGCACGTCTGGATTATGGATGATGGCCTGTGCAAGACCAACCCGCTGCCGGTAGCCCTTCGAAAGTTTCGAAATTAGCTTGTCTTTGACATCGGCGACGGCGCATCGCTCCATCACCTGCTCTGTCCTGCTCTTGATCTCCGAGCCCGGCATATTCTTCAAGCGGGCGACAAACGCCAGGTAATCCTGAACGTTCATCTCCGGATACAGCGGCGGTGCTTCGGGCAGGTAGCCAATGTGCTTCTTTACTTCGAACGGCTGGTCGAACACATCGAATCCCGCGACGGTCGCCTTGCCTGATGTCGGCGGCATAAAGCACGTCAGAATTCGCATTGTGGTCGTCTTACCGGCGCCGTTAGGGCCAAGAAAGCCGACGATGTCGCCCTTCTCCACCGAGAACGATATGTTGTTCACGGCCACATGGTGCGCATATCTCTTCGATAAACCTTCAACCTGAATCATATGGTTAGAAATTGAAGACTAAGATCAACCGGGTAGGTGAGCCCGTCTTCGGCTGTAACGCTTGAAAACAACAGAATAGAGACTAAGAAGATCGCTGTCAATTATGACGAGCGAACACCGGGGCTGTTAGAAAATCGTCAAGTTACAACTGCTTTCTAGTCCGAAGAGCTCAGCCCAATAATTTGAAATCCAGCATCAACAAATAATATATTTCCGGTAACTCCGCGGCCCAAGTCGCTAGCCAGGAAAACGGCCGCATCGGCAACTTCGGCCGGGTCCGTATTCCGGCGCAGCGGGGCAATATTCGCTGCGCCCAGCATCTTCGAAAAATCCTTTACCGCTCGGGCCGATGCCGTTTTAATGGGTCCTGCGGAAATTGCGTTTACTCGTATGTTTGAAGGGCCAAGGTCGTTCGCCAGGTAGCGCATGCAAGCCTCAAGCGCCGCTTTGGCGACTCCCATGACGTTATAGTTCTGCACCACGCGCGTCGAGCCCAGGTAGGTGAGCGTCGTAATGCATCCGCCCGCGCTCATAAGTGGCGCTACAGCCCGCGAGACGGCGATCAAAGAATAGGCGCTTACTTCCTGGGCCAGCAAATATCCTTCGCGGCCGGTCTCCAGGAACGGACGGGTCAAATCCTCCCGATTTGCGAAGGCAATGCTATGTACCACCGCGTGAAGGGGAGCGCGCTGCTTCAACTCCGAAACCAGGTGATCGAGATCTTCCTGCCTGGTCACGTCGCAATTGAGAACACTGACGGCTTTCAGCTCGCCTCCCAGCTCTCCGACGCTTTGCCGCTGCCGTTCACCCTGATAAGTAAGGACTAGTGAGGCGCCTTCGCGGACGAATGCGGAAGCGATCGCGTATGCAATGCTCCACTTATTGGCTACACCAAGAACCAGTGCGGTCTTGCCGGCTAGCAGCTCTGGCATGAATTGTCTATTGTAACGTGGAGCCTAGAAACGGGTCGCCGTTGCGGGCGGCCCCGTCTCATTCAGCGGTTTGAAGAGAGGCCGGTATGTGGGACTAGCATCTCTCGATTTCACCTCTACTTCCGGGACGAGTGCTCACTTGAAGGAGGGACGATCCCTTTCAAGCGCATGTACACGCTCAAAATCGCATACTGCTCGACATCGTGGGTCGTATTTCCAATCAGTGCCCCAATCCTGGTCCGCTCTCCGCGCCCGGTCTTCACCATCTCCGTCGCGTTCGCCTCCGTCAGTGAGTCGTAGGCCTTGTCGCATTCCGCGAATGCGTCCTTCAAAGCAGAAACGATTTCAGCTTTTGTCTCAAGCTTCGGGTGAGCCGAACTCTGCGCACCCGTTATTGCCCCGCACGTATGTGTCTGCGCCGCGACAACGTGCCCCATTACTTCGGCGAAGCTGCGAATCTCCGGAGTCGGCTTGAAGCTGTAATCCTCGTCCGGAACTTTCTCGGCAGATTTTGTCAAATTGTTTTTGACCGATTCGTAAGCCTGCTTTACCTCCGTAACTACCGGTGAGAGGTTTTGTGCCTGCATGGCAGAAACCCCGGCAAACGACGCAAACAAAACGACGCAGATAGTGCGTTTCACGGCCTCACTCTCCTTCTGGCTCTTCACATCCGAACCTCTGATATTCTATCCGGCCTGCGATATTGTTGGTGCTTCTATGAAAGGACCCATTCTCGGACTGCTGCTCGTGCTCGCTTTTTCGCCCGCGATCCTTGCGCAGGTCTCTCCGGAACTCTACAGCGGCTTGCAATGGCGGTCCATCGGCCCGTTTCGTGGCGGCCGCGCGGTAGCAGCTTCCGGAGTGCCCGGCGGCGGAAGCACGTTCTACTTCGGCGCAGTCGATGGCGGTATTTGGAAGACCTCCGATGCCGGCTCCGTTTGGACGCCGATTTTCGACGGCCAGCCGGCTGCCTCCATTGGCGCTCTCGAAGTTGCGCCCTCTGACTCAAATGTCATTTATGCGGGAACCGGCGAGTCGGATATCCGCTCCGATCTGGCTTCGGGCGATGGCGTGTACAAATCGACGGACGCCGGGAAGACCTGGCAAAATATCGGTCTCAAAGATACACGTCAGATCAGCCGCATCGTGGTCGGTCCGAAGGATCCCAACCTCGTTTTCGTCGCCGCGCTGGGGCACGCTTATGGACCGAACCAGGAACGCGGCGTCTTTCGATCTAAAGATGGCGGTGATACCTGGCAGAAGGTTCTATACCTCGATCCAAACGTTGGAGCCGCCGACCTTGCGATCAGTGCGGATCATCCCCAGACACTCTTCGCCGCCATGTGGGATGCGCATCGTGCCCCCTGGAGCACCTATGCGCCAATTGTGGGCATGGAAAGCGGCCTGTACCGCTCCGTTGATAACGGCTCAACCTGGAAACAGATCACCGGTAGCGGTTTTCCGCAGGGCCATGTAGGTCGTATTGGGGTCGCCATCGCCCCCGGCACGCAGGGCAAGCGAATCTATGCCGTGGTCGAGGCCGCGAACGATACTGCGGGCCTTTATCGGAGCGATGATGGCGGCGACTCCTGGATCCGCGTCAATAGCGATCCTCGCCTCACCAGCCGGGGCTGGTATTTCAACTGCATCACGGCAGATCCGAACGATCCCGATGTTTTGTACGTCCCGAATATCGCCTTCTATAAATTGAGCGACGGCGGCAAAACGCTCTCCATCGTCCGAGGCGCGCCTGGTGGAGACGATTACCATCAGGTCTGGATCGATCCGGCAAACTCGGCTCACATGGTGCTCGCTACCGACCAGGGTACGACCGTGTCGGTGAATGGCGGAAAGACTTGGAGCACCTGGTATAACCAGCCGACCGCGCAGTTCTATCACGTCATCACCGACAACGATGTTCCCTATCACGTTTATGGCGCACAGCAGGACAGCGGGACCGCCGCTACTCCCAGCCGCACCGATCACAGTCAGATCGACCTGCGCGACTGGTTCTCGGTCGGCGGCAGCGAGAGCGGCTATATCATGCCCGATCCGAGAGACCCCAACATCTTCTACGTCTCAGGGACATACGGAGAGTTGTCTCGCTTCGACCGGCGCACGATGCAAAGCCAGAATATCGCGCCTTGGCCGGTAACCGGAGGGATCGGCACCGAAATCGATAAGTGGAAGTACCGGGATCCGTGGACGCCGGTGCTGGCCTTTTCCCCGTTTCCAGGCCATGAGCTCTTTTTGGGCACGCAGTTTGTGATGAGGACTCTCGATGGCGGTCTGCATTGGCAAACCATCAGTCCCGACCTGACGCGCTCTCGGAAACCCGCAGCCTCAAACTTGGCCGAGCCTGTCTCGGTCGCCGATGCACGGGAGCGCGGGTACGGCGTTGTCTACACAATTGCTCCATCGCCTCTCCGCAAGCCCGAGATTTGGGTGGGGAGCGATACCGGACTCATTCATCTGACGCGCGATGGCGGGAAGAACTGGTCCGATGTCACACCGCCCGGCCTTTCGGCCTGGAGCAAGATCAGTCTCATTGAAGCGTCTCATTTCAACTCGGGCGAAGCGTATGCCGCGGTCGATCGCCACCGGTTGGACGATATGCGCCCCTATCTCTACCGCACTCGCGATTTCGGCGATACTTGGCAGCCGGTTGTAAACGGCATTGCCGGTAACGCCTTCCTGCGGGCCGTGCGCGAAGACCCGAAAAAGAAGGGGCTGCTCTTTGCCGCTACCGAACTTGGCGTTTATGTTTCGTTTGATGATGGCGACCATTGGGAATCTCTGCAGCTCAACCTGCCGGTTACTTCCGTGCGAGATCTGGTGATTCATGGAAACGATCTCGTAATCGCAACGCATGGACGTGCATTCTGGGTTTTGGACGATATCACCCCTCTGCGCCAGATCGATTCCGGCGCGGCGGAAAGCAAGTTCCGGTTATACAAGCCGGCTCACGCTTATCGCATCACCAGCGACAGCTTTCCTGGAACCCCGCTTCCACCCGATGAGCCGCAGGCCGAAAATCCACGGCGCGGCGCATATATCGACTACTATCTGGGCGAAGGCGCGGGCGAACTCACCCTTGAGATTCAGGATACCCAGGGCCATACGGTCCGCCGGTACTCCAGTCAGGAAAAGATGCCGGAGCCGCCTCAAAATGTGCCCATCGCCCCGCGCTGGTTTCCCAAGCCTCAAGTGCTAAGCGCGGAACCAGGCATGCATCGCTTCATTTGGGATTTGCGCTATGGCCGCAGCGGAGCAGAAATTGCCGGCGACAATGACGACCCGGAAGAAGAGCATTGGGTGGGTCCGCTGGTGCTCCCCGGGGCTTACAAAGTCAAGCTGACGGCAGGTGCCAAAACGTCTGTCCAGCCGCTCCAAGTCAGCATGGACCCTCGTTGCCGCGCCACCGCTGCTGAGCTGGCCGCCCAATTTCGCTGGGCGCAGCGCGCCTTTGAAGAGATGATTGTGGCGCGAAAGTCTGTCGCCGAAGTGAAAGGGCTGCAGGCTCAGTTGGAAAGCGCAAAAGCGCAGATCGCACCGGATCAGGCTTCAACCCTCAACCAAATCAAAGCTGCCGCCGAAAAGGCAGACCAGATCCTCAGCGGTGCCGAAACCACAGCGGATCAGGGGCTGCAATCGGCCAGCCGGGGCCTCACGGTTGCTCTCAGTTCGCTCGAAAGCGCCGACCGGAATCCGCCGTCCCAGGTCATCGCTCTGTATCTGCAGTCATCACGTACGCTGAAGGCACGCCTGGCGGACTGGGCCGCTTTCAAAAGGTCGGCTCTGGCCAACCTGAATCAGCAGCTCCGCTCGGACGGTCTTCCTGCGATCGAAATCTCTCGTATCGAAGAGCAGGCCGAGCAAAGCCTGTCGAAGTAGTGAACGCTAATCGCCGAACGCGGATTGCTGAACGCCTTTGGATCTGACGAAAGGAGAGCCTATCTATGTCGCGAAAAAGGATTTCTAGCGGTGTGGTACACGAACTGCCCGCAGATTTAAAAAAAGCACTTGCATCCGATCCGCAAGTGCTAGCCGCATGGGAGGATATTACACCGCTCGCACGCAACGAGTGGATATGTTGGATCGAGTCAGCCAAAAAAGCAGAAACTAGAAGCCACCGGATCGAGTGGGGCTGTTCAAGTCTTAAGGAAGGGAAACGACGCCCCTGTTGTTGGCCAGGATGCGCCCACCGTTAATTCCAAGAAGGTCGAAGTGGAGATTGCGACGGCGCACTGGCTGGGACGTTCGAAACTGAACAGGAGGGGCGCCGGAAAAGTGTCAGAATCAGCCGGAGCACGAAACGAACCCGGCATCCTGATGATCCTTATGGCTGAGAGTTAAGCTTTGCCATATGCCGTCCGACGATAATCACGACATCGTCTACGAAGCTCATGGAACAGAAATTAAGACCAACGCGGGCGGCGGACGGCGTTATCGCAAGCACTTCAAACATTTCCGATGGCGCGATATTCAATCGTTACTAGGCGAGAGCTTCGGAAATTGGAACCGGCACAACGATACGCGCTTGGGCGCTTCGCTGGCATTCTATAGCCTGCTTTCACTCGCGCCTTTGGTGCTGCTGCTGGTGAGCATTGCGGGGCTGGTGTTTGGGCATCGAGCTGCCGCGAGCGCAATTGTCCGAGATGCCCGGGCGACGATCGGACCAGCGGGTGCGGACATTATCAAACAATTTCTTCTCGGCTCGCATAAGGCATCTCATGGGATTCTGGCCGGCGTTGCCGGCGCGATCACTCTTCTGTTTAGCGCCTCGGGCGTGCTGATCGAGTTGCACGACACGCTCAACACGGTCTGGGAGATCCCTGGGCCAAACATCAACGGCTTGCATTATTTTGTCGTCTATATCAAACAACGGCTCTTTTCTTTCGCCATGGTCCTTGCGATCGGATTTCTGCTCATCGTCTCGCTGGCACTTACGGCATTTATCGCTTCCCTCGGAGCCTTTTCGGTATTGCATTTTCCCGGTGAGGAAGCGCTATTGCATATCGGCAACTCGGTGCTCTCGTTTGTTGTAATTTCCAGCGTATTCGCGGCCATCTATAAGATCGTGCCTGATGTTCATCTCCAGTGGCGCGACGTCATCCTGGGTGGCGTCGTTACTTCACTGCTTTTTACGCTCGGCAAGCTGATCCTGGGAATCTATTTAGGGCGGGCAAGCTATAGCTCTATGTATGGAGCGGCAGCGTCAATCGTGGTGGCCATCGCGTGGGTTTATTATTCGGGGCAAATCTTTTTCCTGGGCGCCGAGTTCACTCGCAGCTTCGCGCGGCGATACGGTTCGCAGCCCAAGCAGCATCCGAAGGAAATGGTAAAGCTCCACAGCGATACCGCTCCCGAGATAGAGCCGCAGATCATCACGCCTCCAGAAGGGCGCGGATGAGCCGCAGTTAGATGAGGGAATATGACGGCTGCGTGCGAGCGATCCAAGACATTCTGCGGACCGCGTAAAAGGAGGATGGCATCTTGGTTGAGTTTTTGAGGAGACTGCGTTATCTCCTGCAGCGGCTGCTATGGGCAAAGATTGTCATTATGGAAGGCATGCGTACTGTCTTCGAGGCGGCGGGTGGCAACGAGGGCCTGCGCCGTCTTGCCGACGCCTGGCATCGTCGAGTTATGGCCGACGCGGTAGTCAGCCATGCGTTCAGTCACGGCTTTCATCCTCAGCATATCGAGCGGCTTGCCGCTTATTGGGCCGAGGCGCTCGGCGGACCAACCACGTATTCCGATTACTATGGAGACGAAACCAGAGTGATTAGGATGCACAGCGGAAACGGGGAGCACGATGAAATGGATCGCCGCGCGATCGCTTGTTTCGACCAGGCTCTGGCTGATACCGGACTAGCCGAGGATGGTGCGCTGCGACAAGTGCTGCACGATTACTTCGCTTGGGCGACTACAACAACGATGTCCCGCTATCACGAGTCCGCTGATGATGTGCCTAGCGGCTTAAAAATCCCACACTGGTCATGGGGTGGACTTCAGGAGTAAGACTCGCATCGTTGACCTGCGCCGGACCGGCATTCCCTCTCCATTCGAAACTTATTCGGCGGATTTAATATAGTCACCATCGTGGTGAACCGCGGGTAAGTCCTCACCAAGCGCGTGTCCACATCGCGTCATGCTTCGGCCTTGCAAAAAGGGTTCGTTTTTAGACTCGACGCCACCTTGTAGATTGGACACATGGCGCTCAAACGGATGGACAACGTAGGAATCGTCGTCGATGACCTCGGAGAGACGATTGATTTCTTTCGCGAGCTCGGCCTCGAGCTCGAAGGGCGCGCCATGATCGAAGGAGAATGGGCCGGACGTGTCACTGGACTGGGCGATCAGCGCGTCGAGATTGCCATGATGTGTACGCCGGACGGT
This sequence comes from Bryobacteraceae bacterium, assembly GCA_035475915.1. Classification (GTDB taxonomy): domain Bacteria; phylum Acidobacteriota; class Terriglobia; order Bryobacterales; family Bryobacteraceae; genus Bog-105. The sequence continues at coordinate 28,985 of DATIMA010000009.1, forward strand.
CACGGCCGGATCGAGCTCTCCCGCTTCCTCAAGCCGCCTGCCGTCGCGGATCATCGCAACGCTCCGGTGAACGCTCTAGGCTACCTCCGCGTCATGTTCGCCGTGGACGACATCGACGAAACTCTTGAAAGGCTCCGCAAGCGCGGCGCGCAGCTCGCAGGCGAAATAGTCCAGTATAAAGACGCGTATCGGCTCTGCTATATCCGCGGGCCTGAAGGGCTTCTCATCGGACTCGCCCAAGAACTCAGCTGAGCGCAATACGAAGACAATGACGAACAGCCACCAGTACCCGAACTGTTTGACAAACACGTGATTGTCGATTAAACTATAGAGAGCCCGAGCATTCCAGCTCGCCCTTTCGGAGCATCTGAGCTAAGCAGATATTCTGGACCAGTCTCCTTAGCAGCACTCAAGTTGCACACCGCTCGATCCGTTGCCCAACTGCTCAGGGCAGACTCGGCGCGACTACTTCTATGGTGCGAGAAGGACGGAGGAAAGTCAGCATGCGTTTTTTGTATCAGGGCTTCACGCATAAAGACGGGGCCCGATCATTCATTTTTCAAGGTATAAGTGAGCAGAAAGTCGAAACCATTTTCTCCATTCGCGTGAATCTTCTCTTGTTTGCGCGTAATAAGATGGCCATACAGGACGGGCCTGGGTTCTGTCTGAATCTACTTACAAGTGCCTGCGCATCCACGCCGGACGCCTTAGAAAAGCTTCAGCAATACCAGGTGCTAGAAGCAGATCTACTTCCTATCTTGGCGGACCGCGAGAAACGTGCACTGCTGAAGGCAGGCAAAGGTTCTTCGCATCGGTTCGTTCGGAAGCCCTCGCCTGGTTCGCAATTCCGGTCCCCAAGCCGGACCGTCATATAGGATGCCGCTGTGGGCTCGCAACCCACCAAAACCCCGCCTGAAATGCCGTTTTACGAGCGCGGCCAAAAGTGGTTAGCGGCCAGCGCGCCAAACCACACTGCAACCAGTCCCAAACCGACGCTCAACGCGAGATAAAAGATCGCGACAATACTCGCACCCTCTCGCATCCCGAAGAATGCTTCCCACTCGAAGCTCGAGAACGTAGTGTATCCGCCCAAGATTCCGGTTACCAGAAACACCCGCCAACTTGGATCAATTGATGGGCGATTCAGGAATAGCATCATCAGCACACCAATCAGGAACGATCCGGTTACATTGATCAGGAATGTGCCAAGCGGAAAAATAGTCGAGTACGCCCTTGCAACCAGGGTGCCGAGGATAAAGCGCGAGACCGCGCCGAGAGAGCCCCCAAGCATCACCAGAAAATACTTGTTCATTTCGTTCGAAAATACACTGGAGCCAGCCTCCGGGATCAACCGGCGGCCTGCCGGCTGATCGCTATTTCCCTACGCTCGACTCCGCCATGTTCAGGAACACGTTCCGCAGGCCGTCGGTACCGCCGTCCGCTCGCTGGATTAGCAAAATCGAAATCAGATCGCTCTGCGGGTCGATCCAACCTTGGGTGCCGAATGCGCCGCTATGCCCGTAAGTTCCTTTCATGTGGCCGGTCAGTTCACCGAACGGACTTGTTACTACTTCCCACGCAAGCCCATAATCGGAGCCGCGCATCCAGCCTACTGGTTGAATACCGGTCGTGTGCGCTTCAGTCATGAGGTGGACTGAGAACGGCGACAGATAACGGCGGCCCTCGTATACACCGTCGCTCAGCATCATACGGTAGAGATGTAGCAGGTCTTCGGCAGTCGAATACAGGCCCCAGGCTGGGGCGGGGAACACGGCTCCTTTTCGGTACTTTGCAGGATCGCCTCCGAGGATCGTCGCGGGCGCGCGCACTAGTTTGCCATCTTTCCGCACGTACACCATCGCAATGCGCGAAACCTTGTCTGCGGGCGGGTAGAAAAACGAATCCTTCATGCCGAGCGGATGCAGAAGGCGATTCGTGATAAAGTCTTCGTACTTCTGGCCGGAGCACACCTCGATCAGGCGTCCGAGTATTTCGATTCCGGGGCTGCTGTAGCTCCACTGCGTTCCGGGCTGAAATAGCAGTGGCTCCTTTGCTATCCCGCGCACTACTTCATCTAAAGGCACGTTCATCAACTGCGGATAGTCGTGGATTGTGGCGGGCGCGGAATCTGTAATGCCCCCTGTATGCGTGAGTAGATCGCGAATCGTGACGGGGTGATCCGGTACGCCCAGGCGTGCCGCATCCGGGCCGACATTCGTCCTGACCCGCTGGCCGCGAAATTCCGGCAGATACTGCTCGACGGGATCGCGCAACGCGAGCTTTCCTTCTTCGGCCAGCATCATGATGCCGATCCCGGTAACTGGCTTCGTCATCGACATGATCTGGAAAATCGTGTCCTTCTGCATGGTCCGGCCGGCCTCAATATCCGCCATGCCCAAAGCGTTGAACTCTATAACTTCCTTGCCATGCGCGACCAGGGTGACGGCGCCGGCAACCGTATGTTCACCGATGAAGTGTTCTATCCGCTGCGGGATTTGTGAGAGGATCGCGTCGTTTACGCCCGTCGGTGGTCCACTCTGGGCGGCAGCAAGCACAGTTCCGCAGAAAGCAAGAAGAAGTATGTAAGAGGAAGGACGTCGCACGGAACTCAGCATATCTGACGCGCAACAATCCTACACGCACGGTCTATAGCCAACTCAGATATATCCACAGCGGATACAATAGCTGGTTTGGCCGAATCGAAACCGGATGCCGAAGCCCTGCTCCCCTGCAGTGCGCGGCTTTTCATATCCCGATCGCCCTAACGGACGAAGATCGCCACGGATACGCAATTTTCAGGATATCTCGGCGTGAACGGGTGGCCCGTTCAAGTTAAGTGCTGGAACCGGCAGTTTCTGGCCCGCATTACGCGCACTGCGTATCGATCCTATGCCCGCAATCCGAGCTGATTCTACATAGATCGAGGGACGGTCTCGCCCCGCTTCTAATTAGCAGGCGGATTCGACACCGTGAACCATCTCGAAACCGTTCCGCCCTTTCCGAAAAGCGGCTCCGCCGTGGCGCTCACTCTGTGCGGCCCGTTGCTTAATTGGGTCGTATCAAATAATAAGCTCCAACCCACGTTGGGGCAGAACGCTGCGTACGGATGGGCCGTGCAAACGTCCGGGCGGCTCCAGCCGTACTGGGCGTTGCCGTAGGAAACGCCATCGATTGAAATCTGAATGGTTGTCGCCGGGAACGTATTGCCGATTGCCCACCCGGCAAAGCCCGTCATTCCGTTGACCGGACCGTCCGTGGCACTCGGCTGATCGATCGCGATAAAGAGTCCATTCGTGGTCAGGTTTGCCACCGTGAAAGTAGCCGTGGCCGTCGAGCGCCAGCCCTCGCTCGATGTCGTCGTCACCTCCAACAGATGAACGCCATCGGTGAGCACACTCGTGTCGATCGCGAAATTCCAGCCCACGTTCGGACATCCGAACCGGCCCGGAAGCCTGGCGCACACATCGGGACGGCTTCCACCGTAGATCGCATTTCCATACGGAAGTCCATCAATCGCAATCGATACGTTCGTGATGGCGGAGTAGTCATCTACGGCCCAGCCTCCAAAATTCGTAAGGCCGGTTAGAGGCATCGCGCCGGAGTTGGGCCGGTCGATTGAAATTCGAGTCGGATTCGCAACCCAGTTTGCAACGTGGAACAAGCTCCGCGTTGTGACGTATGCGCCGGTACTCGAGTACGCAGTCACCTCAAACGTATGTGTCCCGTTCGATAGAGGCGTGGTATCGAGTGGAAAGTTCCAGCCGACGTTCGGGCAGCCGGCGCGGCCGGGGAAGTGAGCACACACGTCCGGCCGGTTCGCTCCGTAAATCGCATTGCCTTGCTCCACGCCATCTACCGATACCGCAACTCGTACAATCGAGCCTGTATCGTCCATCGCCCAGCCGCCGGTCATGATACCGGCGATAACAGCTCCTCCGCTAGCAGTTGGATTATCAATCGAAGTCCGGATGGAGCTGCCCGTCAGATTGGCCACCTGGAACGGTATCGTTGCCGCGGAGTGCTGCCCTACTGCCGATGTCGCGGTTACCTGCAGAGTATGCGAACCATCTGTGAGTAGTTGCGTATCGATCAGCGCGTTCCAGCCGACGTTTGGACAGCCGGCGCGGCCGGAAAATAGCGAGCACACATCCGGCCGCTCACCGCCATAACTCGCATTTCCATATGGGATGCCGTCGACTGAGATAGCCACTCCGCCTATTGCCGCTGCGTCATCAATAGCCCAGCCGCCGAGTGCCGCAATGCCGCTCAGCGGAGGGCTGTTAGCGTTTGGTTTGTCCACCGATATTCTGATCGAACTCGCCGCCGCATTGGAGGTCTGGAACGTCGTTGTCGTATTGGCGCGACGTCCTCCCATGGAGGTGCCCGTTACTTCCAGCGTGTGAAGGCCATCCGGGAGCAGGCTCGTGTCCAGCGGAAACGACCAGCCCACGTTTGGACATCCGGATCTGCCCGGATACACTGCGCACACATCCGGGCGGAATGCTCCATAGCTTGCGCTTCCCTGGGGCACGCCGTCAATCGAAATACGGATGCCGTTCAAAGCTGCGAAATCGTCAATCGCCCAACCTGCAAACACGGCCGGTCCGCTTAGAGCGCCGCTCTTTGTACCAGGGGAATCGATCCATATCCGCATCGGCGGCACGGCGTTCGCAACGGCGAAACTGGAGCTTGCGGTATAGCTTTGCCCGGTGCTCGAAACAGCGGCGATGTCAAGACTGTGAGGGCCGTCCGTCAGCATCGTTGTGTCCAGGAGGAAACTCCAGCCGACATAAGGGCAGCCAATTCGATTTGGGAGCGCTGCGCAAACATCTGTCCGGCTCGATCCGTAAATCGCTGCCCCGTACGGAACACCATCAATAGCGTAAGTAACCGTTGAGATCGTATTGATATTGCTGAAGGCCCAGCCCGCAAATTGAACTAAACCGCTGAAGGATGGCTGCTTCGCGCCTGGCACATCGATACTGATCAAGATGTTCGAACCGGCGCCGGCCCCTGCATTCCATTCGTTTACCAGATTCGTTACGTTGGGCGAGCCTAGTCCGGTGGCCAGGTCGTAGCCGGTTCCCGCCAGGTAGTCTACGAGAGCGGTGGTTTGGCCGGGCACGTTGTTACCACCTGAAGTTACATCGTTGAAAATGCAATTGGAGAAAGGTGACGAAGTGCTGGCATTACACTCCCACAAGTTTTCTGTTGCCGCCAGACTGTATAGCTTGTAATTCGCCTGGCCCTGTCGTGCCCCTGTTTTTTGCTTCACCAGCGCCATAATCCCCGCAAATGCGGGCGTTGCCGCCGACGTGCCGGCGATCCCCGCAAACTGAATTTGGCGGCTGGATGTCGCTTGGCAGGAACCAGCCAGACAAATCAGATACGGGTCATGGCCGGCCGACGTCAGCGAGAGATCCGGTACGTCGCGCGCTCCGTCATCGGGAATGCCAGCGACTCCTCTTTGCCACGCTGGCTTCGAAAAAGTCCTGCTTACGCCGCCGCCTCCCGCCCAGATACCGGGGCATTGGAACGAAGTACAGGTTTCTGACCAAGTTTCTTCGGGGATGTAAGAGCGTGCGGACGCTCCGTTGCCCGCATTCCCGGAATTCCAATAGAGCGTAGGGTTCCCTTCGTCTTCGAACTCGGTGCCCCCTACCGCGATCGTGTAGGGCGTCGACGCGAAGATATTAACCGAGAGAGCGCCTGTCGCTTGAATCTCGGCATTGGGATCGTCGCAGCCAGCCGATCCCGAATCTCCAGCGGCCACCGCATACGTGATCCCTTGTGCCGCGGCCTGTTCGGCCAGAGCGGAGATTACGGCGGCTTGTGCCTGAGTGAAGTTGGCCTCGCACGTACCAAAACTCTCCGTCATCACATCGGCCAGATTATTGTCGATGATGTACTCCTCGGACAGAAGTACGCCATCGGTGGTGTTCGTTGAGCCGGAGACGACCAGTTTCACCGTAGCGCCGGGCGCGGTTGCTCCAGACCACGATGCATCCAGCACTGCTTCCGCTTCTTCTCCTCCGCCCAGATCGCCTGGGTCCGGCCCGTTGACGACAATCTGCGGGGGATTGTTCGACAGTCCGAAGTTGCTGCGGAAATCAATCACATCCTGCACTCTGATATTGCTGCGGGCGACCACTCCGATGATCGTCCCGGCTCCGTTGATGCCGGCCTGATAAAGCGGGTTGATATTGTAGATCACCGCATAATCGGCCGGTGATAGCGCATGACCTCCACTGCTCGACGTGAATTGAGGGCGCGCCGAGCCTGGATCGCGATCCCGTCGGAAAGTCATTGGCGACAGGGTCGATTGCGGCCGGGCGTTGAAATTATGCAAGCTCGCAACACCCGCTACTACGGTTGCCAGCGCCGCCGGAACCTGTGGATCGCTCGCATTTGCCACGTGCCCTTCTCCGCCCACGACATAGCGATGTATTTCGGTATGAAACGCATCTTGTACCTGCCCCGCAGTGCCCGAAAATTCGACCACGCTCCGGCCTCGCGACACTCGCGCTATCCGCATCCCATGCGACTCCAGCCACGCCGTTACTGCCTCTACATCCGCTTCCGCCGGGCCGAACCGCTGCCCAAATTCATCGGACGTCAGCCAGCGATGATACTGCGGCGATGAAGTGTCGTGTTGCTTCTCCAGCAGGTCCTGAAGAGCGGCTTCCTGCTGCGCGCTCCGGCTTAAGACCAGCAGCATGCGCTCCATCGGCAGGTTGCGCTCCACCATGCCTCGGTCGAATTCGGCGCGCGCCAGCGGATGAGTATTGCCGCGAAGTGGGCGCTGGTCGGCCTCATTGATTCGCCCCGTGATTCGCGGCGAAATGAGCGTAATCCTGTCTTGTGCAATCGCAGCAGGGCCGGCGCAAGCAAACGAGGAAATCAAGACAAGAGCGGAGCGGAAGCCGCCCCGGAATGAACGCATTGGAATATTAGTTGCTCGGTCATCGCTAACCTCTCTTCGTTCGGCTTTGCTTTCCAATCTGAATAGCTGCTATCGGGAAAGATAATGGGCCCCGCCCTGTTACGATCCGGAACCGCCCGTCACTTAGTCTCGAGCTTCGGCGGTTGAGCGGCGAAGTGAGCCTCCTGCCGGCCGTTCTTCGCTTTGTCGAGCAATGGTCGTCGAAGTGCACCGAACCATACAAATCGGTTCCGGGAATTGCGGAGGATTCCCGGAATGTGGAGGATTCCGTGGCTTCAGCCGCCGTACAGTTCGATACCTTCACGACGAAGGACCGTCTCCTCCGCCTGACAACTCCCTTGCCGGAAGACGTGCTCCTGGTCGAATCCTTCTCCGCGTTTGAGTGCATATCCGGGTTGTTCGAAATGAACCTGCAGTTGATCTCGACCTTAGACAACGCCCCGGACATCACCGCTGAAAAACTGATCGGCTCGCCGGTGGCGCTCTCCGTGTCGGTGTTTAGCGACTTCGAAAAGGGGCCTTGGCGATACTTCAACGGCATCGTCAGCCGCTTTCACAAGATCAGTTCCGAAGGCAGCCGCTTCAATCACTATCAAGCGGTTGTCGTGCCCTGGCTCTGGCTCCTGACTTTGGATTCGAAGTGCCGGATCTATCAGGCGAAAACCGTTCCCGCGATCGTAAAACACATCTTCGATGAATACGGCCAGCACTTTTCATCGGTGGTTTCTTTCAAAGATACTCTGACGAAAGCTTATACCAAGCTGGATTACTGCGTTCAGTACCGCGAAAGCAGCTTCAATTTCATCTCCAGGCTGCTGGAATCAGAGGGCATTTTCTATTATTTCGAGCACTCCGAAGACAAACACACGCTCGTTCTCGCGGACGCACCTTCCGCCCACAAGCCATGTCCCGAACAGCCCAAAGGACGGTTGGTTGGAAGCAGCGGTTGGGGCGAATCGGATAACCCAATTCTTACCTGGGACGAGCGGCAGGAACTCCGTCCAGGTAAGTACACCATGCGGGACTTCCATTTTCAGATGCCCTCTAAAAACTTGGAGGTTGCTGAGTCCAGTCTGTGCCCGTTCGATGCCTGCAAGCCGCTCGAGATCTACCATTATCCGGGCGAGTATGCCAGCCGGTTCAATGACAAGCAGCGTGATAGCGAGGTGCAACCCGAAGCGGAAAAGTTCGTGCGGTTGCGCATCGAGGAGCAGGAAGCCATGATCTCGGAGGCATCCGGCACTTCTCTGTGCAGAGCGTTCTCACCGGGACAGAAGTTTGAGCTAGATAATGGCGCAAAGAGCCCGGCTAAATATGTCATTACAGCGGTTCGACACAGCGGCGTTCAGGTTCCCTGGTATGTGGCGGACGAGGAGCACTTTTCTTCTGAAGATCCGTATCAGAACAGCTTCTCTTGCATTCCGCAGAACGTCGTCTTTCGTCCACAGCGGCGCACTCCCAAACCGGCGGTTTCCGGACCGCAAACCGCGATTGTCGTTGGAAAAGCCGGAGAGGAGATCTGGACGGATGAGTTCGGCCGGGTCAAAGTGCAGTTCCACTGGGATCGCGAAGGCAAGCGAGATGAAAACAGTTCCTGCTGGGTGCGCGTCTCGCAGCCGTGGGCCGGCAAGAACTGGGGAACGGTTTCCATTCCGCGGATCGGCCAGGAAGTCGTCATTGACTTTCTAGAAGGCGATCCGGATCAGCCCATCATCACCGGACGCGTTTATAACAGCGAGCAAACGCCGCCGTATAAGCTGCCGGGCGGAGCCGTAATCAGCGGCATCAAAACCAACAGCACCAAGGGCGGCGGCGGTTATAACGAAATGTCGATGGACGACACCAAGGGAAAAGAGAAAGTTACCATTCATTCCCAGTACAACATGTCGACGACCGTAGAGCATGACGACTCGCAGACCGTGCACAATAATCGGGTGATAGCGGTCGATGGCACGCACACCGAAACCATTAAGAAAGATACCGTCATCATCGTGACGGAAGGAAAAGAAGTAAACACGGTCAAGCAGCAGATTGAAGTCACCTCGCAAACGCAATATATTTATCTCACCGCTGCCACCGAGATAAAGCTCGAAGTGGGCCAGAGCAAACTTCATATGTTTGCTGACGGCCGTATTCAAATCACCGGCCAGAACATCGCCATAGATGGCGCGCAAAAGGTCAGGACGCATGCCGCGGAAGTCACATCCGAAGCGGATATGCAGCATCAGACGAAGGGTGCAATTGTCGTTTCGGAAGGCTCCGCAACCAACACCGTCAAGGGCGCCATGGTGATGCTGAATCCATAACACCATGGCCGCACTCGCAACCGTACCGGGTAAAGGTGTCGAAAACTATCGCGTCGTTGCGTCGAAGGACGACCGCAGGCGCGATGTCTTCTGCGTTTTGCTGAAGCGCACGTACGATATTCATTCCGGCTATGCAATGCGCGCTGAACACGATCGCCCGCTCCGCCCGGTCGACGTCTACTACGACTCGGGCGATCCGGAAACCTGCAGCGTGCAATATGAAAACGATCTCTCACCATTCAAGATCGCGACCGACGTGGTAGCGGTTGGAACTGTACACGCGCCCGGCAACAAGCCCACCCAGATGCTCGATGCTGCCGTCCACGTTGCGGAACACTGCAAAACGATCCGGGTTTTCGGAGATCGTCAGTGCTTCTACAACGCTGACGCCGCGCCATCTGTGACCGATCCCTTGCCCTTTACACGAATGCCCATGCGTTATGAGCGCGCTTACGGTGGCACCGATGCCAGCAGCATTCCGGATTTTCCGTTCGCTTATCCACGCAATCACTTGGGCTGCGGCTTTGTGATGAAGAATTCCGTCGAGTCGGTACACGGACTGAAGCTGCCGAATTTCGAAGATCCTTTTGACCTGCTTACCCCGGAACGAATCGTTGTCGGAGAACCGGAGGGTTGGTGGAGCCAGCCTATGCCGCAAAGCTTCGGCTGGTTTCAGCGCACCTGGTATCCGCGGTGCTCGTTTGTGGGGTCGGTCCCCGGATTTGTTGATCCTGACGCCGTTGTGCGCGAGGAGCAGCTCGGGCTGGTCCCCAAGCGGCAGTTTGCCTTAGCTCGCCAGTTCAAACTGCCCAGTTTCGACATACGTTTCAACAACGGAGCTTCACCTGGCCTGGCGCTCCCATTTCTTAAAGCCGGTGAATCGGTACGCTTGCTTCATTTGACTCCGGATGGCCTGCTCGCATTCGAAGTCCCGCACGATACGCCGAAGATCGCGATGGATATCGGCCTCGGAGAGCGTGAACTGAAGCCTGTTCTTCAAACTCTTCTGATTCGGCCGGACGATGGCCAGCTCGATCTGATCTGGCGAGGCGCGCACGAATTCCCGGGCGTTGAGTGGCTTCCCGAGATGTCGCGGTTAAACGTGGAGATCGACTGATGTCTGCCGCCGCCATGTCCGCATTATCCAAGGCACAGAAGATTGTACTGCCCGGACAGACCCCGGATGGACAGTATATCCTGAGCGCCCTTGTGAAGCGAACTTACGATATTGTTCCAGGCGCTGCCTGCTTTCGCGCTGCGGCCGACGCGAAGCTTGTCCCCGGCGACAAGTATTGGGATGATCCCATGAACTCATCCCTACTGTTTGAGTCTGACTTTGTTCCCTGGAAGATTGCCACTGACGTTGTGCTGAACGGAAAAGCGTACGCTCCGAACGGTAACCCTGCCGCAGCCCTGACGGCAGCAATCCAAATCGGCCCGATCCAGAAGCAAATTCGCGTGACCGGCGATCGTCTGGCCCGCTTCACCGGCGGCCTGCCTTCGTTCACAGACCCGCAGCCGTTTCTCGAAATCGACCTCCGCTACGAGCGCGCCTACGGAGGAGCGGATATCTACTCAGATCGGAAGATGCCTTGCCTGTACGCGCGAAATCCGGTTGGGAAGGGGTTTGCCATTCGGAATCTGCGGGAGGTGGTCGATGCGCTCGACCTCCCGAACCTGGAAGATCCCGGCGACCTGCTCACGCCC
>DATIMA010000010.1:0-21269 GCA_035475915.1 Bryobacteraceae bacterium
GGGCGCCCGGGCCACATTCACAGGCGGGCTTCTAGCTCCAGACCGAAATCGGCCTCTGTCCGCTCCCGGCAACTAGCAGCCTAGCGCTTCTCGAACCCGTTTTCATCCCCCGTTGCGGCGCCCCGCCGTGGGCCATTCACAAAAGTACGAAAAAAAATATGTTCAATGTACACAGAAACTTACGCCAGGAATGTGAGCCTGCAATAGACATCGCCAGCCTAGAGTTGTGTGTGAAAGAGAGTTTGGGCCGCCGCCTATCGAAAACGCATATCGGCGGAGTGTCGAAGCGGCTCTTTTCTTTCGAACTTAGCGATTAAAAACCAACTCGAAGGAAAAACAGATATGAAACATATGATTTCAGCCACGAGCAAGAAACGAAGTATACGCAGGATTCCGAGAAAGGAGACGAGCAATACCGGAAGGTGTTATGTGCATGCATTACGGGCGGTATCAGAGCTTCAGATTGGCCGATGCTCATCATTGAGCTGTACATCGGGCCCGCTGCCCGATCGTTTTGCGCAGCGAAACGCGCTTGACATTGCTGCGGGCGTGAGTGTTGAAAATGCGGATTTCAATTCGTGGCTGCGTACTTTTGGCACTCATGCCCTCTTCTCCGCAGGAGATGCATTGTGCCCGATTTTTCCGAATCGGCCAGCGCCGGCGACAGAAGCTGAACTCGTTTCGATCGAAGCTGAATTTAACCGCCGTTACCCCGAGGCCGTGGCTATTCGTAAAGATCGAAAGTGTCCGCACACCAACCTGGACCAGTTCGACACCACGACAGAGGTCCCATCGTAAGCTACCTTTTGCGCCATGATTCTACTAGGAATAATAATTCTCGTGCATGAGCTGGGCCACTTTTGGGCAGCTCTTGCGATTGGTGTCAAGGTGGAGACATTCAGCATTGGCTTTGGACCGAGGCTCTTCGGGATCAGATGCGGCAAGACCGATTTTCGCTTGTCGGCCATTCCGTTTGGTGGATACATTCGCACCATCGGCGATGAGCCCGGACGCGAAAGGGCAGCGGAGCCACGGTCCTTGCAATCGAAAGCCAGATGGCAACGCGCAGTGGTCATCATAGCTGGACCGATGATGAATGTCATGCTCGCTATCGGGATTGTAGCGGGTCTTTACATGTGCGGGTTGTCCGAACAAGTGGACACCACAGATCCGATCATCGCATCCATCAAAGTTAATTCACCGGCGGCGCAAGCAGGGCTTCAGCCCGGAGACCGCATTGTGCAATTTCACGGTAAACGAGACCCCAACTGGGATTTCGTCCTGATGCAAGAGGCGCTGAACGCAAATCATCGGATCGAGGGTATCGTCGAGCGGCATAGTCAGCGTATCCTATTCGCGATTACACCCCGCATGGACGATATGCAGGGTATTGGTATCGCAGGTTGGAGCGGTGAACAGAATGTACGGGTGGGAGCGCTAGGACAAGGCTCTCCCGCGTTAAGGGCTGGGTTGCGAACCGGAGATTTTGTATTGACCGCGAATGGAAAGCGAGTGGCTTCGCCTTCCACCATCCAAGAAGTGGTCGTCCGCTCCGGCGGTCGCCCGCTGAATTTCCAACTGATGCGCAATGGCCATCACGAAACTGTAACCGTCACTCCGGTGGCCAGCAATGACCCGAAAATGCCGTGGCGAATTGGTATCAGCTTCAAAATGCCCGCTGACGCAGCGAAGCTGGGATTGGGACCGGCCCTCGAGCAGTCGCTATCTTTGAACAAGCAAAGCGCGCTGATGGTGTTTCAATGCTTGGGAGCAATGGTTGAAAAGCGTATCTCACCAAGGTCGCTATCGGGACCGATAGGACTCGCGCAACTGTCGCGGGATGCAGCGCAGGCGGGTACCAGTACGTATCTGTCTTTCATGGCCTTAGTGAGCCTGCAGTTAGCGATATTCAATCTCTTGCCCATTCCCATTCTAGATGGAGGGACGCTGCTGATGTTGATCATCGAAATGCTGCTCCAGCGTGACATCAGCCGTCACGTGAAAGACGTAATCTTTAAAGTTGCATGCATCTTCCTGATACCGGTCGTCGTCTTTGTGATTCACAACGACATTAGTAGGCTTCTCACGAGAACCTGAGCTTGGGCAGGTTGTACTTTTGCGACTGTCGCCGCACCGCTGCTGGCACTCGGCGCTGGTCTGTCTCGTTCCGGCCAAATGCAGCCATGTTTTCTGTACGACCGCAACTATCGCGATGGCAAGATCGAGCTACTGCCCGGTCGCTCTTCCGGTGTTTTCATCCGCTTATTCAAGAGGCGTTCCGATCGGATGGTTGCGCGATGTGGAAAGGCTGAACGGAGATCTAGTAGGCGAGGTGATGGATTCACGCGAGTTCCTGTTCCGGGCGGAAAGGAATGCTCTGGCGGCGGTCAGGCCGGTACCGATGGATTTGCGGCACGGTAACTGTTTTTATTGTGGCGCGAGTGTGAAACGGGGCCGTGGACAGGTCGATCATTTGCACTCCTTGACCGAGTACCCGATTGATCTCGGCCACAATTTCGTGGTGTGAGAGAGCAGATGCAAGGGCAGGAAACGCCGCGGACGCCGCATATCGATCATCTTGCCAAATGGAGCGAGAGAAATCGAGAGATGCGGGTGAGATCGCAACAGCCTTAAAGGATCAGCTTCCGTACGATCTCGCCTGTACGAACATTATTCTAATGGGTTTACAACCAAACCGAGGATGTGCATTGCCTGACATGGTTCCGCGGCGATGAATCGCTCGCATTGTCGCCGCTTAGTGGCGTCGATATTTCAGCAGACCAGCTTACCCGGCGATTACGCTGATCATGAGATCATCAGACACTCGCATTGAGCTTCGGCAGCCTCTTGATCCGCTTCCAGCCTTCGCCTGCATCAACCGGCTCGACTGTGATCTCGTCGAAGTAGGCATCGAGTACGGCAGCACGCTCTTGTGCCAAAGGCGGCGAACAGTAATCCTCCTCCTCCCAAATCGCGTTTCCGTCCGGCTGGGTACGAGCTTCGGTAAGCGAGTACGTCAGAGCCTTTCCAAATGGGCGCAGGTCAATGAAGGCGTTTTCTCCCAATTGAGTATGCAATTCGGCCAGCCGCTCTCGCTTCGGTTTTGCGCGAACGAGATAGTAAGCCATTCGATAGCGTACCCCTGATTACCAGCACGGGAGAAGGCTGATTACTTTGCCTGGGCCATACCGACCCAGGACTTATCGTCGCATACGCACCTTTTACCGCGCTGCTCAGAACCCGAGTAGAGTTCCTGTACATGAGGTCCTCGTTGTTATCGAACACGGCGACCTTGTTCCCGTGCACGAACGGTGTCGTGGATTGATAGCTCGTGTCATGACTCAAACGTTCTGCGGGCTAGTGCCACCCGTGAATGCCAAGGGACCCTTCATATCGCTGCCCGCAGGATCCCCCCAAAGCTGGGTAGCCGCACTTCCCCTAATGAATACGCGCGCTTTGGGGGCTGGCGCTGCCAACGCGGCGATTGCAATGGCGCTGAGCACGCTAGTCCAGCTTTGATATTTGTCGTCGAAGCAGGATTGGTCGTTGCAAACTTCCAAACTTCCCGGGGCGATGCTCTCCCGATCGTCCAGCTTTTCTGGTTCTTCAGACGGCAGTGGCAATTGACGAGTTACAACCTGCTCCGGCGCTGTGCTCTGGGCCGAAAAAGTGCTCCTGCATCTGACGAACAGGAGAGAATTCCATCCCGGTCGCAACATTATGTTGATGGCAATCGCGTCTGAACTCCGCGGGAAGGCGCTTATCGAAATCTCGGCCAATGAGCCCACGATACCGTATCGTAGGCTCACGGGCACCGTTTACACGAACGATAAGAAGATCCTGACCGTGCTGACGAATGAAGAGATCGCCGCGTCCAGCACCGTTCGCGTGCAGACCAAGGATCTGTTGACCTTCGGGACGGTTTTGGGTTGTATTCCCGAATCGGACGCGAAGTGGACCGTATATATTGGCGTCAAACGCAGGATGCTCATCGTATAGGGGATTGTGTGTGGGCCAGATACTCTCCAATGCGGCATTGCGTGTAGACTCTACACGGCACCTCGCCTCACACCATATTTGTTGCATGAGACCTTTCGCTGGCCCGTTACACCTTATTGACGAAATGAATCCCGGCGTCAAGCTACTGGCCAATAAGTCCTTTTGCTTCAGCCTCTACGACTTTCATCTCGAAGGGGTCTCGGTAGCGGAGCTCGCAACTGCTTACTCTTTGCCCGAGACCTGGGTTGAGGAACATATCGAGGCCGTTCGTTTGTGCCTAAAGTACCAGGTGATGGTGTCGGTCAAGCCGGAATCGAAGCATGCCGTCATTTAAGTAAGCACGACATGGCGGACGCGCCCGTCGATTGGCTCCGTTCTTGTCGTCCGAATCGTTGCTGCGAAGGCAGCGCCCGATCCAACCTAAGCCCGGCCATTCGAGTGTAAAACGCACGATAAAAGCTGGGCCTGGTAATTTCATCCAAGTGACCGCGGGGTCGATAAAGCATGTGTTAGACTCGCCCGTTTTCGAACCGCGCTACCTTTGAGGAGGGCCTTTGTTTGGCCACGAACCAACTGCACGTGCTTTCGAGTGGCGTCAATCGGCTGGACGGTGCTCGCGATTGCGGTGGGTCTCGGCTGGTATCGCTTAGGTACTTGCTGCCGAGCCGTGCCGTTTCCTGTGGATTTGCCGAATTTCCGTATCCGCCACCGTTGGCTGGTAGCGCACCCTAACCATGCTCGATTGCCTCATCCACGATTCAGTGACGTCACAAAGATAAAGAACTGCGACTCACAGTCCGCTGCATCGTTCGTAGTCAACGAGGTTCTGTGTTCCACCCGACATCGCACATGCCATCGCGTCACTATTCGCCTTTCGCATCGCATCTAGCGCTTGTGCTTCGCTGCCTTCTGCGTCGCCGCTGTTCGCATTTTCCGAAGGGCGCAGTGCATAGACTGCGGCAACGATAGCAAAGCCGGTAGCGATCCCGGCGAGTATGTAGGGGTTCACCGAAGAGCTAGTCCGGTTCCGGTTCCGATTACCGAATGCGACCGGCGCGGATTTCGGAATGACGGGAATTGCGAAAAACAGAGGTTCGGGCGCCGCGGCAGCTCGGGCCCGATATTGCGCCAGTTGCTGTTGCAGCAATGCCAGATTGCGCCTTGGCACGATTGGGTCTTTGCGTGCCAACTCTGAGCTTCAGTCTTGTCGGCGGGAATGGCATTCCCGTTGAAATACAATCTCCGATCGCCATCATGGCGACGCACTTGCCGCCGTTAGCGGAAAACAGAATACCAATATCGGGCCAAATAGTTCTTGCGCACATTCTCCCGAGGCGGCCCGAGACTCTCTTCAACCCACGCTTCCCCCACCGAGGCCCTAAGCACAAGCGCTTCGAAGCGCTCCGCCGTAATATCAGAGAAGCTTGCGAGCGTCCAACGCCCGAAGAAGAACGCCGTCGCGCTCGGTCAATCGCGAGGAATATCGCTTGCTTATGGTCGCCCTCGCGGTGTTGCGCAGCGACGCCGATGAAAGTGGGTTTCTCAGTTGGTGGATGCAGGAATACGGTGCGCTGGCCGTTTCTGGCGAGGCACCAGACCCGGTGACTGAAGAAGAACTAGCAGAAAGAGCAATGTTTCTGCAAAGTCTTGGTATCGATCTATCCTGATTCCGCACAAGCAGGGGTTCGCCAGTCTGCCTTATTGGCATTCCGTACTGCTCTTATGTTTCACTTCGGCCGCTCTGTTGTACCTGCGGTAATCCTGACAGGCCGCACACGAATGCTCGCGATTAACTCGTCAGATCAATCCGAGCGTTTGACACTGTATTCCTCCGACAGGCAGCGGGAGTGCGACCGGTAATGTTTACTCAGTGCATGTAAATATTACGAGACCTTCCCTTCCCCAAACCTACCTTATTCATGTAACCCACATTAAGCGGATAGATGCAGATTCGATCCGCATATACTCCGCCGCGGCCGGATTGTGCCAATCGCCCTTAGGCCGTATATTTAGGCGCACGCGATCTGGAGCGGTAGCTAGAAGTACTTCTGTGCGCAGCGTTGCTGATCGAGCGATGTTGGCCACAAGATCCATTACAGCAAGAGAGTAGTTACATTGCGGCTTGTCGGTAGCCGTTAGTAATACCAGACGTGTGTCTATCTGTGCCATAACACACTAAGTCGCGAGGACTACGCGAGCGCACACACAAGGCAAGGAGAACGTATTCAAATGCTTCCATCAATTTTAGTCGGTCATATCCTATCATTCTTATCACTCTTATCACTCTGGAACTGGCTGTAATCATTTCTCTATCGAAGCGGATGTCAGCACGGAATAAGTGACAACTGTGCCTTATTAGAACTAGTTTACTGCACCTCACAACGAGAATACTTATAAATGTTACCGCCGATCTTCTTCCACCATATACTCACAACGCTCAGCGCGATCATATCGTTTCTGTAACACGGTAGTTCGTGTCCAGCTGCAGTTTACACAAACACCCAATGTTGTACCTGCTTGTCGCTCGAGCAGTCGTTTGACCAGAAAGGGGACCCTGCAAACGAATGCATTCTGGCTGGCGAAGTAAGGCGTGAAGGACCAACCCGACACGGAATAAGAAGCCAGGCGCTCAAGTCTGAAATGGTACTTCTGTTACTTCCAGTGACAGTTGGCCCAGATCGATTGATACATCAACTCAAATTGAAAGTTTCTAGTTCTGCTCAGGTGGCGGTTTATAGTTTCACCGGGGGATGGAATATGGAATTCGGCCGGTGAAGTGGGCTCCATGCCGGAGTGCAACCCGCGAAGGAATAGCTGGTTTCAAACTCATCAACTTAATGGGTTCGGTCTGGAAGTGGAAACAGGCATCGCAGCTCGCCATCGGGGAGATGCGCTCAATCTCCAACTTCAAAGTCGTTCCCCCTGCCTCGAGCTGGAGGAGTGGGGCCGATGACACCAGGTGCCGTCACATTCGTGCCGTTGAGTTCGCCGTTTGCCTCAGGTTTACTGAAACCGTCAATACTTAACCTGCAGTTCGTCGTGTGTCGGGATCGGAGGTGCGAACAATCAATGGGTGTCAAAGTCTAAATTCCGAACAGTATGTGTTCGGTCCAAGTGAAAAGCTCGTACAGCGACTAACCACCGACATAAACGATTCGAGAAAAACTCTCCGCGAGGTAGTAACTCGACAGGCTCGTCCTGCAGCCGACACGTCGCGCTCCTTACTGCACTCATTTTATCGGTGCAAGGTCGGTCCGGAATGGGCAAGCAAAGTGCCGACGGACTGAATGTGGCACTCTTCGTGACGTGAGATGCTTCAGGGCCGATTGGATTTGGACTGTTCCGCGAATTTCTTTCATTCCCGGAATCGTTGCGCCCGGAGTGCCCAGTGTTCCCGCGTGAATCTGCTCCTGGGACACGCAGTTTATGTCGAACATGGACCTGTTCACTGGGGCTCGATGTGATGGTGCCGTAATTGTTTCATACGGTTGAAGGGGGCGCATGGTACCTGCAGCCAATCCCTAACGAAACAATGACGCTGAAAATGTTCGATGATAGATGAACAGGCAGGAAAGATCATGCAACCCCTGGTCCTACAGCTACAGGCCGAATGCCTTGACCCAACGTCTCGATTCTGAAATCTTGCGCAAGGCCCAGGTCGCGGCGCGCACGCTGGCCCTGGCAGAAGCGCAGACGTGGATAGAGACAGAACTGAATGGCTACAAGAGCGGTGATTCAGCACCACCGGACCGTTTGCTGACGGGCCGGATTGTGGCGTGGAATCCCTACCACCGTTGGATACCAGTAATTTTTCAGGACTCCAGGGAAGCCGCATACCTTTCCAAGTGTTTCGTTGGCCAGCCAGTGGGTGAATTGGAAGGCTTGGTGAAGCACGGAAAGACCACGCTCCAGTTCCCATTCAGTTCGGAAACTGAACTGCGATCGATGAAAGGCTTGGACGCGCCCTTGCAGCCCACGCGCCATCTCAGCCGGTCTTCCGTGAGCGGAATCCTCGATGCGGTTGGCAACATGGTGCTTGAGTGGTGCCTGCAACTGGAAAGGAATGGCATCCTTGGCGAAGGCCTGGTCTTCAGCGGCAAAGAGAAGGAAGCATCCGCACATTCCAACTACACCATCAACTACAACACGCAGTCTCTCACTCCCAAGTCCAGCAACGTAGCCCACACGCGGTGCAAACTATGACGGTCAGCGAAAACGACAAGACAGCCATAGCTGACTTCATCCGCATGCAAAAAGAACACGGCCATGACAGGAGGATACTAGGGGCCGAAGTCCAGACCATCGAAACGCGCCTGGCATCGCCAAGCCCAAACCGTCCGGAGTTGCATGAAAGCTTGCGCACCGTTCGTAACCTACTGGAGGGTTGCGCCGGTAACTCGATAGGGTCCGGTCTGCTTTTCGAAGTCGCCAAGCTCTTGAGGTAGTTTTGGCAGCCGCGCATTTGCCGGGGTAGCTCGCACCAATTTAACGCCTACCGCACAAACTGCTGGAGGGGCAGCGCTTCGCGTGATCGCCGCGTGGATTCGTCCCGATAAACGCTATGACCTTATCGTGAAATGAGCCGGCGCGACAGAGTTGAGGAGCGGGCAGAAGTAGATCGCCGGGTCAGTTTCGATACGGCCGTTTGAACGAAGCCGTGGGAGCGGCGGACACGGCCAGCTATGCGTATTGGATCTGGCTGGAGAGGTTTTTAACCGGCACATCGCTGCGCTGAACTTGGATCAGCTTTATCCGAATCAGATCTTCACCGTAGTGATATGGGGAGAGGATAGATCGAAGTTCGGTGCGCCTGAAGAAAAATACATGGGCAAGCGGGTCTGTGTTTCTGGTGATGTGAAGGAATACCAAGGAACGCCCGAAGTGATCGCCACCGACTCTAAACAGATAGACGAACAGTGAAAATCCGGGGCTTTACGGGGGAACCGAGAATACTACCTGTAGAGTAAAGCGCGAGCAACTATCCGGGCAAGAAGTAGTTCGCTCCGCAATACTAAGCAAGCAGGACGATTTCTGACCCAATGCGGACGGTTCCTGCGGAGTTTGAACAACTCGAATCTCAATGTGTCCTCGATTCCAATGATGCAACTGAGCCGGTAAACGTTGAGACGGTATTGCCGGATGGAAACCGACGCGCGGTAAGGGGGATTTTTCGCGGATTCCGAGGCGACTGGCTCAGCATCTGCACGGCTGAACGGATTGCCTTGTCAACTGCTGCTGCCGTGCAATATAACAACGCTCTATTTATCGGCGAGGTACTTGCCTGCAGGGAAATGGATGCCGCCTGGATCATCCGAATCAAGGTGAAGCGGATGCTCACAAATCTCCAAAGCCTGATGCGGCTTCGCAGCGCCTTGCTCCGCATAAACCAGTCCATGAGAGGTCGAATCTGAGATGGACTGTATTGCGAGGCGAGAGTATCCACCGCTCGCTCACTACATAGATGAGAACTAAACAGGAGGGCTATGGCTTTGCGGCCTCGCCCTCCACCTCAACGCTCACTATAGCCGTACCTGCGTGTCGCCCTATGATCGTTTGCATAATCGTGTTCGGTGCACAACTGCTAGTAACAATCGCAGCGTTAGTTTACGAATCGGGCGAAGATGATCGCTTTAAGGGCGATAAGCTAATCTACCGCGGCTAGGAGCTTGTTCCGGCTTTGGTATCGGAATCGTTCCGTCTTGACCGAATAAGGCCCTCAATGCTCGGGGGAGGAAATTCGGCTCGCAAGACCAGGAAGTCAACCGGCTCCCATTCCCAGAGCGCGATTGCCGAGTATTTGGCGCTGCTCTTCCAAGCGAGCGAGTTGATAATCGAGGGAACTCATTCTGTCGGCAATGTCTCCTTTACGTTTTTCGCCCGCTTTTGCAACGCGGTACCGATCAACAGAGATCCCGCGCTGCCGCCGACCATGACGACCTGGAATCCGAGCGCGACTTGGGCGGGTCGGTTCCTTGATCGGGTAGCAGCATCTGCTCTAGTCTTCTGTATCTGAAGTATTTTTACTAAGGATGCCGCTTCCGCCCGCAGCCAAACTGATACTGACCGACGCGCAGCGAAAGCAGTTACTGGCCATAAGTCGGCACCGCAGTACGCCGCGAGGTATTGTTCTGCGGATCAGTATTGTTCTGGGTGCGGCGGAAGGAGTGGCCAATCGGGCGCTTGCGCGGAAAGTATCTACTTCAGTACCCACAGTGCTGTTGTGGCGGAAGCGGTATGAAAGTGATGGGCTGAAGGGGCTTCTCGAAGAACGGCCGCGCAGTGGCCGCCCCAAACGGATCTCTGGCGAGCAGGAGGTGGCCATCGTGGAAGCAACGATGAAAACGATCCCGAAAAATGTCACGCATTGGAGCGTACGTGCCATGGCAGCAAGCCAGAAGGTGAGTTCGGCAACGGTGCAGCGGATCTGGAAGAAGCACAAGCTGCAGCCCCATCGGGTGGAGTCGTTCAAGTTCAGCAACGATCCGGAGTTTGCTCCGAAGGTTCGCGACATCGTGGGACTGTACATGAACCCACCAGATAAAGCGATCGTGCTGAGCGTGGATGAGAAAAGCCAGATTCAGGCGCTCGACCGGACGCAGCCGATCCTTCCGCTCCGGCCCGGCCTGCCCGCGCGGCAAACGCACGATTACGAGCGGCACGGAACCACCACCTTGTTTGCCGCATTGAATGTTCTCGAAGGAACTGTTATCGGCGAACGCCAACCGAGGCACCGGCATCAGGAGTTCCTGCGGTTCTCAATCGGATTGATCAATCCGTCGATCCCGGCTTGGAGATCCATCTCGTGCTGGACAATTACGGAACCCATAAACATTCTGAAGTAAAGAAGTGGTTGACCAAGCGTCCGCGCTATCGCGTGCACTTCACGCCGACCAGTTCCTCCTGGCTCAATCAGGTCGAACGCTGGTTCGCTGAAATCACGCGGAAACGAATTCGCCGCGGCACCTTCCACAGTGTTCGCGACCTGATCAAAGCGATCCGCGACTACATCCGCCACCACACCAGCAGCCCTCGTCCATTTCAGTGGGTCGCCAGTGCCAGCCAGATTATCAGGAAGGTCAGCAAATATAAAGAAATTTTAGAAACGGAAGACTAGAATTTGCTTTCGAGCCGATATTCAGATGCATTAATCGGCATCGGCGCGAGTGGGGTCTAAAACGTCTAATGTCCTTTGATGAAACGTTTTCGCCCTTACGGCAATTTAGCCAGCAGACCCCGGATTACGATTTTCCGAACTGTTCTTTGCCGGAAGCACTTTTACTACATCGGGAGAGTCGAGCGGCTGAGTCCATATATGCCCCCGGGAATTTTAATTGTCCCGGGCTGAATTCTAATTGTTTGGATGTATAGGTTTGGTGTTTAGTTCGGCACCAGCGGATCATAAACTTCTGAACTGGAGATGACCGAGACCTATAAATTACGTTGGCTTTGACGTGCACAAACGGACGATTTTTGTGTGCGTAGTCCCGATGGAACGATCTTGCGGGAGGGTTCCGTCACTGCTCTGCGGAAGGCACTGGACGAGCTGCTAGCGGATATACCTGCACCTTGTGTGGTGGGCCTCGAATCGACGCTGTTACCGCATGGGTATATGACCATCTCACGGCGAAAGATATCTCCGTCAAGGTGGCGCATCCAGCGATGTTGAAGGCAATCTTCGCCGGAAAGCGGAAGAATGACGAGATTGATGCTCGCAAACTTGCCGATCTTCTGCGGTGTAACTACTTCCCCGAATGCCACATGGCCAGCCGGGAAACTCGGGACCGCCGTCGAGTTTTGCGATATCGAAACGTGCGGGTGAGGCAGAGCACTCAGACCAAAAACAAGATGGCCGCCATGCTCATGGAGACGGGCATTCCATATAACAAGAAAAAACTGCATATCAGCAAGAAGTACTTCGAAGACTTTCTCGATACTCAAGCCGCCGCTATGCCGGAGAGGCTTCCAGGGCTGCTTCGGCTGGGCAGGAACGTGATCGAGGCGTTACGCAGCATGAATCGCGATCTCGTGCGCATACTGGAAACTGACTCTCTCCTAGCCGGACGTGTCAGTCGCCTGATGAGCATTCCGGGGGTCGGCATCATTTTGGCTCTGACGTGGGCTTTGGAAATTGGTGATGTGGGGCGGTTCGCCTCTCAAAAGGCTGCGATCAGCTATTGCGGCTTATGCGGCGCCGAGCAGAGTTCTGCAGGTAAGTTGCAGAGAACGCCAATCTCGAAGTAGCGGAACAAACACTTGCAGACCACTCTTATTGAAGCAGCAAAAGTCGCTCCGCGCTGGCATCCGGAGTTCGCATTGCTGTATGACCAACAAAAGCAAAAAGGCAACCACAACCGAGCCACGCTGGCGATCGCACGGAAGTTGGCTTCGTATCTCCTGGCGGTTGATCGAGGAGATCGCCTGTTTCTGCCGCAGCCCCCGCCGCTAGCCAGGTGCAACTGAGTGGGGATTTGATTTCGTAAGCCGAATTCAAGCACTGTAACATCCCGGCCGGGCTCTGCCGATCGCGGACTAGGCATACGGAGCACGGGCTCCTGAGACCTCCACTAATTGTTTCAGGGCCGGCCGGTTAAACCACAACTCAATCATCGGTGAGGGTGTAACCCCGAGACCGCAAATGGATGTCTGGTTCTGCTGAAGCGGGAACCCAGGCCGTGAGGCCACAAAGATGTTACCTACGCTTGAACGCAACCTTGAGCTCACCAACAGGAACTTGAAGACGCCAGTTGCCCCGCAGATCCGCCCACGCGTTGACCGTGATACCAGAGCCGTGCTCGCGGGCAAGGGTCCGCAACGCCGCACAAAACGCGCCCTTGTCCCCTCCGCGCGGTTCTGATTTTGACGACCGTATTGGGCGGCTCCGACGGGAACAACTGGCGTTGACATCAGCATGCCTTTACAAGAGGCAGGGAGATCTCCGTCTCCCCTTGACGTAGACCTATCATGGATGTCCCTGATCACTCGTAATCCGCCGCCAGCGGCTTACCGGCCACCCGGCAAAGGCTTCAAATGTGTGTTCTGTCCGAGTCGCCGAACACTAGAATGCCACGGCAATTTGTCGTATCTGGCTTACAGTTTACGGACCGCCGACCAACAAGACACGATTTTGTGAACGAAGGCGGCCAGTTCTCCGGGTACCTGGTATACGGTCAAATGCTCGTTTTGGCAATAACACGTAAAGATTTCTGATCGCCAGGAATCGCCGCGTTCGGCGCTGCGCGTCAAGGATGCTGCAATTGCCCGTTCTTTCCGAGTAGAGCGCTTTCATCGGGTAAGTGTTCGATTGGTTTCCAGACTGGTTGCCCGCAGCCGGAACTGGAGCACGACAGGATTGGGGCGTCATTCCAGCATCCGTGCTGACAGTGTTGCGTTCGGCTTCATCACATTCTGACTGGTCAGGTGCTCGTTCTGCGCCTTCCGCTCTTTCTGAAATGCGTTCAATATCCGAATTGGGTCTCCTAAGAGCCTCAATAACCAATTGAATTTCGTGAAGCTCAGATCGAGTTAAGCCTGCAATCCCGAACGACCTCTGGTCAGTTGAAATGCTAGTTTCGGTCATTATCATGTGTGTGTCCCCTTTGTTGTTTGTTGCGGAAGCCGATTCCGCGCACAAGATCCAGATCACGATGACGGCGCGTCGTGCTCCGAAGTCTCATACGCACACGAGCTTACCGGCAGGGTCACGCTGCTGGTGTACATTCGGGAGCTAACCCCTTCAAAGCAGGAGAGAAAATTCTTTTTCTACTTTTGTGAACAAGAATGACAACCCTGGGGGTCGCCATCATCGGGGGTGAAAAAAGGGGAGGCTAGGAGGAGCCACCCAGCGAATCAGAGGCTGGAATATCTTTGCGCTGGCTCATCAACTGCTGTTGGTTGCTTACACGATGCTCAGCCGTGGCGAAGAGTACCGCGAGTTAGGTTCGGATTATTTCGACCGCCAGAATAAACCCAAGGTAGTGAATCGCCTCGTCCAGCGGCTGACGCGCCTCGGTTTCTATGTGAATCTGCAGGAAGCGCCCGCACCGACACTAGAGCTCGAACGGGAGGCTCCGCCGGTCTCTGCAGTCGCGCCTCGGCCGAATCCGGAGCGGATTCGCCCCCGCCGAGCCCTCTTAAACGGGGACTGGGACGTCCCTGTAAGTGCGCCAGTAGAGGCCTCCCGTGCCGCCATAAAACAACTCCTCGGACCCACCCGCCTGAATCTATCTCTATGAATCCACCCTAGTTTTCGGCAGCATTTTTCGTGGGATTTTTCGTAGGATGACCGGCTGGGCGGTAGCGATGCCGCAGTTCGCGGGGAAATGTACGTTGTTATCGCTATGCGAAGTCAACAGTTATATCAGAACTGACAGACTCAAATCGCGACGTCCCGGGTAGGGATTCTCAGAAACCCCGCTAATCGTGGGAGCGGCGACCACGCGCGAGAAGCTGGAAGTCCGTGAGCGCCTCACGCAGGCTGACACACTCTTCTGATAGTGATTCTCTTCCAGGTTCCGGGCGCGCGGGCCTCCGTCGCTGAAACAGCGGGTCTGTGCCATCGCACGCCGCCGCCGACCATGCATTTGCGCTCGGTTTCGCCTCTCGCTTTCAAAAGGCCACATCGATACCGACAAGTTGGTGGCGAATCCGTGATGTTCGGGGAACGCCGGAGCACGGCGCGAAGCACAGAGACTCGGCGGACGGCCAGAACGACGGACTACGATATCCTTCAACAATTGCTGTTCTCGTGAATAAGAACGGCAGACCCCTTAAACGGCAGCGTTGGACTGTCGACCCCGAAACCGAGTGTTGGAACTGGCTCTTAGCCAAACATCCTCGCAGCGGACACGGAATGGCGACGCGCAACGGGAAGAGCGGGTACGCGCACCGCTGGGCATACGAGGACGCGAAGGGCGAAATTCCGGCCAGGTGTGCTGTCTTGCAGACTTGTGGCAACCATGCGTGCGTGAACCCAGACCACCTCGTAACGGAGACGGAACCTAGCACACTCAATGCGCGGGGAGCTGCGGCCACAACCAAGAAGGACGATGCCAAAGTCGCGGAAGCTCTCCGCTTGAGACGAATGGGACAAACCCTCAAAGAAATCGGATCTGCCGTGGGTGTTAACCGCATTACGGTACGGAGATGGCTCTCAGCCGTTGCTGCCGACAGCGAAAGCGGCTGGATTTGGGCGGCGGCGCTGGACGTCGGGCCACGACGACGACACCGCAAAGCTCATTCCTTCGAAAATAACTTCTAGGCTGGGAGGGATCGGGCTTCCAAGGTAACTTGGAAGCCCTGGACTTTGGACATTTCTGATAAAAAATGTTCTTGATTTTGGCCGCTGGTTGTTGTTTCATTTAGGTAGATGAAGCAGAAGGAGATCTTGCAGAAGCGGCGCAAACTGGCTGCAAGTCTGCCTTCGCCGGACGAGGTGCTGCGCGGTTCGCTGCTGGAACGCACTGTGCGCCACAGCAAAGGCTGTGCTCGTTGTAAACGCGGGGAGGGACATAAGGTTTTGGTGCTGACCGTGACGTATCCAGGAGGGCGCAACAGACAGTTCAGTATTCGTCCCGAACAGAAGGAGTTGGTCGAGCGCTGGTTACACAACTATCAGGAATGGAAACACAAGATGGAAGAGATCTGCGAACTGAATCACGCCTTTTTGCGTCCGGAGGGATAATCTCTTTTTTTGTGCCGTTCTTGTTTCATCTATGAGGAGGAAACAGAGGTCATGCTGCTACGCACGTTTTTGGAGATTCTGCAGGATTGGCAAGCTGCCTTTCCGCGCCAGCGTTCCTATCGCCGGGCCGTCGCGCAAGCGCTCGGGTCGCTGACTGCTTTCGGTCGCCGCACGCTTTCACGCGTCATCTGGGCGCAGGGACATGAGCAGGAGGATTGGAGCGCCGACTACAAGCTGCACGCCCGCTCGAGTTGGCGGGCGGCGGATCTGTTTCAGCCGATCCTGGCTCGTGCGCTTCCCTGGTGCCGCGGCCGTTATGTGGTCGTGGCGGTCGATGACACGCGTCTGCACAAGACCGGGCGGCGTATTCAAAGTGCTTTTTACCAATACGATCCGTTGTCTCCCAAGTTCCGTTACAACCTGATGTTTGGTCTGCGCTTCTTGCAGGTGTCGCTGCTAATTCCTCTGTACCGGCACACCAAGGCTTCGCCGCGTGGTTTGCCGATTCGGTTCGAAGAGGCGCCGGCACTCAAGCGTCCTCGCCGCCGTGCGGCCGAGGAGGACTGGGCAGCTTATCGGCTGGCCATCAAGCAACAAAATCTCTCGCAGCGAGCGGTTGAATTATTTCTTGGTTTACGCCAATCGCTGGATCGGGCCGGTAGCGCTGGCAAGCACCTGCTGGTGGTCGGCGACAATAGCTTCTGCAACCGAACGCTATTCACAGCCACCTTGGAGCGCACCGCGGTGATCGCGCGAGCACGCCGCGATGTGAAGCTGTGCAAACGGGCCGTGGCCGAATCGCGCTGCTTCTACGATGCCACTCGCTTTACACCGGAACAAATCCGTCAGGATGATTCGATTGCCTGGCTGAAAGCGCGCGTTTTTTACGGCGGGCAGTGGCGCAAGATGCGCTATAAAGAGGTCCGCGATGTTTTCTGGCGGACAGGCTGTCGCAAGCGAGGGTTGCGCCTGCTGGTCGTCGCTCCGATTCCGTATCGAATCCCTGGGCGGCGTCGAAAAGGATATCGCGATCCGGCTTATCTACTTACTACGGACTTGCGCGGAACCGCGCGCGAACTTCTGCAAGCTTATGCGGACCGCTGGCAAATCGAGGTGAACCATCGCGAAGAAAAGGATACCCTTGGGGTCGGTCAAGCTCAACTGCGATCCCTACGTTCCGTTCCTCGCCAGCCGGCTTTCGTCGTGGCTGCTTACAGTGCCTTGCTGTTGGCCGGGCTGATCGCCTACGGTCCTACCCGCGATCGGCACTATCTATCCTTACCGAAGTGGCGCAGTAACGCCGAGCGCCCGTCCTGCCTCGATCTAATCGCCTTGTTACGGAAAGAAATGATCGAAAACGGCAGCCTTCTCGTGCCCTTCGGCCTGAAACTCGCCTGGAAAACACTCGGTCTTGCTGCCGCTGCTTGAATTTATTTGTCCAAACTCCAGACGCCGGCGCAGCCGGCGCGATTTCTAACCGCCCCGCCGGCGAAGTGAATTAAAGCGCTGGGCCGTTACACCTGATCTATCCCCGCAGCAAGTTTCCGACAAGCCCACATAACAGCCGTTGAGCGAAATATAGATCTCTCTCCATGAACTGCTCTGAGTTCGCTGGAAATTCCTGGACAGGAAAAGCGTCACGCAGGGTTCTGAACGTTGACAAGCCTGAATCCGTGAGCCGCGGCTTTGGACTGTAAGGCGGCGAGTTCACGTTGCACGCGCCTGTTTTCATATTCCTGTACGCCGCGATCGACAAATGCCTGCCCGCGCGTGAACATTCGGTAGATGATGCAGGCCAGATAACGAGCCATGGCTTTGATCGCTTTGGGTGCTCCTCGCCGGGTTCGCAGGGAACGGAAACGGGCTCCGAGATAGCTGTCGCTGTGCAGTAGAGTATTGGCGGCTCCCCGGAGTGCGGTAGCTACGCGGTTCTTCACCCTGAGTGTTGCCTGCTTGAGAACCTTGCCTCCGCTGATATCGCGGCAGGGGGCCAGACCCAGCCAGGATGTCAGATGGGCTTCGTCTTTCCATCGGCTGAAATCGGTGCCCAACTCAGCCACGACCGTTTGCGCGGTCATGACGTCGGTCCCATCAATGCTGGTCAGATCCACGCCGCAGACTCTCTGCAACTCGGCTTTCAAATGGAATCGCGGAACGTTCTTTTTATTGCGGGTGGATTTCTTCTTCCGGACCGGCGGTTTGACGCCGTCTCCAACGGCCGGCACGGATGCCGGCGCTTCCCGCATCGGCAATTCGGCCAGGAGTGTTTGCAGCCGCTGGTCGCACTCGGCTACCTATTTCTGTATGAAATCGTAGGCATCCACGGATTGCCTGAGTTCCAACAGCATGTCTTCTCGCCAGTTGCCCGCCAGGCGGCGCGCCACTTCTTCTTCGCTGGCCTTAACCCGCCAATCTCGCAGCTTCGCCAGCTTCTCGGGATTCTTTTCTCCAGTCAAGATCGCCCGGATAATGGCCAGTCCCGTCGTCCCGCTGAGACCGCTGATTGTATTCGACAGCTGCACATTCATCGTAATCATGCTCTTCTGCATGTGCTGCACGGTTCGTGCTGCTTCCTTCACATGGCGGTCGCGTAGCCGCCACAGACTACGCAGCGCCCGGATCTCGTCCGGCGGGCGGAAAGAATTCCGCACCAGGCCGTAAGTGTGTAACTTCAGCAGCTACTGGCTCTCCTGAACATCGCTCTTGCGGCCCGGCAGGTTCTTCGTATGCCGCGCATTGGCCAGGCACATGTTAAAGCCGCGTTTTTCAAGTACTGATCGGGGTCAAGTATTTTTCCACTTTGGGGACAATTATTTTTCCCGCCTAGATGGGTTTGGTGATTGTCGAGGTCGCTCTCGCATACACAGTCGATAGTTCATTGCCTCAAGAGAAGGGTAACCAGGCTCTGGAGAAGATTTTGGGGGATGCTGTCGTGTCACCCCACCGCCGCCGTTGCGTTATAGCGCGCCCTAGCGCGCCACTTTTCCAGGCAAAGTTATCTGGTGCTTAAGCGAATAGACGATCGCACAGGAAACGCTATGCTGGTCCTGCCTGAGAGGAGGATAGGGCTCTCCAGGGATGGAACCCGAGCGCCTATTCAGGTGCGGGCACGATGAGGGCGGCGGAGAGCCGCCCTGCCTGCTCGAAAGCGATAAATCCCGGGGTTTGGGGCAGAGCCCCATTTGAATTATTCGACGCTGGCGTCGGCTTTTGCCTTCTTCGCTTGCTCAACCCGATAACTCGGGATATTCAACTCGAGGATTACGCAGTGATGAACAAGACGGTCGATCGCCGCGGCCGTCGTCATGGGGTCTTTGAAAATGCCTTCCCACTTAGAAAATGGCAAGTTGCTCGAGATCAGAACGCTGCCCCGCTCATAGCGTTCGGCCAACAGTGTGAAGAGCACTTCCATTTCCTCGCGACTCTGCTGCACGTAGCCGAGATCATCGATGATCAACCCTTCAAAGTGTCCCAGCTTTTTGATGAGGCGGCTCAGCTTTAGATCTCGTTTGGCAACCAGCAGATCCTGAACCAACAACGCCGCCGTGGTGAAGTACATGCGCCGGCCGCGTGCAATCAGTTCTTGGCCGATGGCACACAACAGATGGGTCTTGCCGCTGCCGGGATTTCCAAACGCCAGGACGTTGTCGCGCCGGTCCAGCACGTCGCCTTCAATCAGCGATTTCGTGAGAAGCGCTACTTTGGGTGGCAGTCTTTTGAGATTGAAGTTGGACAAAGCTTTTTCCACCGGGATACGTGATTGGCGGAGTAGCCGTTGGATTCGTTTCTGTTGGCGGTCGTGTGTTTCGCGCGTGACCAGGCCCAGAAGATAACGTTCATAACTCAACGTTTCGCGTTCCGCTAAACGAGCTGCTTCCTCATAGACCCGTTTCACCGTGGGCAGGTGCAGCTCCGTCAGTCCTTCCGTCAGGGCAGCCTTCACGTCAACGGTATCCGTGGTCATGCCGCGGGATCCTCTCTCGTCAGAAGCTCATCGAAAATGGACAGGCAAACCGGATCGATGGTAATGGCGCTCAGCGGAGCAGGAGTATTCTCCTCGATAAGCCGAGCCGTTTGTTCCGAGCTGAGAACTTGGCGGCTTCCCAGCAGGAATCGGATCGCTCCCTCGACCAGGTCCTCGCCGCGGCGCGCCGCTAATAATAAGATGGCCAAGTACTCCCGGGCGCCTTGTTTCGGGCCTTGCTCCTCGCGCAGAGCATCGTAAGCCAAACGAAACCAACTGGTGGGGAACAGATCGCTCCGGTAGCGGTAATTTTCAAACGCGCCCGGCTTTCTCACCAGCCAATCGATGATGTGCCGATAGTCGATCCGGTGTTTGCTGCGGCCGCGCAAGCGTGGCAGCTCTTCTACTTTTCGATCCGAGTACCAGATCTCGACGGTGTCGGGCAGCACCCTGGCTTCCACTATTTCGCCGATCAACCGGCTATGCACCGAATAAATGTTTCGATGAATCGTCACCAGACTGCCGGGACTGACACGCACCCGCTCGCGTCGCATGGTGTCCAACCGATATTCTGGCAGCGGTTGCAGCTTGCTTACTTCTTCGAGATAGCGGCCTTGCCGGCCCACATTCAGACGCTTGAAAAGCTTTTGAAGAAACAACTGATACGCTGCTACGCTCACAAACTCGCGGCTGCCGCGCAGCATCAACTCCTGATCGACCGCTTGCTTGAAGCGATAATGCCGCTGTTCCACATCGCCGTTTTCATTCGCCTGGCCAGCCTGGGTTTTCTGCCCATTCATCCGGTAATGCCGCAACAGCCCTTCGTAAGCTCGTGTGAACTCCCGCGGATCAACCAGGTTATTCACTGCGGCGCTCAGCCGGTCGGTCCGATGCTCTGTGGGAACTCCGCCTAACTCCCAAAGCGCATTCTGCAGCCCCTCACTCAAGCTCTCGAAAGTCTCCGAATAGCAGATGGTCCCTGTTTCCCAGTTCGAGTAGGTCAGAACGAAGTGATAGATCAGATGTGGAAATGCTTGCCCGTTGATGGTGACGCCCAACTCGCGGCAGTGCGTGAAATCGGATTGACACAACTCACCAGGTCGATGTTCTTGTGCGAAGAACACCTCTCGCGGCGGACCTTCCGTTGCCCGCCAGTACTTGATCCGCCGCCGCAGCGTTCGCACTTGTCCGTCTTGAAACCGCCCCGGATTTGTTCTTTGCAAATGCTCAAACAGCGTCTTCGGTTGTAAATCTGGCTCGGCCGTCAGAAACTGCCGAATCTCTTCCCACGTATCCGCGAACGGATCCAGCCGCGTTCGCCAGGTATGCTTTGGTCGCATCTCGCTCGGCAATCGTCGATCCCGCAGGTATTTCCGCGCCGTTTTCGAGTCCATCCCCGATTTCGCTGCCGCAGTCTCCAGCGACAACTTCTGTGTCAGCCGCCAAAGCCGTTTCACCTGCCGATTGTTCACCATACAAGTCGTCTCCGACTTGTATCGCTTCCGCTCTTCTATCGCCCGGGAATTCTAATTGTCCCCGCCGGAATTTTAATTGTCCGCGATCAAGTACGTCGTAGAGCGCGATCCAGTAAACGCCAGTAGATTGCATGGCGACCGTTTCGATCCC
>DATIMA010000011.1:0-58467 GCA_035475915.1 Bryobacteraceae bacterium
GCCTTCGAACAGGCCGACACGCTCTTCGATTTCGTCAAATGAAAATTCGAAGCCAAATTCGGCTGGATCGAACTCGTCCTCGTTCTCCTGGAAGCGTTCATACATGTGCGCGGCGGCGGTCAGCCGGGCTTCGCGTTTGGCAAGGCGCTCTTCGGTGAGCGTTTCGAGTTCGGCCAGATCTTTTTCGCGATGACGGCGGAGGCGGGATTCCTGGATGCTGAGATTCGTGAGATCGCGGCGCGAAGTCTGGAAGATATAAGCCTCGAGAAGAGTGGAGCGGACGGCTTCGGGCTGATCGGCGAATTTGTCCCCGTATTGCAAACGCCCGAGCGCATAAATTCCCGATTCGAGCGAAGGGATGCGGAGCAAACGCCACTGGGTATCGGCGATGGACTGCACGAGCGCCTTTTCGCGATCGGTTTCAGGCTTCCATTCGGCGAAGGAGCTGGCGATGAGGCGTTCGTAAGCGGCGACATCGTCACTGGGCAGGAGGACGGTCGCGCCGGTGAGCGCGTTTTTGACTCCATTTTTTTTGACTCCATTTAAGGATGATTTGGCTTTTCCGGCATCGGAGGTGGGGCCGGTGCTGAGTTGCGCGTTCTTCTGATTGGCTGCGATTTGCGCTGGGGTTGACATTGAAAGCTCCTCATTGAATCTTCGCCTCGCTGAGAAACGCGGGCTCATCGAAATAGAAAAAAGCGCCAACTGCACGGCGGCAGTGGCGCTTTCAAAACCAGTATACAATGCGGTTCCAAGCGGTTTCTTGTAAGTTGATGACAATAAAGGCGCTTTAGGTTGTGACCGGAAAAGCTCCACACAGCGATTCGGTGAGCCAGCCTCCTTTAGGTCCGAGCTTTACGAACACGCCAGTCGTGGTTTTTCCTTCTAATACTGAAACGACCGGCACGCTTTGGCGGCTGGTTACGAAGGCTTCGGTTCCGCGATCGGAATTGAGGTTTGTTTGCTGAGCCTGGACGAGCGAGGCGGCCAGGAGAGCCATTGGCATAAGTAGATGTATAGATGATTCATTGCTCGACCGCCCGGATAAAAGAACACGAGCACCGCATCCCACTTACTTTTGTAGCGGACACTTGTTCGCGGCCGACGCTCTAACCGGCCTACGCGCTAATCGTTGACACACCGAAAAAGCGGGACGGGGCTGTCCCGCGCGGATCAGGCGATCCGCCCCACAATGCTCCGGAGCCGCAACCAAAAGCTGCGCGGCTGAGAGCCCCGCGCAGGCGGAAGCGCCTGCCCCACACAAAACCTTTGCAGCCGGCCTCAAAAGTGACCCGAATATAGCTGAGGACTGCTGGTGATTCTCGGCTGAAGCTGATAAGTAAACTCCAGAACCACCCTTGCCACTCCGTGCGGGCCTAGCGAAGTTACTCCGGGAAGGGTCACGTACGGGCTGCCTTGAAACGTGCCGCTTGCGTTGGTTACACTGACTCCTGCCGGAAGATTTGTCAAAAGCAGTTGCAGCGGACCAGGGATGAGTTGTCCGCTCACGTTCATGATGAGGAACATCTGCTGCGCAGTATGCCGCGATTGATCATAATCGACATCCGTTGCGACGATATGAACCTGGCTGGTTACATTTGTGTAGGGCGGAGCCTGGACCGTATAGGTTGCGGTCACGGGCTGCGCCTGATTGCCTGCCTTGTCTGTCGCGCCAGAGCAGGTAGCCGTATAGGTTCCATATCCTTGCCCGTTGCCTCCGGTGATGGAGATCGTCGCGTTGGCGTCCACACCGGAGACTGCATCCGTGGTCTGACACCCGGCTGCCGGAACAGCATTGAATGAATACACCGCGCCGTCCGCCACTCCCGTGACAGTCACGACAGGCGGCGTCAAATCGATCTTCACCGGAGCGCCGATCAACGCGCTGATGTTGCCGGCATTGTCCAAGACCCGAATGCCCAAGCTGTGCGTTCCCTCGCCCGAAACCGAAATTTGCACCGGCGAATTCGGGGTGCTGCTGGTTGCACCATTATCCATCCAGAAGCGAATCTGGCTGACTCCGCTGCCTCCAGTATCAGAAGCGGTTATGCTGGCCGAAACAGGACTCGCGTTGATCCAGCCGTTTCCGTTTGCAGCCGGCGTGAGCGCTACGCCCGCGGTAGGCGGCGTCAAGTCGATCGTCGCAGGCGAGGGTAGCAACACCACTCCGCTGACGGGGTTCAGAGTGACAGGCACGTTGCCGCCCGAGACCGTATACGTATTTCCGCTCAGGGCATCCTGCAGCGTCGTACCATCCTGAAAATAATTTGCGACCGGGATGGTTGCTGTATTGGCGGCCGATCCGTTGTTCAACGCGACAATCGCGGTCTCGTTTGCTCCCACTCGCGCGTACGCATAGGTATTCGCGGCCGTGGCGGATTGTTGCGTGTCACCGGTCAACAGCGTGACGAAAGCGCCGCTTGCGAGCGCCGCGTGCTGCTTTCTCAAATGAGCAAGCTTGGTATAGAACGCGATTACACTCTGATCCGGAGGCCCATAAATAGAAGGATCACCGGGCTGATCGGTCCAGGGATAGGGCGCCCTGGCATACGGATCGCCGATCGGACCATTGTTCCCGTTCGCGCGCGACGGCGCATTGATGGCGGCTTCGTCGCCATAAAACACCATGGGAGCGCCGACATAGGTGAACTGGAACAAGGCCGCCAGTTCAAGCCGCTGTTTCGCCTGGGTCAGGCCGGTGTCGCCCAGTTCAGTCAAGACATACAGCGCGCGATTCGTGTCGTGAGAATCAATCAGGTTCAGCATGGCCGAGCTGGCTTGCGCCGGATAATCATCCCGCACCGCCCGGTTCGCGGCATCGAACTGGCTCGGGGTCAAAGCCAGAATCGAATCGTTCCCATTGTCGTTGTCGTCGATCCAGTTATACCGGCCGCGCGCGAATCCGGTGACGTTGCGCCGGAAGCGGTAATTCATGGTGGAATCAAGCTGGTCGCCCGCCAGCCACTGGCTGGCATTGGGCCAGATCTCGCCAATCAGCGGGCCATCGCTCTTGTACTGCTTCGCGTATTGGCGGGTGCCCACCCACCACGCGTGTGGAAAATTCGGATCGGGCGCAACATCGAATCGCCAGCCGTTTGCGCCCGCACTGTACCAGGTTGCCATCACGCTGTTGCTACCGCTATAGAAGAAATTCTGGACCGCGGTGTTGGTGTGATCGAAACTCGGCAAGCTATCGAATCCAGCCCACCCCGGGTAATCGGCGGATGTGCACGGGACGGTGTTGTCGTTGAAATGGAACCAGGTTCGGAAGGGTGAGCTTAAGGACTGGCATGCACCCAGATCCGGGAAACGGCTGTAGCGGTTGAAATACGTGCTATCGGATGAGGCATGATTGAACACGCCATCCAATATCACGCGCATGCCGCGGTGATTCATCTCGGTGATTAAGGACGCGAAGGCCCCATTGCCGCCCAGGGCGGGATCAACGGTCAGATAATCGTCAGTATCGTAGCGATGATTTGAGCTTGCTTCGAAGATAGGGGTAAGATACAGCGCATCGAAACCGAGGCCCTGCAGGTAGTCGAGCTCGTTTTGAATCCCTTTCAAATCGCCGCCATAGAAGATGCTTCCGAAGTTGTTGTAGCAGGGCTGGCTGGCATCGCGCGGATCGCACAACAGCGTGTTCCATGTTGTTACAGCGATGTTGCCGGAGGTGGAAGCGCCATAAAACGAAGGACACCCGGCGCTGCTGTTCAACACACAGTAGTCGTTGGTTCCGTCACCATTGCGGAAGCGGTCCGGAAAAATAGAATAGACATTGGCGGTTGACATCCATGCGGGTGTTTGAAAATTGGGGTCGTAAACCGTGACCTGAAAAGAATCAAACGGCTCGCCATCGGAAGCGACGCCGGTACCGTCCTTATTTACGTTGTCGTAGTCGTCGACGTAATCGTCACTATAGAAGCCGGTTGTGCCGCCCTTGTTGATCTTGAATTTGTAGTAATAGACCGCCGGAGCCGCGGGCATGTTGAGGGTCGCTTTCCAGGCGTCGTACACGGTTCCGTTAACCGTAATGTTTTGATCGAAACTCATCGCCGTGTCTACCGGCCCGGTAGTTGCGCCGCTTCCGGTGTCAAATAGATAGGCGCGCACAGAAACGCCATCGACTGCAAAATGGGCAGTTCGGAAACGCAGCGTCACTTGCGTGCCCTCGGGCACGGCGCCTTCGGAACTTCTATAAAACGGGTCAAAGGTGTTGTGCAGAAATGCTGACTTGTCCGCTGCGCTGAAACCGCTGGGCTGCTCAACTGAAAACGGCGGGGTGCTGGTCCCGTTTCCGGTGTTCGCGACGGCATAGTACTGCGTGTAGGCGGCAGAGGTTCCAATGACCGCGCCCGGATTGTCGTTCGGAACTTGCCCGTACACGTAGCCTCCGCTAGAGGTCAAATAGCCAAAGAACACGAAGCTGCCGGGCAAGCCGTTATTGTTGGTGATGGCGCTCCAGGGAATGGCGAGTTCACGGGTGTTGCCATTGGCGG
This sequence comes from Bryobacteraceae bacterium, assembly GCA_035475915.1. Taxonomy (GTDB): domain Bacteria; phylum Acidobacteriota; class Terriglobia; order Bryobacterales; family Bryobacteraceae; genus Bog-105. The sequence continues at coordinate 4,500 of DATIMA010000011.1, forward strand.
CATTGTCCGCGTAAGCGCCGTAATTTGAAGTTGAATCGCTCCAGCCGCTTGCGCCATTCGTTCGGTACTCATGGTAGCCATTCTTGAAGTACGTTACGAACTGGGCGCGAAATGGCAGCGAAGAGAAGCCGGTTCCGTCATAAGTAAAACCCACGGTGTTTCCGTTTGTGGCGTTTGGATCGGTGCTTAGGTAGACTACCGCGCCTTCCGTGAGATTCGCGTTTGTGATCGCCACGTACAGGTTCGTCTGGTCCCAGGTCATGTACCACGTCTGAGCGGTACTAGTGGACAGCGAGTTGCTGGTCCCGTATTCGCCCGCCGTGATATTTCCATCAATGACCGGTGTCGCCCATTGACCCGATGCGCTAAAGGCAAATCCGCACAGCGCGATCGCGAGGCGCGAAAGAAGATTCGATGGCACGCGGTACACCTCCCCGAAGCGAATCGAGTCTATCACGGAGCATATGTGTTCAGATAGATCGTTGAGTTTCAAACGAAGATTAGTTTCCTGAGCCTCAGCCTGGCGATTCTGATGGGGTTCAGCAGCGCTGCCGGTGCGCAGACAAGCTGCGGTATCCAGCACTCCGGTCCCGGTGTTTTCATCTGTTATCCCACTGGTTCCGGCGACCCCTCCGGCGCGGCCGTTCCCGAGCTATTTCACGTCAGCGCGCAGGCCAACGCCCCGGAAGGCGCAGCTACCAGGCACTATAGTGTCTTTTTGGATAATCAACTGTTTTACGACAACCGGCTGGCGACTCCAATACAGCGGCTGTCGATAGAAGTGAACGTGAGATCTCCGTTTCACTCCGGCGCACACACTTTGCGGGTCGCTGTTGCTGAAATTGGGACGGCGGAGGTCAAAAATCTTCAGCTTCATCCGTGGGCAAATGCCGGATTTTGTGAGCCGCTCGCGATTGTGCAAAGTGTGGGCGCCTGTTTTTCAAGTCTCAAGGCGCCGTTGAACTGGTCCGCTGAGCCACGGATGCCCACATCCCTGAAGGATCCAATCGCGGGCTATCTGTCCTACCTGGAACCCTATCGCCGGAATCACCAGGCTCAACGGAATGATGGGGCTGGCTGGATTCTATATCTTGAGCGACCCGGAAGAAGAACGGTTGGGACTGCCTTCCGGCGCGTACGATGTCACGTTGGCCTTGCAGGATCGGACCTTTGATGCGCGCGGCCAGCTTGCCTATCCTCTGGGGCCATCCGCCGATGCGCCTTGGGTGTGCAACCATACCCCGGAATGACGTGACACAATCGTAAGAAGCCGGAGGCAGCCTGATGATGTCGCAGAAAGCAGTAAAAATCGGCGCAAAACTCGTCGGTGATGCTCAACCGTGCTACATCGTTGCCGAGATCGGCATTAATCACAACGGAAATCTGGATCTCGCTAAGCAGCTTATCGGTATCGCCGCCGCCGCGGGCTGTGACGCCGTGAAGTTTCAGAAGCGCACCGTCGATGTCGTCTACACTCCGGAGGAACTCGCGACTGTTCGCCAGAGTCCGTTCGGAGAAACCAACGGACACCTGAAGCATGCTCTCGAGTTCGGGCGAAAAGAGTACGAAGAAATCGATGCTTGCTCGAAGGCGGCACAAATCCCCTGGTTTGCCTCTTGCTGGGACGTGGATTCAATTGATTTCATGATCCGGTTTGACGCGCCTTGCATCAAGATTGCGTCGGCGTGTCTCACCGATGATCGCCTTCTCCGGTACGCGCGGCGCACTGGCAAGCCGCTGGTCGTTTCCACCGGGATGAGCACGTTAGAAGAGATTGATCATGCGATTGCGGTGCTGGGCACGGAAAATCTAGTCGTGCTACACGCCTGTAGCGCCTATCCTGCCAGCTACGACGAACTGAACCTGCGCGTCATACCGGCTCTGCGCGAACGTTACGATGTGCCGGTCGGGTATTCAGGACACGAAACCGGTATTCCGTCGTCCATTGCGGCCGTGGCGCTTGGCGCCTGCTGCGTCGAGCGGCACATTACGATGGACCGGGCGATGTGGGGCAGCGATCAAGCTGCGTCGCTCGAGCCGGATGGCATAATCCGCCTTGTGCGCGATATTCGCGTGGTCGAAACATCGATGGGCGATGGCGTTAAGCGCGTGTTCGAACGGGAATACCAAGTCAGGAAGAAACTTCGCCGGGTGGGGGCAAGCGCAGTTCCTGCATGAACCGGGTGAAAGCAGTCCTGCTGCTGGCGGTGTTTGGCGCGCGTGAAGAAGCATACGCCGAATAATGCTAAAGCTTTCCGATTACGTGATCCAGTTTGTCGCGGATCAAGGCGTGAAGCATATTTTCCTGGTAACCGGTGGGGGCGCGATGCATCTGAACGAATCGCTGGCGCGCTCATCGCGAATACAGCCCATTTGCAATTCGCACGAACAGGCAAGCGCCATCGCCGCGGAGAGCTACGGTAAAGCGACGAACCGGTTGGGCGTCGCGCTGGTCACTACTGGTCCTGGCGGTACCAATACCATTACGGGCGTGGCCGGGGCATGGATCGATTCCACACCCGTATTGTTTATCTCCGGACAGGTTAAGCGCTCAGACCGGATGTTCGACCCCGATGGGAAGCCGCTCGGTTTGCGCCAGCTTGGGGTTCAAGAAGTAGACATCGTATCCATCGTCAAGCCGTTGACCAAGTACGCTGTCACGGTGCTTGATCCGCAACGCATTCGTTATCACATGGAGAGAGCAGTTCATCTTGCGGCAACGGGGCGTCCGGGACCGGTCTGGATCGATATTCCGCTCGATGTTCAAGCCGCGCCGATTGAAGTAGAAGCGCTGGAAGGCTTTCAGGCCACAGAGGCTGAGGCGGACACAGATCTTTCCGGCAGGGTTGCAAAGGTTATTGAACGGCTGAATGGGGCGCGACGTCCGCTCCTCTTCGCGGGAAATGGAATTCGATTGGCGCATGCCGAGCGGGAGTTCACCGAACTCGTTCATCGCCTGAAGATTCCGGTGGCAGCAACGTGGTCCGCGGCCGGTTTGATCTCGAGCGACGACCCGCTCTATGCCGGAAGTCCGGGTTCGGTTGCGTCGCGCGGTGCGAATTTTGCGCTGCAGAATTGTGATTTCCTGCTGGCGATTGGAGTCCGTCTGGATTTCGCGATTACCGGCTATGCCCCGGGCAATCTGGCCCGCGCCGCACACAAAGTAACCGTGGATATCGATCCTGCCGAGCTGCGCAAGCTATACCCCTATGTGCAGGATCCGATCTGTTCGGATGCGCGTGTATTTCTGGGCGAGTTTTTGAAGCAGGGCGATTCGGTCCGGCAACAGAAGCGGTGCGAATGGGAGGCCCGCTGCGCGGACTGGAAGGTCCGGTATCCGGTAGTAACCGATGAGCATCGGAAACCGGAAGGCCGTGTCAGCATCTATCATCTGGCGGAAGTTATCGGCCATGAAACGGAAGCCGGCGACCGGCTGGTCTCGGGCAGTTCCGGCAGCGGGATCGAAATCTTTCTGCTTGCCTGCCCCATTTATGCGGGCCGGCGGATCTATCACACGGCCGGTCTGGGGTCCATGGGATTCGGCCTGCCGGCGAGCATTGCCGTCTGTCTGGCCGGCGGTATTCGTCGGACTGTTTGCGTGGATGGAGACGGCGGCTTCCAGTTCAACATTCAGGAGCTTGAGACAGTGGCGCGGCTGAATTTACCGATCAAATTCTTTGTCTTAAATAACGGCGGCTATGCGTCTATCCGGGCTTCGCAATCCAACTATTTCGGTAAGGCGAGCATCGGTTGCGATGCCCGGACGGGACTAACGGTGCCCGACATTTCGAAAGTTGCGGGCGCTTATGGCCTTTCTACCACCGTGATAGGAGATCAAAGAAACCTGCGCCGCGACGTGCAGCGTGTGCTGGATATGCCAGGTCCGGTGGTTTGCGATATGCATGTTATTCCGGATGAAATTCGAGCGCCGCGGCTTGCCAGCTATCAAAAGCCAAACGGTTCGTTTATATCCAGGCCGCTGGAGGATCTGTGGCCATTTCTCCCGCGCGATGAGTTTTTGGCGAACATGATTATAGAGCCGCTGCCCGATTAAACCGCGGCACACGAGGTAAATTTTGCGCACTATCAGCATTCTTACTGCCTGTTACAACGAAGAAGATAACGTTGAAGAACTCTATAACAGGGTTCGCGCCGAGATGCTCAAAATCGGCCGCTATAAATATGAGCACGTCTTTATCGATAACAATTCGTCCGACCGGACCGTAGAGATCCTGAAGCGGATCGCCAGCCGCGACCGTAACGTGAAGGTGATCGTGAATGCGCGTAACTTCGGGCATATCCGATCGCCCCATCACGGATTACTGCAGACCACCGGGGATGCGGTGATCGGCATGGTGGCCGATTTACAGGACCCGCCCGAGCTGATTCCTCAACTGATCGAAAAATGGGAACAGGGCTATCCGCTGGTCCTCTGTATTAAGAAGGGAAGTAAGGAACGCCCGCTGATGTTCTGGGTGCGGAAGCGCTATTACCGGCTGGTGCAGCAGCTCTCTTCCATCAAAACGATAGAGAATTTCACCGGATTCGGATTATATGACCGGAAGGTGGTTGAGATCGTTCGGTCATTCGGCGATCCATACCCTTATTTTCGCGGTATGCTGGCGGAAATCGGCTTCAAATATTATGAGATCCCGTTCATACAACCACGGCGCGAACGCGGCATAACGAAAAACAATTTCTACACGCTCTATGACATGGCGATGCTGGGCATCACCAATTTCTCAAAAGTTCCGCTGCGCATCGTCACGTTTACAGGTTTCGCCAGTGCGTTACTTTCGCTGTTTGCAGGCATCGGCTATCTCGTTTACAAACTTGTTTTCTGGAACAACTTTTCGGTAGGAATCGCGCCGCTGATTATTGGACTGTTCTTCTTCGCGTCTATTCAGATGGTGGCAATGGGGATGCTCGGCGAGTACATTGGCGCCATTCACACACAAGTGCAGAATCGCCCCTATGCGATTGAAAGAGAGCGCGTGAATTTCGAGTACGCTCCAGGCGAACCCTATCCGGAGGAACTCCGGGTTGCGGAACTGGTTTAGCAAGTCCGGACGTGGTGTCAGATTGAGCAAACAGAGCAGGCCGGCCCGCTTCTTCTACTGGATTATTGCCATTCTGCTTGCCGCAGCGCTGCTTTACTTTTCACTGCGCGGCATCGCGTGGGCCCAGGTCTGGCTTACGCTTTCGCGCGCCAAAGCAAATTACATCGTGCTGTGGATTCTGCTGAGTTCAGGCTCGTTATTTTTGCGAGCTCTGCGATGGCGAATTCTGCTGCGTTCCGCTGCTCCGGTGAAAGTTTCGATTGCGTTTTGGGCCACGGCGGCTGGCTATCTCGGCAACAACTATCTTCCGGCGAGGGCCGGGGAAGTGATTCGAAGCGTTATGGTGAGCTTTCATTCAGGGCTTAGCAAAACTTTTGTTCTTACAACAGCGTTCCTGGAGCGACTATGTGACGCGGTTGCGCTGGTACTGATCAGCTCGATCGTGCTGCTCACCCTGGCCTCCCCTCCCGGCTGGTTCGCGCGGGCTGCCCGGCCATTCGCGATACTCGGGCTCTGTGGGGTTGTGGCCATTGCAATTACGCCCAGACTCGAATCGCTTTGGGCGGCCATCATAAGCCGCGTGCCCGTGCCTGAAGCGATTCGGGAAAAGCTGCTGCGGGTAATCCAGCAGATCCTTACGGGTATGCGGGGGTTCCACAGCGGCAGCCGCCTGTTGGCATTCATTCTCTTCACCGCCATTATCTGGTACGTAGATATTGTGGGCATCATGATTGGCGCCTACGCATTAGGACTGCACTTGCCTGTCAGCGTGGCCTTTCTCCTCATCGCGGGACTCGGACTCGGCAGCGCGCTACCGTCAACACCCGGTTACGTGGGAATTTATCAGTTTGTGGCGGTCAGTGTTCTTGATCCGTTCGGCTTTCATAAAGCGGATGCCATCGCGCTGATTCTGCTCTTTCAAGCGCTGCAGTATCTGGTGATCACGTTTTGGGGTCTCCTCGCGTTCACCCAATCCCGCCGTATGAGCCTGAAGGGTGCGTTCAATCTGTCCGGTGCGGCGGTTTCCGCGGCAGCACCCGAATCACAGCAAACGCCGGGTTAACAATGGGAGTGGCGGGGCGCGTAACCATCGCTATTCCTACGCTCAACCGGGCCACGCTTGCAGTTCGCGCGGTTAAAAGCGCGCTTGCCCAGACCTACAGCGGTTTGGAAGTTCTGGTTTCCGACGATGCTTCGAACGACGATACTGCTACGCGTATCGGCGGTATCGAGGATTCACGTCTGGCATTCATCCGCCAACGAGAGCGATTGGGGTTGGCCGGCAATTTTGATTTTTGCCTGCGCCGGGCCACAGGCGAGTTCTTTCTGCTTATGGGCGATGATGACGTGCTGCTGCCCGATGCAATCGAGCGCCTGGTTTCACCATTTCTGGAACCTCCCCGGATGCTTCAACCGCAGTCGATTGGCCTGGTCTGGTGTCCCTGCCTCATCGCAGGGCCGGATGGCAATTTGCTCTGGAGCACGCAGGGCGGCCCCGGCCTGGAATCGCCAGCGGATCTTCTCTCTGAGCTGTGGGCCGGTAGACGAGGCTTACGCCTGAGCGGCATTTTGATGCGCACCGCGGACGCGCTGGCAGCCGGCGGATTTCAGGAACGGCATGGAGATTTATGCGACCTGGGGACGTGGGGCGCGGCGGCGCTTTCGCATGATTACGTTGTCTGTATAAATCAGCCGCTGGTTCAATACACGAATCATTACGGCAGTAAGACGAGCAGATCGAGCATCCGTGAATGGCAGGATTGGGCGCGTATCGTACACGCCGATCTAGTGAAGTGCGCGCGAGCACGGTGTGGCCGCGAAGGCGAACAAAAGCTGGAACGCGCGAGGCGCAATCTCATCAGCGGCATAACCTTGACAATCCTGATTCAGAGGATTGGCAGCCGAGGCTGGGCCGGCAGCGCCTTCCGTGAGGCGTTCCGGTCTCCGGGCGCACTGTTCACTTCCTATGTTTTCCGCAGATTCGTCAATGATGGCTGGAAGCTATTGCGCCTGGGGGGCAATCACAATCCGCACGTTTAATCACCTCAGCCCAGAACCTGGAAAACCTGTTGCTGCTGCTGTTCCGCTCTGGCCCGTGGAACCTTTAGATCGGGCATCGGCTTGGCCTGAAACAGCCGCTGGCAAGGCTTTGCCAGTAGGCGCGCCCAAAATTGCGCCCGGTCTTGACGTGCGCTGTCCGTTGCGATTCCGGTGCGGGCATACATCTGCCGGTACAACTTCGATATGAACAGAAAGGCGAGCCGCGCCCGAATGGAGGAGACACAATGCGATCGCTTCCAGATGGAGCTCAAGCTATAGAAACGGTCCCAAACAAGCTGCGTACGCTGGCGTAGTTCGTCGGAACTCATGGAGGGGTGCGGCATGAACATTCTGGGTCTGCTCTTGGATGGAATGAGCCAGTACCGGGTGATGGGAACGCCGGCGACCTTTAGCGGATCGCTCTGCGCTTTTTCCCAATGCTGGAAATCGACGGTTCCGGGCAGCGGCGTGAGCATCACGAATTGCGCGAATGCAATATCGGCTTCCTGAGCGAGCACAGCGGTAGCATCGAACGTATCGGGCCGATCGCTAGAGAGGCCGAAAATGAATGAGCCCAAAACATGTACTCCGTGCTCGCGGAAGCTTTGAAGCCGCCGCACCAACGTATCGCCCACGCAATTGAAGTCTTTAAACACGGTCTTGAGGCCTTCAGCGGTTACGGTCTCTACGCCTACCAGCGCGCCCCTGATCCGAGCTTTTCGCATACAGTCGAGATATTCCGGGTCCTCTGCGCTTTCCATGGTGATCTGGGTGAAGAACACCATGTCCTCCGGCAGTTCGGCGAGACGCGCCATCAGTTCGAACCGTTCATGGCGAATCGACTGCAACTCGGCGAGTTTCTGCTTGTTTCCCTGGCGCTCGGCCAACTTCAGATCGGTCAACGTCACCGGATAGAAATTATCGTCGGCCAATAGGACAAAGCGGAACCCTTTGCGCCGGAGTTCCACGACCTCCTGGACGACGCTATCCGACGCGCGCTGCCTGGGGTGTTGACCGTCTGTTCGCCAGACCGAGCAGAAGGAGCAATGCTTGGCGCATCCTCGGACGGTTTGGACCGAGGCCCACATGTATTTCTTCTCCGGAAGCAGATCCCAGCGGGCCGGCAGGAAATGGTCGGGCCCGATTCGTCCACCTTCGTAAATGGCCTTGAGTCCGCCGTTTTGAGAATCCTGGAGCGCTTCTGCCCACATCACATCGCCGTCACCCTTAACGACGCTGTGTGCGCCGCCCAGAGTAAAAGCTTCGTCCGGATACAAGGTGGGGTGGATTCCACCAAACACCACCGTAGCGCCGCGCTGGCGCGCAATTTTGCCAACTTCATAGCCGCGTAATGCGTTTCCGGTATGGACGCCTATGCCAACGATGTCGCCGGCCTGAATGCGCGAGGCATCAATTTGTTCCAGCGTCTCGTCCCAAATAAGGGGGTCGCCGAATGACGCAGGAGTGGCCGCAGCCAGGACGTACAGCCAGCGCGGCGTGATGACTGCTGTTCCGAAAGACAGATCGCTTGGGTTTACCAGGTGAATACGCACGTATGTTTGAGCCTTTGGAGCGAATACACTTCTTGGACCGAGGACTCAGCGAATCGTTTCAACCATCTCGAAATCGAAACTCACGGCCCCCATCTCCGTACTTGAGTTAGCATACTCCCCTCGCTTGATACCAACTCAAGTTGTAAATGAGAATCAACCTTCCGCTGGATGTCAGGCGAGGGTAATTCGTCTAAACTAACTTATTCCCGGTTCTCTCGTTCCCCTGCCGCAAGCAGTCCGCATGGTTTTCTCCAGGTTATACTTTTGCTTGCGCGGTCTTCTGGGGCCGGATAGCGTCAAAACGGCGAAAACACTTCAATCGAGAGCTTTCAGCCTGCTTGTCTGGGTCCGGCCAATCGCATTCATTGGAGTTCTACTCGCGATCTGGCAAATCGCAGTCAGCCGGCATCCCGTTCATCTGCTGCCTGGCCCATTAGAAGTGGTTGGCGGCATCGCCGACCTGGCGCGGCGCGGACTTCTCTTGAAATATGTGATCGCCTCACTTTTCCGCGTTACGTGGGGATTTGCGCTGGCAGTCGTTTTGGCCATTCCCCTTGGACTCACTATCGGCTGGTTCCGCCGAGCCGAAATGGCGTTCAATCCAATCGTCCAGATTCTTCGCCCGATATCGCCCCTTGCCTGGATTCCGATCGCGATTCTATGGTTCGGAGTGGGAGATCTGGCCGCCATATTTCTGATTTTCATGGGCTGCTTTCTCCCGCTGCTTTTGACGGCCATTAATGCGGTCCAAAGTGTTCCCGCCGTTTACATAAACGCAGGCCGGAATTTCGGGCTCGGTCCGCTCGATCTGGTCTATCGGGTGTTGTATCCAGCCGTTATTCCGCAACTGATCGTTGGATTGCGGATCACTTTGGGGATCGCCTGGCTGGTTGTCGTGGCGGCCGAGATGATTGCCGTAAGCTCCGGACTTGGATTTTTGATCGTGGATGCGCGCAACGCCGGAAACCGCTACGATCTTGTGGTTGCCGGAATGGTGTTGATCGGGCTCATCGGCTTGCTGCTGGATATGGGGATACGCTCGCTTGAACGAGTGAAATCGTTCCGCTGGAGTTATTCGGAGGATTAAGTATTTGTCGGTGATGGAAACTTTTGTGACGCCGGTAGCCTTGAAAACGAAGCTGTGTGCCGAGCACGTCAGTATGGTCTTTCATCGCGACGGCAAGACGACGGAAGTCCTCAACGATATCAATCTTGAAGTGGGCGATGGGGAGTTTCTATGCCTGCTAGGACCCTCAGGATGCGGCAAGTCAACCTTGTTAAGCGCCATGGCGGGGTTCCTTACTCTGACGGGCGGACACATAAGGATTGATGGCGAAGTGGTGCGCGGTCCCGACCCTCGCCGCATCTTTGTCTTCCAGGAACGCGGCGTTTTCCCGTGGCTCACGGTCGATGGAAACATCGGATTCGGCTTATTCAAACTGCCGCGCCGGGAACGCGAGAGGCGCATCGCGCATTACGTCAAAATGGTGGGTTTACAAGGGTTCGAGAAGACCTATCCGCCGGAACTTTCGGGCGGTATGAAGCAGCGCCTGGAGGTGGCTCGCGCACTCGCGGTAAATCCGGACATGCTGTTTCTGGACGAACCATTTGGGGCGCTCGATTCCATCACGCGCCTGATCATGCGCGGTGAACTGCTACGCATTTGGGAAGCCGAGCGCAAAACGATTATTTTCGTGACACACGATATTGACGAAGCGGTTCAGCTTGCGGATCGCGTAGTGGTGATGAGCGCCCGGCCTGCTTCCGTCCAGCAAATCGTAACCATTGACATTCCTCATCCGCGCGACATCAGTTCCCCGCGCTATCTGGAGCTTCGGGATGGCATTTTCAAGCAGATTGGCCTGGCACACCGGATATGACAATCGACCAGCCGAGGAGATGGGAGAGATTCTTCTGGCCTGTTCTGGTCTGCGCGCTGCTTCTCGCGTTGTGGCATTACTGTGTTATCTGGACGGCCACCCGAATTTTCCCGTCGCCGCTCGATGTGGAACGGGGGCTGGCTGAACTGCTCCGGCAGAATGTTCTTTGGGCCGATATCGGCGATTCGCTGCGGCGCGTGGCGATCGGGTTTGGGGCTGCAGTGCTTCTCGGCGTCCCGCTGGGTTTGATGTTCGGCTGGTATCCGGCTGCCAACCAGGTAGTAAATCCGGCGATGCAGATCATCCGGCCCATCAGTCCCATCGCGTGGATTCCGGTCGCGATCATCTTTTTCGGAGTTGGGGATAATGCCGCGATTTTTTTGATTTTCCTAGGCGCTTTCTTTCCGATTGTAGTTTCATGCACGGATGGCGTCTCGAACGTTCCGTCGATATCAAGGCGAGCGGGCCGGAACTTCGGCCTATCGCCGTTTCACGTTCTCGCGAAAGTTGTGTTTCCCGCTGCGCTGCCGCAGATTATCGTCGGCCTGCGGATCGCGCTCGGTATTGCGTGGCTGGTGGTTGTCGCGGCGGAAATGATTGCGGTCGATTCCGGGCTGGGGTACTTGATCATCGATTCGCGAAATTCAGGAAAGCGCTATGACCTGGTTGTCGCAGCGATGCTGCTGATCGGCGTGATTGGGCTGGCGCTGGACCTGGCGTTCCGAAGGCTCGAAAAGGTCAAATCCGTTCGGTGGGGGTTCCGCGATGAATCTTAAGAGGACGATCCTGCTGGTCGCAGCGGGATGGCTGGTGCTCATCTCCGTGCTGCATGGATACCTGAACGTCAATTGGGCCGCCGTTCTGAATGATTATCGCCCGCCTGCTAAGCGAAAGATTACGGTTGCGTACATTCCCGTAACGTGCCAGCTCACCTGTCCGGTAACGGATTACATTTCGAAGTATTCGGAAAATGGCGAGCTCTTTCTACCGCGCATGTTTCAGGGCTTTCCGGAGATGAAGGAAGCGCTGATCTCAAATAAAGTGCAGGCTGCGTTTATTGTTGCGCCCATGGCGATTGCGCTGGTGGCGCAGGGCGTCCGCATCAAGGTTGTTTATCTGGGGCACCGCTACGGCAGCGCGGTGGTCGTTCGCAAAAACGGTCCGGTTAAGACATTCGCCGATCTCCGCGGCCGTACCGTTGCGATCCCCAGCCGTTTTTCCGATGAGCGTCTGATCCTTTTTCGCGCGATGAAGGTCTGGGGGATGAAGCCGGATTCCATCAAAATGGTTGAAATGGCGCCGCCTGATGTCTCGGGCGCGCTTGCTGCCGGCGCAATTGATGCATTCTCAATGGGCGAGCCGTTCCCCTCTCAAGCGGAAATGGCTGGCTATGGGCGGATCCTTTTTCAGGCGCGCCAGTACTGGCCTGATTACATGTCCTGCATTCTCGTGGTCCGGCAGGATTTGATCGATAAGCGGCCGGATGTTGTGCAGGTTCTGGTGGATGGGATCGCCCGGTCGGGTCTCTGGCTGGATAAAGGCAAACCGTACCGGGAGGATGCGGCGGATTTTGTCGGCCGGTATTACTACAATCAGAAGCCCGCGTTGCTGCGTTGGGCGCTTACGAAACCGATGAACCGGGTCATGTACACTCCACTCGCGCCGCGCAAGGCGGATTTTGATCTGGTTCGCGACCTCATGATTGAAACCGGTGTCCTGCATAAGAAGATCGATTTCGATCAGTATACGGATACGCGATTTTCCGATCACGCGAGCATTGAGACGGCGTGGAAGTATTCGCCGGGTGTGGGCATGTCGAGATAGCCGGCACTGACCGGGCATGCCGACAGGCCGGGCATGCCCGGCCACTACGCTAGAATCCGCACCGATCGAGCAGTTGAGAGATTTCTTCGCGCGTTGCTTCCAGCTTCGAAGCGCCTCGATAGAGATCGTCGGCTCGTACCGGATACCAGTTGCGACGTGCGGGGTCGCCCAGGCCAGCGACATTGAAGGGCTCGATCACGCGCAGAATTTGGTCGATCAGCTCTTTTGAACCGCTACCGCTCCCAACCCGATTGAGTAAGGAACGGCACTGCGGGCCGAAAGTCGGGTGATCGTGTAGAAGAAAGGAGCCGGCCAACTCCTTCTTCCCAAGCCGGTGCGCGGTTTCTGCGAAACTCACTGCCGCGAAGTAAAGCAGGGATAATCCAACAAACAGAGGAAAATCCGCCATGGCCTTGTACAAGGCTGCGATCAACCGCGACGCAGCAAGCAATTCGCTTTCGGTCTGGTGCGCATACGCATGTAGGCTTGCGCTGAATGAATCCGCCTCAAGCAATTCTGCAAAGCGAGAAATGCCCAATAGCGTTAGCGGAAATCCGGTGGAGAGCAGCGGATCGACGAACCCTGCAGCCGACGGGAGCAGAGCCCAGCGCTTTCCTGCGATCGCGCCGCTGCGAAACGAGAGCCGGGGCACATACGTAAACGGACGCTCGAGTCTTGCGGCTGCGAATTGTTTCTTCAGTGCGGGAATCAGATCCAGCAGCCGTTCCCATGCCGGCGCGCCGTCCTGAAGCGCGAGGCTTTCCGCCAGCGCGTCCGTTACGGCTGCGCCCGCGCTAGTGATTCCGTTATTGAACCGCAGCACCCAAATCCAGCCGGCATCAAAAACATGATGAACGGCCGCATCGTCAACCGGATAGGGAGTCGTCAGGTCCTCCTGTGCAAGGCGGCCGACTCCTGAGAAATGGCTGAAAAGAGCTTGCGTGGCTGGAAAATCGGGAAGCGGCCGTTCCCTTATACCGAGCGCGCGGTGCAGAAAGCCGCGCGGCCCCGTTGCATCTACCAGGAAGCTGGCGCGAACGTTCAGCCCCTGGCCGTTCCTGGTTCCGGTAACGGCGATTGAATCGTCCGATTCGGAGACCGTGTGGAGTGCAACTTCGTCGAGATAGACAACGCCTAGATTTCGCGCTTCCTGAACAAAGAAGTGATCGAACTCAGCCCGGTACCAATGGGTATCGGCGATGTCATCGTGCGGGCTTGCGGCCACTAGAAGCTGCCGGGTTCTGTCCGGAAGGTTGGCGCTTATTTCGCCTAGCGTGTGGTGATAAAACGTGAAGCCTCGTTTGAGTCCGCAGCCCACTTCGGGATGCGCCCGCTGCCAGCGCCCCCATTTGGTGAGCGGTTGGAGTCTCGGCAGGTCATACCGAATCGTTAGATCGTCCAGCAGAAGGTTCGATAGGGGAGTAGACGACTCTCCGATGGCGAAGCGCGGATGCTTGCCCTTTTCGAGAAGAATCACGGAGCGCCCCAGCCGGTGAGCAATCATCGCCAGGAGAGAGCCCGCGAAGCCTGAGCCAACTACCGCAATGTCATAGCAACTGCTGCTCAAGCCCCAGCTCCGCACTTATCACAGAAGACTGGCGGCAAAATTGATTGGCAGCGATTCATTTCACCCAACCTGGAAACGCGAGCGTTGTGACAGGCAGGACAAGCCTGCGGTGTTCTCAGATCCCAAAGATCAACGAAGACGCGCCCGCGCTTGAGGCTCAGACCATAATGGACGGCAGCTTCAATTGTCTGCATTTGCGGCGGAGAAAATTCGCCGTTCCTTTCCAACTCCTCCAATGCGCCGTTTCCGCCTCGGGTCGGAATCAGGGAAGCAGCCGTTGCTCCGCAATCAAATGCGAGATCGAGAGAACGCTCAGCCCATTCGACGGCTTCCGCTTCGTCCATGAAGGGAGGCTTGATGAGAATAAACACCCGAAGATCAATGTCATTCTTGCGCAGCCACTCCGCCGCTGCGGAAAACTGTTCGAGAGTCATTCGCTTGTTCAGCCGCGCCAGAACATCCGGATAAACGATCTCGAGTCCCATCGCTACTTCCAGGCGGCCGGATAACAGATCGCGGAACATCAATGTCCTTTCGCCGACCAGCGCGGGATGGCTCTCCACAATGACACGCTCAAACACATTCACTTTGCTGGAGATTGCGGGATAGTCGTCGATAGGAATGGCATGGGGATCAAAGAAACTCCCGCTGTTGTAGAGCTTGATTTCTCGCGCAGGAGGCAGTTGCTCTAATGCGTGATCAATTTGTGCGGGAATTGCCCCGGCGGGCACTTCGTCTGCGAGCGTGTTCCGCCACAAGTCGCACATGAGGCACCGCCATGGGCATTCGCGGTTGGTCAGAAAAACCGCCGCAACCGGAACGCGTTCACCGCTTGCGGAGACTTCCTCTTCGACGAAAAACGCGTAAGGCCGCCAGGGGTCCAGAGCTTCGCGCTGCGGTCGGCGCTCGAGAATCCATTTACTCCGCTCCGCATCGGAAGCTGGATAGATGGAGGCCATGACTTACATGTAGAGCGAAAGGAATTGCTTCCGGTATTCGGCTTCGCGAAAGGGCAACCGCTGGCGGAGCGTGCCGGCCGGGAGCGCGCCATGTTGGAACCGCCGCTTGGGATATACCGGCATACGCAATCCTGTTACGGCCGCAATG
Organism: Bryobacteraceae bacterium; assembly: GCA_035475915.1. Taxonomy (GTDB): domain Bacteria; phylum Acidobacteriota; class Terriglobia; order Bryobacterales; family Bryobacteraceae; genus Bog-105. The sequence goes on from DATIMA010000011.1 coordinate 19,531, forward strand.
CCGCGCGACACAATCTCTCCCTTTAGCTCATACAACCGGGCCACGTCGTACTGAGTTAATGCGATGAACGGAATGGCTTCCGCTACGGCGATTACTTTGGGCCTGGTATACGGGCTGAATCCTTTGAAGCCATAGCGGCGATGCGACGCATAGGTGCGAGTGTAAGACCGGCTCAGGCCGCCGCTGTATGTCAGCGAATGTTTAATTTTGCCGACACCCCAGCCTTCCTGATAAAGCATCTGGTTATTGACCACGCTGCGAATGGTGAGTTCCGGATTCTCTTCTATCGGATAGTCCTTCAGGTTTTCATCCCCGCCGTCTCCATCCACCAAGTAACGCCAATCCGGATAGCGCTGGCGAATGCCACGGCAGAGAGCCAGCGACATGCTTGCGGATTCGATGTCGAGCGGTTTGTAGTCTTCGGTTACGTGAATTGTTTCTTCAGCATTCAGCGCGGAGATATGGGCTTCGATGGGTTCGAGAAAAAGTCCGAGGCCTACGGAATCGAGGAAAGAACGGGCCTGTTCGAGGTCCGGACCGGAGCCGAAATCGAGAACGAATGCTTTCAACCTGCCCGGATTCATTCCGAGTTTTAGCATCACGTGATAGGTCGCGAGAAACACGCTACCGCTATCGATGCCGCCGGAAAAGCAAACGCCCACCGGTTCCTGTGCCGGCATGAATCGGAGCCATTGAGCAATCTCATCGGCCAGCGCCGAAATGTAGCAACGGCCGATTTGATCCAGGTCCGGCTCAAGCGCCTGTGGTTCGGGCGTGAAAAAGCGCGTGTAAACCGGGTCGGGATCCGGACAGCCGATAAGCTGAAGCTCGACCACGTAATGAGCCGGAACCATTCTGGTGTAGCTGGGGTGAAACTGCTGGTCCAATCCTGCTTTCTTCAGCCACTCATAGATGGCATCAATTCGATCCGCAACTACCAGCGCAGGACCATCCTTCTGCTTGGCAAGAAAATAGCGCAGCGGGCGATCGAGGGAGCGCGCCATCCTCACGGTTTTGCCGGTGCGCGCCACCAGTGCGAATGAGCCTTCAATGCGAAGGACATTCGAAGCATTTTCCGTTCTGAGGATCTCTCGAGCATCCTCGATGCTGAGATTGTAAATCTGGTTGGCGTCCGGCGCGGTTAAGTCGATCAGTTGTTCAACGTAGTGTTCCACGGCCGTTTCCCAGAGTATAGCGGTTACAATGGAATGCACTGGGGTCTAGCAAGGTGAAGTCTGATTCAATTGGCTGAATCGCCGGAAAATCTCACAAGACCTCAGCGGGAACGGTCTGGTCTCGTACGTCTGACCACGGCCGGATGCGGACTTCTATTTCTTGCGAGTTGCGCATCGAATAACGGCCTTCCTCAGCCTGGCACGACGAAATACCGCGACTTGGTCCACGCCTTCTATATCGGATTGGCCGGCCTGCAAAGCGGCGCGGATGTCCGCGCGAAGGACGATCTCACTCTTGCGACGCAAATCGCTCCCGGCGAGCCGGCATCCTGGGCGAACCTGGGCATCCTCGCGATACGGCAGCAGGAGTTGGATGCTGCTTATGGCGACCTGGAGAAGGCCCGTAGCCTGGCTCCGAATAACAGCCGGATTGAGCAACTGCTGGGGGACCTAGAGAGCCGGCGCGGCAATCTGCCGCAGGCGATCGACCACCTAAACCGGGCCGTCCAACTGGATAAGAATAACGTGAAGGCCCTGTATCTGCTGGCTGAGCAGACGGAGCGGCAAGGCGCCAGCGGCAGCGACGCGGCGGCGCTCCAGGTGTTCCAAAGAGTTTTACAATTGAAGCCGGACAACCCGGCTGTGCTTCTGGAGGTGGCTCGTCTCGCGGCGAAAACCGGCAATGCCAGCGTGCTCAAAAATGCCGTCTCGCGGCTCAGGCAGCAATCCGGGTCATGGCCGGAAGAAGCGAAGCAGCAGATGCAAGCGCTGGAAACGGCGATATCCGGTTCAAACGCCCGCGATGCGGCGCTGCACGTTGCGTTCCTTCGAAACGTGTTGCTGCGCGCTCCGGAATACCGGCGAGCCTCGCAGATCGTAAAGACGCCTGCCGTGTTTGTGGGCGACCCCTTTCTGCGATTTATAAAGCTGCCGTCGTCCCAGGCCGAAAGCGCGCCGCCCGATTCGGAAATGACGTTTACGTCAGGGCCTGTTCCCGCGGTTACGGCAGGGACGGTTCTTTGGACGGGTGCGGTCTGGCTGGATGATAGCGGGAAGGCGTCCGTTCTGTGGGCAGACCATGCGGGACTGCACGTAGCAGGCGGGGCTACTCTCGCGGCGCGTGGCGCTTCCACTGCGTCTTTGAATCCAAGCAATATCGCCATTGGAGATTTCAATTACGATTTCAAAAATGACCTCGTCATAGCGGATTCCGGCGGCGTGCGGATTTTTCAGCAGGAAACCCCGCAACACTTTACGGACGTAACTGCACAATCGCGGATTCCGGCCGCCGTGGCAAATGGTTCCTATACGGGCGCATGGCCTTTCGACTTCGATCTGGATGGAGATCTCGACATTGTTCTGGGTGTGAAAGACCGCGATCCGGTCGTGCTGCGCAACAATGGCGACGGCGCTTTCGCAACCGCTACACCGTTCACAAATGCACCGGGCATCACCGGTTTCGCAACCGCGGATATTGACGGCGATGGCGACCCTGATGTGGCCATGATTGATGACGCCGGCAAGTTGCATGTGTTCATGAACGAGCGCTTCGGCAGTTTCAAAGCGCGCGCCGTTCCGACGAATGTTGCTGCTGGTGTGGCGGCGGTAACCGCGGGCGATGTGAATGGCGACGGCTTACCGGATTTCGTTGTCTTGAAATCGGATGGAAGCATAATCCGGCTTTCGGACAAGGACGAAGGCGCTGGGTGGCAAATCGAAGATGTGGCGAAGGCGGCTGCGCCTGGACCGGGCATAGCCTCGATCTCATTGGCCGATCTCGACAACAACGGACGCCTGGACCTTCTGACCAGCGATGGCGAAGTGTTTTTAGGCAGCGAGCACGGGTTCTCGAAGCTGCCGGCCCGTTTGAACGCGGCGTTCGCAACCGCGGCCGATATGAACGGCGATGGGCGGTTGGATGTAATCGGACTTTCGGACGGGAAACCGGCGGTCTTCACCAATCACGGGACGAAGAATTATCATTGGCAGGTCATCCGCACGCGCGCGGCATCTGTCCACGGCGATCAGCGCATCAACTCCTTCGGTATCGGAGGAGAGATTGAAATCCGGGCGGGGCTGCTGGCCGAAAAACAAATCATCACCTCGCCGGTGATCCATTTTGGCCTCGGCGAACACACGAGTACGGATCTGGCCCGCATCACTTGGCCGAACGGCCTGGTGCAGGCGGAGTTCGATTTGAAATCAAATCAATCTATCCTGGCGACCCAGCGCCTGAAGGGCTCTTGCCCATCTCTGTTTGCATGGGACGGAAAGCAAATGCGGTTCGTGAAAGATGGCGCGCCCTGGTCGCCGGCTCTCGGCTTGCACATCAACGCGCAGCGCGTTGCCGACATTCAACAGACTCAGGAATGGTTCAAGATTCCAGGCGATGCGGTCGCGCCGCGCAACGGGCATTACGATCTGCGGGTTACGGCGGAGCTGTGGGAGACGTTCTATATCGACCGTTACTCGCTGCTGGTGGTGGATCATCCGAAGGGTACCGAAATTTACAGCGATGAGCGGTTTGCCGTCCCGCCTCCAAAACTACAGATCTACACGACCGCAACATCGCACCCCTTTATCCGTGCGGTGGACGATAACGGCCAGGATGTCAGCGCCATTGTGCGTGCAAAGGACGGGAAATATCTCGACAATTTCGGGCGCGGGCAATATCAGGGTGTCACGCGCAGCCACTGGGTTGAACTTGAACTTCCGGATGATGCCCCGCGCACCGGTCCTCTTTACGTAATCGCCGAAGGCTGGACGCATCCGACTGACGCAACCGTTAACATCGCAATGGGACAAAACCACAATCCGGCTCCGCGCGGCCTGTCGATTGAAGTTCCAGACGCGAACGGGCACTGGGCAGTGGCAAGGCCCGATCTCGGGTTCTTGGCAGGCAAGCTGAAAACTGCGGTATTCGACATTTCGAACGTCTTTAAACCAGGAGCTCCCCGCAAGCTCCGCCTGAAAACGAATATGGAGATCTATTGGGACCGGCTCGCCTGGGCGCAGGGTGTTTCGAGCGACTCGATCCATATTCAGAAAGAGGAACTGGCTTCTGCCGCGCTGCGCCATCGCGGGTTCTCTGCCATCACAACCGCGAACGCTTCCTCGCCCGAAATTCCACACTACGATCAATTGGAAGACACGTCCCAGAAATGGCGCGATCTGGAAGGTTACTACACCCGCTTCGGCGATGTGCGCGAACTGCTCGCGAAGGTGGACGATCGTTATGTCATTATGTGTGCCGGCGATGAGCTCCGGCTGCAATTTGCGACGCCAGCCCCGCCCGCTGCCGGCTGGGTGCGCGACTTTATCATGATCGGGAATGGCTGGATCAAGGACGGCGATTACAATACGGTGTTCTCTCGAACGGTACTGCCTCTTCCCTATCATGAAATGAAGAGTTACACCGCACCGCCGGGAAGGTTAGAGGACGACCCCGCTTACCGGATGCATCCGCGAGATTGGCAGGTCTATCATACGCGGTACGTCGCGCCCGAGGTTTTTCGGACAGCACTATGGAACAAGCAGTAAAGCCGAGCCGGACGGTTCAGATTGGCTTAGCAATCTTTTTCGTCGGACTGTTGGCGGCACCCGTTGTTTACAAACGGTATCAGCGCTCTGAAGCGTCCTCCGCCGCCAAGATGAGTAAGGCTCAAGCGCTGTCGCGCTACGGCTTTTATTTGCAGGAATCCTCCAAGGCTTCGGGCATCGATTTCGTACATCAAGCCCCCACGCTGGACGTAAAACTCAGCCACATTATGAACCTGGTCGCCTCCATGGGAGCAGCCGTTTCTATCGTGGATTTCGATCGGGACGGCTGGGAGGACATCTACGTCGTAAACAGCAAGCCAGGAAGCCGCAACGCGCTCTATCGAAATCTCGGCAACGGCAAGTTCCGCGACGTAGCGGCCGAAGTCGGACTCGCTGCTGTAAATCTTCCCGGAACCGGCGTGTCCACTGGCGCTGTTTGGGGAGACTACGACAACGATGGCTACGAAGACGTCCTGATCTATAAATGGGGTAAGCCGGAACTCTTTCACAACGACGGCGGCAAGCACTTTACGCGCGTTACAGAGCAAGCCGGACTTCCGTCCTGGCTCAACGCAAACACAGCACTCTGGTTCGATTACGACAATGACGGAAAGCTTGATCTGTTTATCGGCGGGTATTATCCGGAATACCTCGATCTATGGCATCTGAAAACCACGAAAATGATGCCCAATAGCTTCGAATATGCCGATAATGGCGGGCGGAAATATCTCTTTCACAATCTCGGCAATGGACGGTTCGAGGAGGTTTCAGCGAAGCTCGGCATCAATTCCAGGCGTTGGTCGCTGGCTGCGGTAGCGGCCGACCTACGCGGGACAGGCTACCCGGATCTCTTCATTGCAAACGACTATGGTGTTTCGGAGTTGTACCTGAATGAGGGCGGCAAAGGTTTTCGCGAGGCGGGCAAGGAGGCTGGCGTTGGTTTTTCACCCAAGAGCGGCATGACAGCTTCCGTCGGCGACATCCTGAACCGGGGCCAATTTGACGTGTACGTTTCCAATATTTCCGAGGAAGGCGTTCTCGTACAGGGCAATAACCTATGGATGCCAAAACCGGGGGCATCTACGAAGGCGATTCGCTACGACAACATGGCGAACACATTCGGCGTGGAACTAGGCGGCTGGAGCTTCGGCGCGCAATTTGCTGATTTAAATAACGACGGATTCCTGGATCTCTACGTCGCAACCGGGAATGTTTCGCTCGACCACGGCCGCAGTTATTGGTACGATTACTCGAAAATTGCAGGAGGCAATCAGGCCATCATCTCCGATGCCGCAAATTGGCCGCCGCTCGAAGGCCGTTCCTTATCCGGATACCAGCACAAGCGAGTCTGGATTAACGATGGCGAAGGCCGCTTTAAGGAAGTGGCGCAGATGGTCGGCGTCAAAGATGTCTACGATGGCCGTTCAGTCGCGATGGCGGATTTTGAGAATCGAGGCGCATTGGACGTGGTGGTTGCGAATCAGCGCGGACCACTGCTGCTGTACAAGAATACGGTTGCGCCGGGAAGGCATTGGATCGAGTTCCAGCTAGAAGGCCAGCGAAGCAACCGCAGTGCAATCGGCGCTGAAGTGCGTGTCTTCTGGGCCGGACAAGAACAGTTGCAGCAAGTCTCGGGCGGCAGCGGCTTCTGTTCGCAAAATGAGCGGCGGCTGCATTTCGGGCTCGGAAGCGGTACGGCTGTGGATCGGGTGGAAATTCGCTGGCCATCGGGCACAAAACAGACGCTGGCACATCCAGCGATCGATGAGATCCACAAAGTAGAGGAGCCGCTGTGATGGGCGCGACGGGCACAACTCTCCCGGCCTCCGCGGGCGCCCCGGAGCACCGCGCATCCGTAATAACCCGCTTCTTTAGCAGGGAGAACCGCTATCTTCCACCGCTTTTCATCACGCTGATTCTGGTGGTGGGACAGGCGAAGTTTGGACTCCTTGAGAGCTTTTCGCGCACTGCCCTTGCCATTGCCACGAGCATGATTCTCGACATGCTGCTCGCGCGCCTGGTGCTCGGGAAGTGGCCGAATCTTGCCAGCGCGTACATCACGGGCATCAGTGTGGGTATTCTTATTCGCTCGCCCGCCTTCTGGCCATACGCGCTGTGCAGCGCGCTCGCCATTACGTCCAAGTACGCGATACGCTGGCGCGGCAGGCACCTCTTCAACCCCTCCAATTTAGCCATTTCGGCGATGCTGCTATTGGTACCCGAGTACATTGCCGCGCTGAGTATCCAGTGGGGAAACGACGTTTGGCCTTTGATCATCGTGTGGATATTGGGCGCGTTGATCGTATGGCGCGTTCGCAGGTTCCACATTACCTTGACCTACGTTCTGTCGTTTATTGCGTTTTCCGCGCTGCGCAGCCTAGTCGTGGGCGATTCCTTTCTCGCCGAAGTTGCGCCCATTACCGGGCCCATGTATCAGCTGTTCATCTTCTTCATGATTACGGACCCCAGGACCACGGTGAAATCGTTCCGGGGACAATGCCTGGTCGCCTTTCTGGTGGCGGCGATGGAAATGGTCCTACGATTGGGCGGAAGCATTAATGCCCCGTTCTACGCGCTTACCATCGTGGGTCCCATTGCCCTCGCGATCGACATCTGGCGCAGATCGAAAGCCACGCCACCTGTTCCGGTTGCTGCTATAGCCGCGCGTTAGCAGAGGCGCGCACGCGGTAAGCGATCGTGCTCAGAAGCCGCGCTGGGGACGGTAGCCGGGGCGCGCGCGGACTTTGTATTTCTTCATTGCATCGGAGGTCAGCATGATCTTGATTCTCCGGAAGCCCTCATTCGGATTCGGCTGCGGGTAGTAAGTGACGGTGTAACTGTTCCCGAGATCCTCGCGAATGGATTCAAACGCCTCTACTTGTTTCTGCCACGTCTTCGCGAAGTAGCTCTTTCCGCCCGTGTTGGTCGAAATACGCCGGAAAATGGAGCTGGAGATCGGATCGTTATTGACTTCGCTAGTGGAGATCACATAAATCGGTATGCCTTCATCTTCAGCAACCGCCCGGACATCGTCGGGAGCGACCATGCTGGCATTGTCGGGTCCATTGGAGAAGACAATAACAACCTTCCGCCCCGGCACCCTGGCTGCATCCCGAAGCGTGAGCAGAAGGCAGTTGTACAGGGCGGAATCATCTCCCGCCACAGCCTTGCGCAGGCCCGCGATTGCGGTTGTCCGGTCCCGGTTCAGCGGCACCTCGCGATTCAGATTGCGGCTGTAGGTATAAACCGCGACGGAATCCGCACGGTCCAGGCCGCGAATGAAGTCGGCTATCGCATCGGAAGCGTATACGAATCCCCGGTACATGTAGTTGCTGGTATCGAATAGCACAAATACGTTTGTGCCCGTGGCGTCCTGCCGCAGATCCACCAGGTTCGGGTTCGGCGGCGCATTGGTGTGGGCTGTATCTGCCGCACTGACGGTGTGCAGCGGCTTAGTTTCTCCTCCGTCGAGCACCTGCAAAGGCGCATGATTACCTTCCGCGAAGGTGGCCGGCTTCTGCAGGATATCGTCCTCATAGACTTTGAAGTCCTTCGGCCTGAGGCCATTCACATATTTGCCCTTGCCATCGGTCACCGTGAAACTGAGGACCACCATGTCCACTTTCACGTGGAAGGTGGTCTGATCCTGATTTTCAGCGCGCAGCCAAAAGCATCCCGCCAAAGCCGTGGTCGTTATCGCAGCCGCAATTTTGAAAGAGTTACGCACGAGGTTCTTCCTAGTTCAATGAGTTGCTCGCCGTCAAAGGTTGAGTTCGATGCTCCATCACGTTACCGGCGACAACGTGAAGAGAACGCAGCAAGGCCGGCCAGTCTTCCAGGTGGGTGGCAAAGATATTTTCCACCACTAACTTGTTCCACTCCGGCACATAAGCGTCCAGCTGCGAAACCGGAATACCCGCCTCCTCCGCAAGCGCCGCATAGTAGAGATTGTTCGATTCCCAGGTCTCGGCCAAAATGCGGCTTGAATAGCCCATCAGCGCCGGAAAGGTGCGCAAGTACAGCAGCCCAGGCTGATAGGAATGCGTCAGGGTGGGTTTTGGCGTGCCAAAAGTTCGCGCGATTTCATCCCGCGAGAGTCCCGGATCTTTGCGTGCTTCGAGCGTGGCAATCTCGGCTGAGGGGACATCGGGAGAAAGGTCCCTCAATGCCGGGTCTTGCGCCAGCGCATAGAGCACGGAAGGGGGCACTTCAGAAATGGCATCGGCGAAGTCCCCTGCCCGCAGGTGATCGTCTACTCTCTCGGTGTAACCGGGCGTTTCATACCGCCGCAGAGAATCCATTACCTTGGATTCAACCGTTCCGTTCAGGGCCGCCGCTGCAAGCAGCGTCCGGCCGCGCTGGATGTGCACCGCAACCCAGCGAAGCTGTTCAGGTGAAACATTGCGCCAGCGGTTGACTGTCACGTCTACGATCATCTGGGGCACCAGGTCGCCCCAAATCAGCGCCTGTTCGCGTTTCGGCGTGAGAAAATTCTGTTCCGCTTCGGCCAAAGCATATGGCAGCGACACCAGGGAGCCCACCAACCGGCCCCCGCCGCTTTCGGGCCAGCCGCTGCCCGCCACCTGTGTCTGACGCCATTCGGCCTGGATGTTCTCGGGCCCAATAAAATCGTGGCTCCGTACGAATAACGGATTCGTGATCAGAAGTTCCGCGCCATCGGGAGCATAGTAGGCGTACAGAATCCCTACCAGCGAATCCCGCAGAAAGGGAGCCAGCACGCCGCGCGGATCCCGTTTATCCGTGCCCTTTGCCAGGTTCTCCAGGTTGACCTTTCTCTCCTGGCTGATGTGCCGTTCGCCCCAATAGCCGGGCGTATAGGAATTTCGCTCCGCTCCGGAGAGCGATCCGCGCAGCGATTCCGCCTCTTCCAGCCGGTCGATCTGTCCGGTCAGGTTGCGGATCACTCTGGGATCCACTGGTCCTTTCCCAAAACGATCGGCGGCAGTGAACAACGCGTCAAGAGAAATGAGCCGCTGCGCGTCAAAGACTCGGGCGAAATTCTCCGCGGGCGAACCGGGCAGCGAACTGTCGGCTGTCCGCAGCTTTCCAACCAGCACCTGCATCAGCGCTTCCTGCTGTGAACCGTTCGTCTCCGATCCCGAATCGGCAAGCAGCAGGGCTATGCCGGAGCGGCCCGCATCGAATACCTCTGTCTCTTGCCGGACGTGTGCGAACGGGCTGATCAGCTTGGCAAACGAAGCATCCTGCGAGTCCCGCGTGATGGAGCCCTGCCGGCATAGAATGCGCCACAACTCAACCAAGGACTGCAGTGTGCCAACCGCATCCGCTTTCGTCAGCGAATCGCGAATGCTCCCGGTTGCCGCGATCGTGTCCATGTAGTGCTGGATGGAATCTTCGCTGAGTCCGGGAGCATCGGCAAAAACGGCGTACTGCGCGCCGTAAAGCCGGTATCCGTTCACCAGCCGGGTTGCGAGCGCGGGGGACATGGGCTTCGCGCGCCCGCGATCGATATCGTTCAGCGCCAGAAACATTTTCAGAGGCTCATTCTCCACCGACTTGCGGCTCAATCCGAATAATGCCTCGACAAAATCATCAGGCGTGCGCCAGGACGAAGCCGAGCGAGTGAGCTTGCCGTCATATTTGCCGTTCGGGTGTTTGATAAATAGATTGCGCCAGACGGCCAGGTCACCCGGAATATGCGGTTGACCATTCGGATCGATGCGCAGGGATGTGGTCAGCAGCATCAATTCCGTGCTGGACCGGAAAACCGGGCGCGCGGGTCCGGGGCTGGTAATTTTGCCGCGAAGCGCCTCATAGTATCGCTTCAGATGATCGGGCTGCGTCAGATAATCCGCAGCCGGTCCACGAATCCGGGACAGCGCATCGAAATAGCTTGCCATCCAGCCATCGTCTGTCGAAATCAGTTTTTCAAAGAACGCGCCAGGGTTGCCCGGTGAAGCGCCCACCATGTTGCCCCAAATCTTCGCAGGGCCGGGCGTGACCGCTGCGCCGTTGCGGATCTGGAACATGCCTCCGTAGAAATCCAGCACGTGCGCATAAATTTTCAATTTCCCGGGAGGAGCCTGTTTCCGGAGCGCTTCGGCGGTTGCTCGATCCAGGTGAGAAAGCCCCAGATACAGGCGGCAGAGCGAAGGATCGGAAAGAAAAGCATCGATGAAATCGGTTTGGCCGCCGCGGTTCAGCGCCGCCATCCAATATCCGGCGTTGTAAAGGACCGGTACCGGCGTGGGCGCGTAGGGAAGTTCGAAGCGATGGTTCGCGCGAAGATCCTGTTCGAGCTGCGTCAATGGAAACGCGGAATCAACTGTCAGAAACGCGCGCGTTGCGTTGACCGTTTCAAGAACGATGTCTCCGCCGCACGAGCCGCGCATCCGGTAACCCAGGACCTTGAGCAGATTACCGGTTTCGTCGCTGTCGCATGTCGGAATGACGATCTTGCGATCTTTGTTCGCCATGGCCTGCAACTCGCGTGCCTGGCCGATATACCGCACCAGCAACCGCAGATACTCTGTCTGCTGCAGAAGTTCGTTGCCTGAGGCTTCATAGCCATTTGTCACTACGTTTCGAGCAAGCGCCGGAAGCAGGTCTTCGGGGGCCAGGTCGGTGGAGAGGGCCGCCATGCGCGCGAACGAGGAAAGTGGGCCGGGAATAGTAACCATCGAATACTCGACCGGCTTGGTTCGCTGCGCGGGAGGAACCAGATCGTCCCCGCCCGCATCCCGATAATCTTTCAAATCGGCGGTGAGATCCGTGTCCTTGTGCTGCATGAAATCCAGCAGAACCAGTTGCCGTAGAGCCAGTTTGCGCTGAGCGGGGTCCCGTTCCTCCGTCGCCCACTTCCGGTAAGCGTCCCGCGAACCCGAATCATTATGGCGCTCCAGAAATTCGGCTAGTTGCTCGGATGCCGAACTGCTTGATGGGGCCTCCTGCTCGAGAATCGAGCGCGCTCCGGCAAGATCCCCTTCGGATTCGTGCTGCAGAACCTGGTCCCGAAGTCTCGGGCTCGGATTGTTTTCAGCAGATTGTAATCCGCCCGACGACGCACACGCAAGTAAAGCCACGGCCAACCCCGCCCGAGTGGCCGATTTTGCGCTCCGTAAACTGAGAGTCATTTTGCATTGCTCCCCAAACTGGTTTCCTACTCTACCATTTGTCAGTTGGGCCTGGAGAACAACTCGTAAGAGTTCGCTTACAGTTGGAAGCAGCTCGTAAGAACTTTTTCAGAAATATTACAGAACACGGCTCGAGAAGTACTGGTACCAGGGCCGGCAGCAGCATTCAAGCAAGTCGGGAATGATTACCGGAGGACCACAAAGCGGCTGACACAATAACCAAGCGCTGCGCCAAGAAACACGTCAGACGGGAAATGGGCGGAGGTGGTGATTCGAGAAAATGCTAGAACCGTCGCTGCACCATAGGCGACGTACGGAACCCACTTGTGGCTCTTATAACGGCGGGACACGGTGGTCGCGATGGAGAACGCGGCAACCGTATGGCCGGATGGGAAACCTCCATTCCACTTCTTAAACCAGGTATCGGAAAAATTGCCGTGCGGGGGAATGTCCGTCGGTTGCAGGCGGCGGGTGACATTTTTCGCCACTACGGACACGAGTTCCGCATCGGCAAGGCTTTCTCCGATCAGGAGGGCGGTCCGTTGGCCGTAGGCATCGTGCCGCAACCAGCTCACAGCATAGAGGGAAACAGGGAAAAGCACCTCGCCAATCGCTGTATGCCGCCCGCTGAGGTCCGCATCCAATCCATTAAACACCGGCGTACGGCGAAAGTACGGTGTGGCCGACGGGTCAAGAAGCACCAGGCCCACGGTAGTCCCCACCACTGCTGCGGCCGGAATCCAAGCCCTGTCGTGTCCCAAATGGAGGGGCGAGGTCCAGATTGTTTTTTGGTCGCAGAGTATGTCGGGAACGATTCGCCGGAATGAGGCAGCACGATTCCCTTCGAGAGTGTCTCGCGAACATGAGTTTTGCCCGAATGAGGCCGGGGTGTTTTGGACCGGCTGGTCCTGTGCATCACTCAGGCGTGCTGTGCCCGCCAGAACGACAGAAGCGAGCAGGAGAGAGAAGGCCAACCTCTTCATGAAACTAGAGACCCCGCGCCTAGCCCAAAAGAAGCATAGAATCTCGCAGGACCATCCGGTGCTTATCCCGCTCCGCCCCCGATGCTTGTATTCTCTCTCCTGGCGCCTACGCGTGCACGCTGCGCACACCGGGCCGAATAATAGCGCCTCGCTGCCGCACGTATAGCAAAATACCGATGCCGAGCAAAAGCAGACCCAGGGCGATCCATTGCGTCAGCGAAAATGGCCCAACCAGAGACTGCTCGTGGAAACGGAAAAACTCGATGATGAACCGCGCGATGGAGTAGAGGACCAGATACAGACCAATAATCTCGCCGGGTCGATGGCCGCGTGTAGCGCGGCGATACAGCAGAGCAAAGATGAGCAGGTCCGCAGCCGATTCGTAGAGCTGAACCGGATGAAGAGTCTCGTTCAACGGTACAGGCGCGGCGAAATCAGACCGGAAGCGGACGCCCCAGGGAAAGCTGCACTGTGTCCCCCAGCAGCAGCCCGCGGCAAAACAGCCCAGCCGCCCAATGCCCTGGCCCAGCACAATTCCCGGCGCAAATGCGTCCATGGTTGTAAAGCCGGGGAGAGCCTGTCTGTTCATATAGAGCAGAGCAACTACGAAAGCGGCAATAAAGCCGCCGTGGAAAACGCCTGCAGCCTGGAGAGTCTGAAGCGTAAAGATCTGGCCCGGATCGCGTATGTAATCACCGAGATCGAACAGGAACATGAAGAGTTTCGCCCCGATGATTCCCGCAATCGCGCAGTAGACTGCTAGATTTGCAATCTTATCGGGGTTAAGCCCGGCGCGCTTCGCCAAGCGCAGAGTGACCCCAAGTCCGGCCAGGAACCCGAGCGCCACCAGCACACCGTAGGTGGGGATGTAAAACGAACCGATACTGATGAGCTTTGGAAACATGTACTACTTGTGCGCCGCTTCGCTATGCTCCGGAACACGTCCGTGCCGCGGGCGCAAGAGGTCGATCAACAGCAAAATGGCTCCTACTGTGATTGCGCTATCCGCCACGTTGAAGGCCGGAAAGGACCAACTGCCATGATAGACCTCGATGAAATCAGTCACAGTTCCGTGTACGATCCGGTCATAGAGATTGCCGACGGCGCCGCCCATAACCAGCGATAGCGCCAATCGCGCTGCGGTCCCGGTGAAAGTGCTTCTGCGCCCGAACAGCGCTGAAGCCACGAAAATCAGGACCAATCCGGATACACCTATTAAGATGCCGCTGCGCAGCCATGGGTTGCCGTTCGCTAATACTCCAAAGGCTGCCCCAGGGTTTTCCGTGTGAATGATCCGCAACCAGCCCGGAACGACGGGAATGCTGCCGAAAAAACTCAGCGAGTGCTGAATCGAGAGCTTGGAGATGCGGTCTCCCGCAATAATCGCCAAGGCAATCAGCAGCGGGATCAGTTGCGAAAAGAGCGAACGAGGCTGAGGCACTTACTGCAGAAACTCCGGTAATACCAATGCGCAAGCCGCGCACACGGTGGGGAACTCGGGATCGCTTCCAACATCCAGCGTATACTTCCAGCAGCGCTCGCATTTATCGCCCCGCGCGCGCTCTACCCGAACATTTAGTGCCGCGGAATCGCGGCCGGGCTCTAGATTCACCTGGGACACAATGAACCATGTAGGCAGATCGGCGGCATGCGATTCCAGCAAACGATACAGATCGCCCCCGGCTTCGAGGGAAACTGCGGCTTCGAGCGAAGCGCCAATCACTTTGTCTTCACGCGCGGCATCCAGAGCTTTCAGAACCTGATCACGAACCGGAAGCAGCGACTCCCAGGCGGCCGCTTGCGCCCGGCTTTCCGCGGTGAGGCCGTCCGTTAATTCTTCCGGTTGCGGGAAATAGGCAAGATGGACGCTTTCCGGCGCGCCTTCCCCCAATTTCGTATGCCGCCAGACCTCTTCACAGGTGTAGGAAAGAATCGGGGCGAGGAGCCGGACCAGCGCCAGGTTCAATCTGTGCAACGCTGTCTGCGCACTGCGGCGCGCGGGCGAATTCGGTCCGGCGGTGTAAAGACGGTCCTTGGAGATGTCGAAATAAACCGCGCTCAAATCGGTGATGACGAAATCATAGATGGCCCGATAGACCTTATGGAACTCATATTGGGCGTACCAGGCGAGACAGCGGCGCACCATGTCCTCGGCGCGAACAAGAATCCATGCGTCGATGCTGGCCAGTTTCGCTCCGGGCACGCTGTCGCGAACCGGTTCGAAATCGCCCAGATTCCCAAGCATGTACCGGAAGCCGCTGTTTCGCAGCTTGCGGTAGGCCTCCGATAGGCGCTCGAGTATTACATCGGAAAGGCGCACGTCTTCCATGAAGTCGACGGAGCCTGCCCACAGCCGGAGTATGTCGGCGCCATAGCGCTTTAGAACTTGCTCCGGTCCGATGCTGTTGGCGGATTTCGACATGGCTTTGCCGTCCGCGTCCAGCGTCCAGCCGCTTGTCGCACATTCCCGGTACGGCGATCCGCCTTTCAAGCCGACGCCTACGGTCAACGAACTCTGAAACCAGCCGCGATATTGGTCGCCGCCCTCGATATACATGTCCGCCGGCCAGGGAAGACCGTTTTCCGGCGTCAGAACGGCCAGATGACTGGACCCCGAATCGAACCACACATCCAGAATGTCGGTTTCTTTCCGGAATGAAGCACCGCCGCATTTTGTGCATCGATAACCGGAACCCATCAATTCTTCGGCTGTCTTTTCGTACCAGACATCGGCCGTATATTGACGGAATTGTTCGACCACATTTTCCAGTACACGCTTGTCCGTGAACGGCTCGGCGCACCCTTCGCAATAAAACACTGTAATTGGAACGCCCCAGACGCGCTGGCGCGAAATGCACCAGTCCGGACGTCCGGCGACCATATTCGACATACGTTCCTGGCCCGAATCCGGATGCCATTTGACCGTCTGGATCGCTTCGAGCGCGCGACCGCGAAGATTTTCGCGATCCATGCCGATGAACCATTGTTCGGTAGCACGGAAGATCACCGGGTTGTGACACCGCCAGCAGTGTGGATAACTGTGATCCAGGCGTGCCTGGCCGGCGAGCGCTCCGTGGTCCTGAAGAAGCTTGATGACGATAGGGTTGGCTTCCCAGACTGTTTTACCGATCAGTTCGTCAGGCAGTGTGCCGCTTGCGCCTTCCGCGCGAAACATGCGCCCCGCCGCATCCACCGGGCAGTACACGCCGATCCCGTAGCGCTGGCAGATAACAAAATCGTCCTGGCCATGGCCGGGCGCGGTGTGCACTGCTCCGGTGCCTTGCTCCAGGGTGACGTGATCACCTAACAGACCGATGGAATCACGTTCAATGAACGGATGCCGGAACACGGCGCGCTCGAGCTTCGTGCCGGGAAACCGCGCAATAATCGCCTGGTCCCAGCCCAGCGCCTCCGCGACTTGCGGGAGCAAACCTTCGGCAACGATGGTGATGCCCTGCGGCGTGTCGACCGCGACGTACTCGAATCTCGGGTTGAAGCTGATGGCGAGGTTGGCCGGAATGGTCCAGGGCGTGGTGGTCCAGATCAAGCAGTAAACGTCTCGTCCTGCAAGCGCGGGATCGATGGCCGCCGGATCGGAAGCCAGCTTGAACCGAACATAAATAGATGGACTTGCGTGATTCTCGTACTCGACCTCGGCTTCGGCCAGCGCGGTGCGATCTTTAATGCACCAGTGCACGGGCTTCAGGCCCTTATAGACGTAGCCACCTTCGAGAAAATCGACGAACGCCTGCGCGATCACGGCCTCATATTCGGGGCTCATGGTCAGGTAGGGCATCTCCCAGCGTCCGAGAACGCCGAGGCGCTTGAATTCGGTGCGATGAAGCTCGACAAATTTTCCGGCGTAGGCGCGGCACTCGGCGCGAATTTCGGCAACCGTCATGGACGCTTTGCGCTTGCCTAGCTGCTGATCAACCTTGAATTCGATCGGAAGACCATGGCAATCCCAGCCCGGCACGTAAGGAGCATCGAAACCGGCCATCGTCTTCGACTTGACGATGAAGTCCTTCAAAATTTTGTTGAATGCAGTTCCGAGGTGAATGTTCCCGTTAGCGTACGGGGGCCCATCGTGCAACACCCAGAGTGGCCGTCCGGCGCGAGACTCGCGAATGCGCTGATAAAGCTTGGTGGTCTCCCAATGGTCAAGCGTTTTCGGCTCGGCGGCGGGGAGGTTCGCCTTCATCGGAAAATGCGTTTTGGGCAGGTTGACCGTTCGTTTCAGGTCAACGGAGGAGACATTCATGGATTAACTTCATGGTACCGGAGGGGCACCGATCACGCTCTGGTAAAACGGTTCTGTAAATGCTTAAATTTCCTCGATCTCTGGCCGTAGGGGCCCTCAGTTGCTCCATCTTGTCTGCTGCCAGTTGGCTCACTTTTGGTGGTGACCCGCAGCGCAGCGGATGGGCCAAGGACGAAACCGCCATTTCAAAAGACAGCGTCAAAACGCTCCAGTTGCAATGGAAGCTTAAGCTCGACAACCAGCCGAAAGAGCTGAATTCGTTGACGGTACCCGTAGTGATCAATCCCGTCTACACAAATCACGGAGCCGAAACGTATGTTGTCGTGGGCGGCAGCTCAGATAATCTATTCGTCATCGATGCCGATACCGGCAAGCTGGTGTGGCAGAAGCATTTCACGAACGAAGCGCCACCTCAAGCGGCTGCTATGGAGCACGATTACTTTTGTCCAAGCGCGCTCAACGACACGCCGGTCATTGGAAGCACCGCCGCCGGTCCGACCGTGTATGTCATTTCGATCGACGGAAAGCTGCATGCACTCAACATGGTCAACGGAGAAGACCGCTTTCCACCCAAGCAGTTCGTTCCGCCTTATTCAAAAAACTGGAGCCTGAACCTGACGGGCGACGTGGTTTACACCACCATTTCACAAGGCTGCGGAAAGGCGAAGTCGGGCGTGTTCGGGATGGATTTGAAGAGTCCGGATAAGACCGTGAGCTTCTTCCAATCCGATGTGTTCGGCGGAGGCATCTGGGGCCGCGGCGGTGCATCCATCGGTTCGACTGGCGTTATATATGCGGAGAGTGGCGATGGCGCATTCAACCCCGCGGCCGGTAAGTACGCCGACACGTTTCTCGCGCTCTCTCCGAAAAATTTGAAGCTGCTCGATTATTTCACTCCAGAGAACGCGAATTACATCACGCGCAAAGACCTGGATATGGGGAACATGACACCCGTTTCGTTCCTTTATAAAGGCCGGGAGCTGATTGTCGGCTCAGGAAAAGAAGGAAAGCTGTTCCTATTGGATGCCAAATCTCTGGGCGGCGATACGCATCGCAAACCACTCTTTGAAGCGTCCTTTACGAATGAAGAGGCGGATATCGCAGGCCGTGGTTTCTGGGGTTCATTTGCAACCTGGGAAGACGCAAAGGGCACGCGTTGGGTCTATGCTCCCGCGTGGGGGCCGCCTCGCCAAGATGCTCCGCCTTTCCCGATCACGAATGGCCCGGCGCGCAGCGGCAGCATCATGGCTTTCAAAGTGGAGGATAAGGACGGCCAGCCGGCTCTCATCCCAGCTTGGATCTCGCACGATATGAACGTTCCCGAACCGCCGGTCGTGGCAAACGGCGTGGTGTTCTCTATCTCAAGCGGCGAATTTACGCGCCAGGTGAAAGAAAATGGCCAGCTCTACACAGCACAGGAGCGCATTGCAAAGACGACCGGCAACGCGACGCTGTACGCGTTCGATGCGGAGACCGGAAAAGAGTTGTTCTCGAGCGAGAAGACGATGCCCTCTTTCACGCACTTCGGCGGATTGGCGGTCAACGATGGCCGGGTGTATGCGACGACGTTTGATTCCACCCTTTATGCGTTTGGCGTCAAGGGCGAGTAATTACGTCGGCTTCTATAGGCTCAGGCCGGACGCTCGCGCTACTCTCCGATCACTTCGAGGATCCCGGCATCCGGCCCGGACCACGCTGCTGCTCCTTCATGGTTCAACTTCTGAGCACTGTCGTCCCAATGCAAGTGCGTAATTTTTCCGGCCCCCTGTTCGTATGAATACGTCGTTCCATCGTCATCGTAGAGCGTGAAGTCGCTGCTTGCGCCGCGGTAGATCCGCACTTTCGCAATCTTCTGCGGCTCAGAGGTGCTATTGACCGGCTCGCCGAGCGGCAGGATAGAACCCGCACGCACAAAGAGCGGCAAAACATCGATAGGCGCGCTTACCTGAATGGTCTGTCCGCCGCGGATGCGCTCGTTGGTCCAATAGTTGTACCAGTCGCTGCCCGCGGGGAGATAGACAGCGCGGCTAGTGACGCCCTGATCCGTCACCGGAGCCACCAGGAATGCGGGACCGAACATATACTCGTCGCGAAGATCAGCCACTTCCGGATCATCCGGAAAATCCATGAACAGCGGGCGCATGTAAGGCGCACCAGTCTGATAGGTCTTGTACCCAAGCGAGTAGATATATGGCATAAGTTGATAGCGCAGCCGAAGGTACTTACTCAGGATGGGCTCAGCTTGCTTGCCGTAAGACCAGACCTCGTTGTAGCGGCGGCTGCCGTGCGTCCGAAAGACCGGCTGGAAAGCGCCGTATTCAAACCAGCGAGTGTAGAGCTCGGGATAATCGTCGTAACCGCCAACATTGGCGCGTGCGTCGGAGGGATCGATCAGCGGAGTGTGCTTCGGATGATGAGTGGCGGGCAGATACTGCCAGCCGCCGACATCGTTGCTCCAGTAAGCCATGCCGGAAGCGGCGAAATCTAGTCCTGTGGGAATCTGGCGCTTCAGAGTGTCCCAGGTCGGATAGATATCCGAAGACCAGAACATTGCCCCGTTGTGTTGCGCGCCAAGATAGGAATCGCGAGAAAGAATCAGTGCCCTGTGCTTCACATCACGGAGGTATCCGTCGTAAATTGCGGCAGTGTGAAACAAAGGGTAAACGTTGAAATACCTGGTTCCTGGTCCAATGTGGAAGTAGCTGCCATTTGGAGGCAGATCGGGTTCGGTTTCATCCGCCCAAATGGAGTCAAAGCCCTTATCGATGAAGTTCTCCCGGATTACATTCCAGTACCAACGCGCGGCTGCGGGATTGGTGGTATCAATATCGGAACCTGCGCGGTCGTAAGGTAGCCCGTTCGTCGGCGTGCCATCCGCCAAATGCTCGAACCAGCCGTTTTTCAGAAGAAGATCGTAATAGCGGGTCCCGGGAGTGAAGCGCGGCCAGACGCTAATCATAGTCTGGAAACCCATCTTGTGCAATTCCCGGTTCATGGCCGCGGGATCGGGCCACTTATCGGGAACCATATCGAGCTGGCCCATCTTTGAGAAATAGAACCAGTCAACCACCAGCACATCAATGGGCAAGTGGCGTTCACGGTAACCTTTCGCAACCGCAAGCACCTCGGCCTGGGTCGAATAGCGCTGCTTGCTTTGGATAAAGCCGTAAGCCGCTTTTGGCAGCATCGGCGTCACGCCGGTCAGGCGGCGGTAGCCCGCGTAAATTTCATCTGTATTCCGGCCTGCGATCACGAAGAACGAGACCCGGTTTCCCACTTCCGATTGCCAGCGTGTCTGCTCGTTGAAGCCGGGCTCAATGGTGGTCTTTGAGGGATTGTCCCAAACCACTCCGTATCCGTAATTCGTGACCAGGAACGGGACTCCGATGGTGGGGCCGCCGGTCGCGGTGTAATCGTGCCAGCAAGCTACCGTGTGGCCGCGGTGATCCAGATACCCTTCCTGGTTTTGTCCCAGGCCGTAATAGTGTTCGCCGGCAGGAGAAACGAAGGTAGCCCCCACCTGGAAAAACGGAGGGTCTGAAGGGCGTTTGTCGTTTACGATAGCGGCGTTGCCGTCTTTATGATTCGGCACCGCCATCGACCAACCGGTCATTTCGAGAAGCTTCTTGCCTTCCGGAGTGCCGATGATGATGTGAGCGCCGGGCGCGGAACCGTTGAAGTATTTTGCGATATCCAATTGCGTCGGCAAAGGCGCGGGGCCGCGATGGTCGCCTGCGGCAACGGTGACCACCAGGCGAGCGGACCGGTACGTATCTCCCTCAGCATTTCGTCCCGCCGTCCATCCTGCTGGAGAGGGGGTGGCGACGAAGCCATATCCAGGCGCCGCTGCGGCCTGCATCTTATCGAGGCTCAAAGTGACGCGAATGATATTGGGCGCGTACGCTTCGAGTACGATGGTTCCGCCGCCGCGATTGAGAACGACAGTCGATGGTGGTTCTGTTTGCGCCATCGCACACTGTAGTGCGACAGCAACAATCGATAAGCAGCAAATTCGCCGGGCGATATACGCGGCCTTTTCCAGCGTGGCGTGTCGGTTCCGCAATTCCGGGATGCTCGGCATAACTGAGATTCTACGTAACGCCAGAACGCCATTCTGTACTCCACGCCTTTAGCAGGGCAAAGCGCTTCTTCGGGAACCTCAATCAGTTCTGCTTCCGAGCCGTTCCACCGATGGTTTGACGCTCTTCCATTTTGGAAAGAGGAGAGACAACCCGATAGCGGCACTTAACAAAAACGCGATAATACCGAGCGAGAGAGTGATCGGGAAATGCCCACCCCACTGCGCGTTCAGCCACGACATCTTTAGTCCCACGAAGATCAGGACCGCCGCCAGCCCGTAGCGCAAGAAGTGAAAGCGTCCAACGGCGCCAGCTAACAGAAAGTACATGGACCGCAAACCGAGAATGGCGAAAACGTTTGAGGTGTAGACGATAAACGGCTCGTTCGTAATAGCGAAAATAGCCGGAACGGAATCGACGGCAAAGATAATATCAGCGGTTTCGATCACGGCAAGCGCCAGCAATAACGGCGTAGCATGCAATTTGCCACCGATGCGGGTCACAAGTTTCTGCCCAGCCAAGTCCGAAGTGACGGGCACGGCCTTACGAATCAAGCGCATCGACCAGTTCTTCTCTGGCTGGATTTCCTGCTCTCGCGTTAGCATCATCTTCAGTCCGGTGAACACGAGAAATATGCCGAACAGGATGATCACCCAATCGAACCGAAGCAGGGCCGATCCCAACGCGATGAAAATTCCGCGAAAGATCAAGGCGCCAAGGATTCCGTAAAACAGGACGCGATGATGAAATTGGGCGGGGATTCGAAAATAGGCGAATACAAGTACAAAGACAAACATGTTGTCGAGGGAAAGGGACTCCTCGACGAGATACCCGGTGAGAAACTCCAGCGCAGTTCGTTTGGCGCGCCCGTCTCCAAAGTGCCAGCCTGTGTACTGATAAAGACCGAAACAGAACAGCAGAGCTAGGGCGACCCATACGCACATCCAGAGACTAGCTTCGCGGAACCCTGGCGCGTGTGCCTTACGATGAAAAACGCCCAGATCGAGCGCGAGCAGCGCCAGCACCACGACCGTGAAGCCGGCGTAGAGCCACCAGTGCTCGGCAAACGGAAACAATGGCGTGATCATGAACGTTTTCCAGTTCTCCATAGCTTCCAGCGGCTCAGCATTCGCCGGATCTGGTGTTCCGGTCCTAGCAGCGCCAAGCCAACAATGAGCAGGGGAATGCCCGGAAGAAGTGGCAAGGCCAAACCCGCCAGACCCACCGCCAGACAAAAATAAGCTGCAATCTTCTTGCCCACGATTCCAGGAATAGCAGTTGAACCGTATGTATTAAAAATAGAAACTTTGGGCGCAATACCCCGTTTTTTTAGATGGTTTGATCTCAGCGCTTCACGTAGATTTCCGCTGAATGCGGCGGCAGGCGAACAGCGCCCGTTCCGGCGTGAATGGTGAAATCGGCCGCGACTCCTAATTGGCTCATGAAGAAGGCGTCGGAGGAATAGGAAATGGCGATATCCGCGGGATCTGCGCCGTTATTCATCGCGACAATTACCGTTCCGGCTGGACTCTCCCGCGCGAAGGTCCAAGTCTTTTCAGTCACTGCAAGGTCCACAAGCTTTCCGCGTCGTAATGGCTCAAGTTTCGCGCGCAATTGCGCCAGCTTCTGGACATAATCGAATACGGAGCTCTCTTGCGCCGTGCGCCCCAAGGCTTCAAACGCGCTGCGCGGATCACCTTTCCACCCGCCCGGAAAATCGTGCCGGTTATCCGGATCGTTTCCACCTTGCATCGCAATCTCATCGCCGTAGTAAATGCAAGGAGTTCCGCGGACCGTCATGAGGAAGGTGAACGCGAGCTTGAGGCGATCGACCGTTGCGCCTTGCTCGTGCATAAAACGCGGAACATCGTGATTCCCAAGGAACGTGATCAGGACGGATGCATTCGGATAGAAACGATCTTTCGCCAGGGTTTTCGAAACAGTATCGAGAGCGCCGCCGTTCGCAAATACGTCGCGAATGTTGAAGAAAGTGGGAAAGTCGAATACCGAGTCGATACCGCTATCAATTCCGTCCGAGCGTTTGACGCCGCCCTGAAAGAACGACGGAACCGCGGGATCGGGGTCGAATACCTCGCCCACTGCACGGAGTTTTGGATACTGCCGTTTCAGCGCGGCAGACCAATCGTGCCAGAATGTCCGGGGCACATACGGCAGCGTGTCCTGGCGGATTGCATCGAACCCGGCCGCGCCGATCCACCACAACGCATCCTGGATTTCGTACTGCGCCACGTCCGGATCTTCCTGGTTCAGATCGGGAAGCTTGTCGACGAACCAGCCGTCCACGACATCCCGCTTCAGAGTCACGGATGCATGCGGATCGGGAAGTGTCCAGATCTGCCAGGTCTCATTGATGTGCTGCGCGGCCGTACCGTGAAACCAGGTTGGCTTCGGCGGATCTGCCACCCACGGATGATCCGGCCCAACATGATTCGCCACCTGATCTTGAATCACCTTGATCCCCAACCGGTGCGCATCATCCACCAAGGTGCGCAGCAAGCGGAGCGTGCCGAAATGCTCTTCGACGCCGTAGTAATCGGTGGCGCCATAGCCGTGATAATCGGCAATAGGTTCCCCATTCACCGCCTGACGCACATTGGGCTTGTTCGTGTTGTCGTAAACCGGCGTCATCCAGATGGCCGTTACGCCGAGCGACTTGAGATAGGGCAGGTGGTCGATGATGCCCTGCAGATCGCCGCCGTGATAATAACGGGGCTTGCTGCGATCGAAGAGCCCGCGCGAAATCGCCGGGTCATCGTTCGACGGATCGCCGTCGGCAAACCGGTCGATCATGATCAAATAAATCACGTCATCCGGAGAGAAGCCCTGAAACCTGCCCTGGGACGGCAGCGGCGCGTCAATTCGAAATGGCGCGCTGGCGATGCCCTCGCCCGTGCGGATCTGTAATGGATAAGCGCCCGGCTTTGCGTTTCGTGCGATGCCGATGTCTACGAACAGGTACGTGCCGGCACTGTTCACAGAGACGCGGCTGGCAGTTAGGCCGGCAGGCGCAATCACGGTTGCGCCCCGTAACGCGCTGCCGTGAATCAGCAGGCGAACGGGATTCAGGGAATGGCCGGTCCACCAGTTCGGCGGCTCCACCTTGGTAATCGTGGGAGCAGCGAAGCAAAGAACGGCGCTGATGAGCGGAAGAACGAATCGAAGCTTTGCGAGTATAGCTGCTGTGCTTGTGATTCGTTCAGTTTAGCTCTTGAAGCTTGGACGCGAACGGGCCCGAGCTTAAAACGTGAACTTCACCTGGGTCTGGATCACCCGGCCCGACACGGCAGATCCCTGGAATGAGCCGTACGCGCTGGTCGGCGCGGAAACCGTATTCAGAATGGTTCCAAAGGAACCGGACGCAACGTTGTTGTCCGGCAGATCGAAATTCGGATGATTCAGCACATTGAAGAGATATGCGCCAATCATCAGGCGGTAGCGCTCATGGATCGCGAAGGTCTTGTTCACGTTCACGTCCGTGTCGAAATAACCGGAGCCCCGGAACGCATTCCGGGTAATGTTGCCGAAATCGTGCTGATCCGCCGCAGCCAGAAACTGCGATGCCGAATAGCACGGAACGTTCGGTGTTGTGCAGCTCCCAAACGCGGAAGCGGGGGAGGCGAGATCGGCCAGGAAGATTTGGGTTGCGATGCCGCTGGCATTGCTGACCTGCCCGCTGCGAACGCCGCTATTCACAATGCTAAACGGATATCCACTGTGATAGAAGAGCGTCCCCGCAATGGTCCAGCCGCCCAGGACGCTCCTGGTAAGCCAGTTATGGAAGTACGAAACCGGAACCGTGTACACGTAATTCGCATTTATCGAATGGCGGATGTCGTAATCGGCATTGCCGTAATTCAGAGCCCGCAAGCTTACGGGGCTGATCTGATAGCGCAGGCTGACCGCCGTATCGGCGTTGAACGGCTCCAGGCAACTGTTCGAGCAGGTATCGAGCGCGTGGCTCCAGGTATAAGAGAAGCTGCCGGTAAAATTCGAGCTCACCCTGAACTTGAACGCCGTCACCAGTCCGTTGTAATTGGACCAGCCTTGGCTGTTCAGTTCGCGAATTTCACCAAAACGCGGATCGGGAGCGGAAGTGGGCAGAGCCTGGAAGCCGGTTGCGGAATAGGCGTTATTGAATAGGTTCTGATTGATTTCCTGATAGCCCTTGTTGCCGACATAGTTCATCGAGAACATGTACTTAGGGCCGAGAGCCTGCTGCAGTTCGAAG
Source organism: Bryobacteraceae bacterium (assembly GCA_035475915.1). Taxonomy (GTDB): domain Bacteria; phylum Acidobacteriota; class Terriglobia; order Bryobacterales; family Bryobacteraceae; genus Bog-105. The sequence goes on from DATIMA010000011.1 coordinate 44,933, forward strand.
TTCCATTCGTAGTACTTCGGGTTATAGAGTTTGTTGGCAACGGTATTAAAATTCGGGTTCTTGAACAAGGGTGCGGCTGCCTTCATTTGCGCGGCGGTTGCGCCATTCGCAAAGCCATTCCGAAAAGCGGCGTTGGAATCCGCTACTGCCGCGAAAGCACTGTTCGGATCGTTGAGTGCAACAAGACCCGAACTCGTCGTAAAGCTGGCTACGGCAGGCGCGTTCGTGATCAGACGATCGGCAATCAAGCCTTGGTACAGATCGGAAAAGATCCCGAAGCCGCCGCGAATGACCGTGGAACCGGCCGCATTGTAAGCAAAGCCAAGGCGCGGCGCGATAACAACCGGCTCCACGCTGGGAAACGCCTCTTTGAGGCCCGTCTGAATGACCGCATTGTAGGGCGTCGTTGCCGAGTGGTTCACCTGCCTAAACGGCTGCCCCATCAGTTCGTTAAAGCATCCGGCCGAACACTTGATATTACTGTTGCGATCCATGCGCAAAGCCAGAGTCAAAGTAAGATTGGGGCGAACCTTCCACTCGTCCTGGCCATAAAAGCCCGCGCTGTAAAGGCTCAAGCCTTCCGCTCCAATACTCGAAAACGCCTGTGCATAGGTTGAACCATTGCCCAGCGAGCCGTCGAGAAAATCGGTCATTGAATTAAACGTGAACAGACCGCTGGTATTGCTGCCATAGGCGTACGTGCTGATGAAGTTCCGGCGGATATTGGTTCCGAACTTGACGGTATGGCGGCCGAGGTTCCAGGAGTAGTCGTCGACAAGCTGCCATTGCCGCACTTTGCGGCCCTGCGGGTAGGCGTTATCGGAGCCGCCGAGGTTAGAGTAGAGACCATCGTTGAATGCAAAAGTTGTAGGGAAGATCTTCAGTGCCGCGGCCAGGTCCGGGGGCCCGAAGATCGCGGTGTAGTACGACGCGGAAAGCAGCAACTGGTTCACCATGCTGGCGCTCACCACTCGGGTATAGCCAAATTGGCCGCCGTAGGACGGCTGCACGCTGTTCGCGTTGAACGCGCTGTTAATCGGATCGGTGCCGGTAGCCTGAATGCCGTGATCGGTGTTGTAGCGGAAGTAAACGCGGTCATTGTTGCTGATGTTGTAATCCACGCGCGCCGCCATCAGCCACTCGGTGTTCAGGTTATTCACGGTGCTCCGGAAGGTCGAAGCACAGGCCCGGGTTGTGCCGAAGCCGGCCGTGTAAGCGGCAAGAGCGCCGGAATCAGTAGGAGGACCGTTACTAGCGATATCGCCGCAGCCGAGATACGGATCAAGGGCGGAGGTGACCGGCGTCGCCCGCGCGGTTCCCGAAGACCCCGCATATAGACCCAGCGCGGTCGTGTAAAACGGAGTAGCGGCCGGATTCGTCATGGCGATATTCTTCGAGACGAAGCTGGCGAAATCACTGGTGGGTATGTAAACAGGTCCGCCGGCCGCCAGAACGTAGCGAAGGCCTTCATTATCGACGAAGAAAAACAGCTTATTCTTCAGAATCGGGCCGCCGATGGAATCCGCCCATTCGTTCGAAATAGAAAATGGCCGCGCCGTACCGGTGGCATTGTTGAAAAAATCATTGGCGTTCATCACCCGGCCGTTGTAATACCAGGCTGCGTTTCCGTGCCATTGGTTTGTTCCCGATTTGGTGACGTAATTGACGTTTGCGCCCGCTTGCCGCCCATACTGGCCGGTATAGCCGTTCAGCACAACCGCCGCTTCCGAAATCTCATTCGAACCGAGCGTCAGATTGCTCGCCCCGGAATTATTGAGGTTCAGATACGGGTCCATGTTGTCGTTCCCGTTGATGGTGAACAGGTTCGACACGCCCGGCAGGCCGAAAGCGGAGAAACTGCCGTAACCGGCGCCGGTGCTGATGGTCACGCCCGGAGCGGTGAACGCGTAGGCAGTCATGTCGTTGCCAGGCGCGGGCAAGTTTTCAAGCTGATTCGCGTTGAACGTGGTCGCCAGGTTGGCATTGTCGCTTTGCACCAGCGGAACCGTCTCGGTCACCTGCACAACAGTCTTTGAACTCTCAGGCTGCAGAACGAGATCAAGCGTAGCCACCTGGCCGATGGAGATGCGGACCTTGCCCACCCCCGATTTCAGACCAGGAGTTGCGGCCGAAATTTCATAATTGCCGGCCGGCAGAGTGCTGAAGCGGTACTCTCCAGACGAATTTGGCGTGGCGGTGCGCGTTTCGCCATTGTCTGTGTTCTTCAAAGTGATCGTGGCGGTCGGGATGACTGCGCCGGTTGGATCTTTCACGCTGCCGGTAATGTCGCCGGTTGTGATGGTTTGGCCGAAGAGAGCAACAGCGCCGAACAACGCCAGCGCCGCGAACAGTGAACTTCGCCTGCCTGTCATTTGCCTAACCTCTCTATCCGTCGGGTGGCTGGGTAAGCACACCCGTAGGGTGGTGACAGCAATCGAAGAGCCAAGCCTGGGGTTAGCAATATGTGAGCTAAATTTTAGGAAAGATTAAGACCTCCCGAGCTTTGTAGTACGGTTTTTGAAATAGCGCCCGTCGCTGATCCGGTCCTTTGGAGAAGTGGAGCGGCCCCACCTGGGAACCCACCGAACCGCTGTAAATTTTGCGTGGAAGCACGCAAAAAGGGGAGCCTCCGGGCTCCCCTTTTTTCCTCCCACTTCCAGGCGAGTTGTCTAGAACACCAGCTTCAAAGCCAGCACCAGATTTCTCGGATTGCTCGAGAATGCCTGCGTCGGATCCGCGAAAATCGGCTTGTTCGGAATCAGGAAGTTATGTTGATTTCCACTGGTGGCGCCGTTCGGCGTCACATCGTTCAGATAGCCGCCGGTATACTGCGGGTGGTTGAACACGTTAAAGGCGCGAGCGGAAAATTCGAGCGCAACGCGTTCGGTGAAGTTGAAGCGTTTGGCGGCGGTTACATCGATGTCGTTGATCGGCCGGAGGTGCTCTGTGTTGCGGCCGACGGTTGGCAGCGCACCCTTCGGCGTCATTACGTATTTCGCGTTGGGATTGTCGACCAGGAAAGCCACCGTATCGCCCGCGCTGTTCGTCAAACCGGTAGTACCCGAACCGATGCCGGGCGTGCCGCCATTCGGATTCACGATGCCGCGGTCGGGGCCGGAATCGCCGTTCAGATTCGAATCCGTCCCGCTCTGCACCGTCCAAAGGGTCCCGGTTTGGTACGTGTAAATAGGCGCAATCTCCCAATTCCCAACCAGGTTCTTCATGAACCAGTTCGAATGCTTGAAGTAGGGCATGTCATACACTAGCGCCAGCGTGAACCGGTTGCGGTGATCGAGAGCGGAACTGGACCTGTCGGCACGCAGATCCTGGGTGTTTTGCGGACGGCGTGGTGTTGTGTAGGTACTGAATACGTCGGCCGTCGAATCGTCTATTGCGTGACTCCAGGTATAGGAACCGATGAACTGCAGGCCGTTATCGAAGCGGCGCGTCAACTGATTCGCCCACCCGTGATATACCGAATTACCCCACGGCTGGTATGAGGTGATGATGGAATCAAAGCCGGCGGCCCGATATGCCGGAACAGTGTTCCCTCCGGCCTTGAATTCGGCATTTAGCCCGTCCAGGGTCGTCGTCAAGGAATTCAGGGTCGCCTGGCTCGGCATGGACCAGAAAACCGGCAGATTATTCGAAGCAGTGACAACCGGCTGCCGGTTCAACTGCGCCTGAATATCCAAATCGGTGCCGCGCGTTCCGACATAGCGGGTCTCAAACAGATAATCTTTGCCGAATTCATGCTGGATACCAAAGTTCCATTGATACGATTTGGGCCGCTTCACGTCGGGTACGAACCCCGCCGTGTTAGACCTGGCATCGGCGGGGCTGAAGTTAGAGCTGGGACCGGTCGGCGGTAGCCCGCCATTGGCGAGGAAATTTCGAATTGTCAAATCACCCGTTACGTCCTGTGTCGTGGAAAGCTGCGGAGGCAGGGTTAGCAGACCGAGATTGTCGAATAGGACATCGTAGTTAATTCCGAAACCGGCACGGAATGAGGTCTTGCCGCTCGTCCCCGGTGAATACGCGATGCCGATTCGAGGCATAAAGTTGTCGCCCTGTGGTTTCGGTTTGCCGAACGTGATCAGGCCGGGCACGCTCGCGACGGCATTCAGAGCCTGCTCGTTCTCGGATGCGGGGACGGTCTGGTACTCGTAGCGGAGTCCCAGATTAATCGTCAGATTGGGTCTGATCTTCCAGCTATCGTTACCATAAAAGCCGAACAGATTTCGGTTGCCCCAGTAGATCGGGTTTCCGGCCGAGCGCTGGGCAATGAAATCCGGAGCAAAGTCGAACAGGTAATCGTTAAAGAAAGTATATTCGTAGTCGCCGCGCGAGCGTTGGGTGAAGCTCTGTGGAGTAATGAGCCGCACGCCATCAAAACCAAATTTGAAGCTGTGGGCGCCCTTCGTCCAGGTCACGTTGTCTGTCACCTGATACGTATTCTGGTATCCAAACTGGGGAGCATTGGGGTCAGGCCCAAGGTTAAAGTCGCCCAGGTCGGAGAAATTCATTGAAGGGAATTGATCGAGGCCCGGAAACGTTTGCGGCCCAACCGGGAATACTTGCGCGTTGCGGTTATAGCCGATACGCAACTCGTTAATCAGAGTTGGCGAGAAGTTGTGGTACTCGGATAACGTCACCAGATAATTGTTGGTCGGAACGGTGGTAAAGAAGACCGGAATTTGGGCGGCCGTGTCAATTGAACCTTGCCGGTTCAGAATGAATCGCCCTCGCAGGGCATCCCGGTCGGAAAGGTTGTAATCGACCGATGCCACTCCCGCCTCATTGTTCAGGTAATTTGGCGTTGGAATCGAGATCTGGCCAATCTCAATCGGAGTCAAATTCTGCGGATTTGCCTGGTTCCACAGCGGACCCGCCGCCAGCGTGCTCATGTCGAGACTGGGGCAACTGGATTGTCCTGCACAGGAACTCGCGGCAGTACCCACGTACTTCTGAAAAATGCCGAGGTTGGTCTGGTTGATTCCCGGGATGGAGTTGATGGTCGCGTAGCCGGCGCTCGTCGGCGCAAACACTAAGCCCGCCGACCCGGCCTGACCGACCGGATTGTACTCGTAATCCACAAAGAAGAACAGCTTATTGCGCTTAATCGGGCCGCCGAATGTTCCGCCGAAGCGGTTGTTGTCGTAGCGCGGATGCAGTGGCGTGTCGTTGACGACCGACAGATTATCGCCCGCATCTAAATTTCGATTCTGAAAATACTCGTACAACGAACCGTGAAATTCGTTCGTGCCGCTCTTCACGATGGTATTGAACTGCCCGCCGGACGAGTGGCCGAAATCGGGCGAATACTGGTTCAGAAGGACGCTGAATTCTGCAACGGAATCGTTCGGGACATAAACCAGCGGACCCGTAACGCTGCCGCTATTGTTGTCGATGCCTTCCACCGTGAAGTTATTATTGCGAGGACGCTGGCCGCCCACCGAAGGCCCGGTACCCGCTCCCACCGCGCCGCTGGTAGCCACACCTGGAGCGAGCAGCGACAGGTTCAGGATGCCGGCGCCAGTGGCAGTGATCGGCAAATCCGTAATCTGCTTGCTTTCGAACGTATTCTGAATCTGCGCAGTAGTGGTATCGATCGCCACGGCGGATTCGGTCACCTGCACGCTGGTGGTCGCCTGTCCGACAGCCAGCTTCACGTTCGTGGTTACGGTTTGGTTGAGCCGGACGGCTACGTTTCCAACCTCGGCTTTACTGAATCCGGGGGCGGTGACAGTGACCGTATAGGTTCCCACCGGCAGGTTCTCAAACCGGTAATCGCCCGATGAAGTCGAGGTCGTGTTTGAATCCACTCCGGTCGCGGTATTATGCGCGACTACGGTGGCGCCCGGCACGGTAGCGCCGGTCTGATCGTAAATCGTCCCCGTTATGTTCCCGCTGGTGAGCTGAGAAAAAGCCGGCAGGCTAAAAAACAACAATGCGGTCAGAGCCAGGCCGATCTGAAGTTTTAGAAATTTCATGTATATCCCCGTGAGCGTCGGCTAGCACAAAAAGGTAGAACTAGCCCCGCGTATTCATGTGGGGTGAGGGCAATTTCAGAACCAAGTTCGAGAATGAAGCAAGCCACGTAAATTCAGTTGGTTACGGCGGGAGCTACAATTTAGTTAGTATTGATTATGGAAGAAGGGACCGTAGCCCTTCCATATGTAGGAGGCTTACGGGTTTTCTGCTGCTCCGTTTGCGGCTTGCGGTTCGTCGAGACGGACAAATAGCCCTAATCTCGGCTCGCGTTCCCTTGTAGCTGAATCAAGAACTCTATGAGCACGCCCGCCGCCGCAAGCCCTTAGAAACTGTTTCAACGCAGCAAGCAGGTTGAAGACGATGTCCTGGTGCTCCGGAGTGGAGCTGGACACTTCGATAGCATCTCCTTCGAGCAGTTCCCAGCGCCGGCCCTCTTCATACGGCTTCATACGGCAGAGCATCAAACTGCTCGGCGGTCATTGTGGCGAACGTCGCCATGGCGCTGGAAGCCTCCTCTATCGCGCCGCTAACAGAGCCCGCAGATGACGGGCGCGCTCGGGCGAACGGAGCTGGCGGAGCGCTTTCGCCTCAATCTGGCGAATGCGCTCGCGTGTGACGTCGAATTCCTGGCCAATTTCTTCGAGCGTATGCTCGCGTTCGCAGCCAATACCGAAGCGCAGCCGGATGACCTTCTCTTCTTTCGGAGAGAGCGTTTTCAGAATGTTCGCGGTCTCGTCGCGGACATTGGAATCGATCACTGCATCGACCGGCGAGCCCACCCAGCGATCTTCAATCAGATCGCCCAGCGCGGATTCTCCATCGCGGCCCACCGGGGTCTCTAGCGAAACCGGATCGCGCGAAATGGTTTTGAGCTTTTGAACTTTTTCAACCGGGATGTCCATCCGGCGGCTAATCTCGTCGTTCGTGGGCACCCGGCCGAGCTCCTTTTCGAGCTCACGCGTGGCGCGCAGGAACTTGTTCATACTCTCGTTCATGTGAACGGGAATACGAATGGTGCGGGATTGATCGGCAATCGCCCGCGTAATGGCCTGACGGATCCACCACGTTGCATAGGTGGAAAATTTGAAGCCGCGCCGGAATTCGAACTTGTCGGCCGCGCGCATCAGCCCGATGTTGCCTTCCTGAATCAAATCGAGCAGGTGCAGGCCGCGATTTACATACTTTTTGGCCACCGAAACGACCAGCCGCAGGTTCGCTTCCACCAAGTCTTTCTTGGCCCGTTCCGCTTCGATCTCACCGTGCCGGATAACAGCCAGACTGTGGCGCAGGTCGGGTAAACTGGCGCCTGCCTCGGCTTCCTTCTTCTTGAGATCGCGCTTTAGCTCCCTCACCCGCTGCTGGGCCGAAGTCGAGTTGCGCGCCTCCAATTTGCGGATTTCGCTGTCGAGCAGGGCCATCTCGTCGGCCGATTTTTCAACCGCCCGGACAAACTCTTTCCAGCGCGCCAGGTTGAATGGAATCGCCCGGAACGCCCGGGAAAGCTCTACTTTCGCGCGAGCCACCTTCCCGCCCCACTTCTTGCGCAGTTTCTTGTTTATGGCCGGGACCGCACTCTGTTTGTCGGCAGTCTGCTGCAGCTTCTTAAAAGCTGCCAGATAGTTCATGAACAGTTCGCTGATTTCGGCGCGGCGCTTCAGGTCCGCCGCACTGCCCTCTTCGATATCGGAAGGCGGGAAATCCACATAGCTGTCCACATCCTCGGCGCCCTTGCGGATCAGCTCGCCGAACTCGCAAACCAAGGATTGAATCAGCGGAGACCGGCTAATGGCCTTCTGCATCCGCAGCTTGCCGCGTTCCATTTTGCGCGCCAGGGTAACTTCGCCCTCCCTGGTCAGCAGCGGAACCGATCCCATCTCGCGCAGGTACACCCGCACCGGATCGTCGGTATAAATCGACTCCTCGACCTGCTGAACGCCGTGAAATTCCTCGTCCTGGACCTCTTCCGGATGGAAGAAATTGGAATCCTCGTCGAACGGCAGCCCCAGCGGCTCACGCCCCTCCGCTAAATATTGATCCTCGAATTGATCCACTAACTCATCACCTCTACTTGCACACCTCTACCAGCCTCCGGAAACACTCCCGCCGGGCAAACACCTAGCAGCCTCATCGGCAAACCAGAGCGGTTCCAGAGCTGATACGAACGCCTAGCTCGTTCTGTGTATACTTCTCTGCCCCATCCTCGACGGAGCGGGATGCAAGCGTCACACCGTGTAAATATTGCGCGCACCTATTATATCTGTTTCCCTGCTGAAAGTTAATATCTATTTAGGGAGATGTCCGGCAAAGTGGTTGGTTACACAAAAGATAGCTCTGCTGCCGCAGTCTGAAACCCGGTCTGAAAAGGCCGTTCTTTATATTAGACTTTCCGCTGGAGCATAAGGTTCTTCAGTTCGCTTAAAAATTCTTCCACGTCCTGAAAATCCCGATAGACGGACGCGAATCGGACGTAAGCTATCTTATCCAACCCCCGGAGCCGGTCCATCAGACGCTCGCCGATAAGTGTAGTGGATAGCTCCCGATCCGGCACCTCGAGAAGCGAGTTTTCGACCTCATCCACCAGTTCCGCCAGTTTTCCCATGCTGATGGGGCGCTTTTCACACGCACGCAACAGCCCATTCAAAACCTTCTGGCGGTCGAACTTTTCCCTTCTCCCGTCTTTTTTGATGACCATATACGGCACTTCGTCGCAACGTTCGTAAGTAGTGAATCGCCGTTCGCAGGCCAGGCATTCCCGGCGTCGCCGGATAGAATCCCCTTCCTTACTCTCACGTGAATCAATTACTTTATCTTCGCGATGGCCGCAGAAAGGACACGTCATCTTCTAGACCGTAGAAATGGTATTGAGCCCTGGTTGAACCCACAGTATCATACCAGTATGCACAGTCGCTTGCTCATTGATAAAGCGGGCCGGGTGGTTATCCCGAAGCGCTTGCGCGAAGAACTCCATCTGGAGGCCGGTGATTCCCTGGAGATGGAGACTGCGGGTGAGCAGATCACATTGCGCCCGGTACGCGGGACAGGACCGCTCAGCAAAGAGCACGGTGTCTGGGTCTTCTACGGCGGCCAGTTCCTCCCCGCCTCCACCACCGATGAAATTCTCCAGCAGATCCGCGAGGAGCGCGATATAGCGAATCTCGGCAAAGGCGAATGAAGGCCTTTTTTGATACATCTGTGCTGGTGCCGGTGTTCTACGGCGATCATGTACACCATCGGGCCAGTTTGGCTCTGTTTATCCGGTTCGGCAAGTCAACGGGCTGCTGCGGAGCGCACAGCCTTGCGGAAGTTTATGCCACGTTGACGCGTATGCCGGGAAAACACCGCATTAGCGGCGAGCAAGCCATGCTCTTCATCGGCAGCATACGCGAGCGGCTTTCCATCGTGGCGCTCGATGGCGATGAATATGCCCAGGCACTTGAGATCTCGGCGGCATTGGGTATTGCCGGCGGCGGAATCTATGATGGCATGCTGGCGCAGTGCGCTATCAAAGCCAAAGTGGCAACCATTTACAGCTGGAACATCGGGCATTACGCCCGCTGCGGCCCAGAAATAGTAAAGCGGCTACGAACTCCCTGAAAATTCCGAAAAAACCGCTGCCTTGTCAGAGCAACTTCCGCCACGGTTTTGCCGGGCAGTTTTCGACCTTTGCGTGTGAGACTTGGATTATGTCCGCCGTTGGCGTATCCACTGAATACCACACGGAAATCATTGACGGCCGGCAGGTCCTCAAGCCCGTACCAAAGAAATTGCATATCCTCGTTCAGACGTACCTTTCCCCTGACCGGCTTACTGTCGGCTTTACCCGGCACAGTCCTCTCCCCAAAGGTTGAACTTCATCCCCCTGATTCTCGTTTATGTGGTTGTAGGCGATGCAGATTAGCTGAAGAGTTCCGAGCCGCGCGCAGAAGCAACCGGTTCAATCTTTTCCGTGCTGTCTGAGCAAATTTCAAGGAACACGAATGTCAGCCGCCGCGGTTGCCGCGATTTCACTAAACTCGAAGGGTTCGTTAAGCTCAAGAGCGATAGGCGCGCCTTGGAATTGGGACGAGCGTCGCGCCTCCGGAGCGATTCCGCGGTTGGATACCGAAACCAGTCTAATTGAACGTTGTCTGAGCGGTGAACAGGGCGCCTGGGAAGATCTGGTCAAGCTCTACACCAAACGTGTGTACGGAATCTGCTATCGCTTCACCGGCAGCGACAATGAGGCCCAGGATCTCACCCAGGACGTATTTCTACGGGTTTTCAAGAGTTTAGGGAGCTTTCGCGCGGGTGAAGGTTCGTTCGTGGTCTGGCTCACCCGGCTGACGCGCAATCTGCTGGTCGATCATTACCGCCGGACCAAGAATGAGCGTGTTACCGATGCCATAGACGACAAGCTGACGATTCTGGAAGAGAAAACCGGGCAGCATTCGCGAACGGACGGCATGCTGGCCGGCCGCGAAGCAGGAGAACTGCTGCAGGCGGGATTACAGAAGCTCTCGCCGGAGTTGCGGGAAGCGGTGATTTTACGCGATCTGCAGGAGATGGAATACCGTGAAATCGCGCGGGTATTAAATGTTCCGGAAGGAACCGTGAAATCTAGATTGAACCGCGGCCGCGCTGAACTGGCGCGGGTGCTTCGCCGCAACAAGGTGACGGTATAGAGCGGAATTGTGGTTAAGTCATGAACTGCGCCGAATTTGAGAGCATCTTAGCCGATTACATCGACGGCACTCTCGGCAGCGCCGAAAGCGCCGCCCTGGAGCGGCATGTCGCTTCGTGCGCGGCTTGCGGCGCGTTTATGGCCGACGTGCGGGGCGCGGTTTCTTTCCTGAAGCGGGCCGATGACGTGGCCCTGCCGCCCGCCCTGGTCACGCGCATCGCCTACCAGGTCCCCATCGGCCGGACCCGGCACCCTCTTGAGCGGCAAGGTTGGCTGAGCCGGATGCTGACCAAATGGCTGCAGCCCTTCCTTCAACCGCGTTTGGCGATGGGGATGGCCATGACGGTCCTCTCTTTCGCGATGCTGGAGCGTTGCACAGGAGTCCAGGTGCAGCATCTTCAGCCGGCCGATCTGAACCCGGTGCGCGTTTGGGCAGGCGTCGAAGACAAAGCGTTCCGCGTGAAAGACCGCGCCGTGAAGTATTACGAGAATCTTCGCTTTGTGTACGAGATTGAGACGAGATTGAGAGATTTGCAAGAACAACAGGAGGCTTCGCAGAATCAGGCTCCACGAACAAAACGACCTGCCCAGCAGAATGGGCAGACCGGGAGCAGCGATAGCCAGGGAGATCGAAAATGAACTGCTACTACCATTCCGAAACACCCGCGACGGGTTTCTGCCGGTCCTGCGGGAGACCGCTGTGCGAAACATGCCAGCGGCCGGCGGAAGGGACCATCTATTGCCAGGACCATGTCCCCCTCAATTACGGGGGAGCGAACTACGGGGGCACGAATGCCGATCCGAATGCGAGCGCCGCCAACCCTTACGGGCAGCCGACTGCGCCGTTCGTAGCACCGCCGCCTGTGCAAACTTCGCCCGGACTGGCTTTCATCCTGGGCTTCATCCCCGGAGTGGGCGCAATCTACAACGGCCAATATCTGAAGGGTCTGATCCACGCCCTCATTTTCGGATTGCTGGTCACTTTGATAAGCAACTCCGACCACACCGGCGCGCAGCCGCTCTTGGGGATTCTGATGGCCGCCTTTACCTTCTACATGCCGTTTGAGGCCTACCATACCGCCAAGCGGCGGCAGTCTGGCCAGGCGATCGATGAATGGTCGAGCATTTTGCCGCGGCACCGCCATGCCGGACATGTGCCGCTGGGCCCCATCCTGCTGATTCTGATCGGCGTCATCTATCTGTTGAATTCACTGGAGCTGATCGACTTCCAGGCCATTTCCCGATTCTGGCCAGTGATTCTTATCGTCGTGGGCGCCTACATGCTGTACAACCGCTTTAGCGGACCGGTTCCTCCTCGCAGCTCCCAACCCTATGCGGGCCCCGTGAATCCGCCGGCGAACGATTTAATGGGAAGCCGTCATGAACAGTAGGGGCGCCATGTTCGCGCAGGCAATCCGCGGCCCCATTCTGCTGATTACGGTCGGGGTGCTGTTCGCGATGCAACAATCCGATGTGCTGCCTTTTTCGCACACCTGGCCGCTGCTGATTATCGTCATCGGCGTGTTGAAGCTAATTGAGCGGATGGCCGCTCCGCCCCGCCCGCCCCTTCCACCGCCGCCCATGCCGGGGCCGTCTATGCGGGGAGGAGCCGTGCGATGAGGCCCCGAGGCTCCGTAACCGGGCCGCTGGTCATCATCCTGATCGGCGTCCTTTTTCTCATTCATTCCTTTTCTCCGCAGTTCCACATTCTGGATCTGCTAGTGCTCTATTGGCCCTGGCTGCTGATCATATGGGGCGCCGTTGCGCTGCTCGAAGTGTGCTTCCGTTTCCTGCGTGGGGCGGCGATACCCACCAACGGCGTATCGGGCGGGGCTTGGTTCGTGGTCATTCTCATCTGTCTGGTCGGTGTCGCGGCGTTCGAAGTCCACGGCCGGGGACACTGGTGGTGGCAGAACGGTTGGGGACCCGGATTTAGCGATGCGTTCGGCCAGGAGCATGACTATTCCGTCAGTCCTGTGCAGAAGCCCGTCGGCACATCGCCTCACATCATTATCGAGGCATTCCGTGGAGATGCCCGGATCATTGGCGGCGATGGATCTCAACTGAGCGTGAGCGGGCACAAAACCATCCGGGCGTTTGAGCCTGCCGCCGCCGATCGAGCCAATTCCGATACACCGGTTGAGGTGGTGATCCAGGGGAATACTGTCATCATTCGCTGCAATCAGGACAGGGCCGGACAGCGAACACGCGTTACCACCGATCTGGATCTTTCCGTGCCCAAAGGCGCGAGCATCGAGGCTACCGGCAAGAATGGCGATTTCGATGTTTCCACCATTTCCGGCGACGTAGACCTGAGCAGCGCCAATGCCGGCATGCGCTTGCAGGATCTGGACGGTAACGTGAAATTGGATACGCGCCACAGCGACCTGGTGCGCTGCACCAACGTGAAGGGCAGCGTGGATCTGCGCGGCCGTGGAGGCGATGTGGAGCTCACCAAAATTGCGGGCCAGGTGACTATTAGCGGCGACTATGGCGGCACGGTTTCGCTCCGCGAACTGGCAAAACCGGTGCGTATCGAGAACCGGCGCACCCGCCTCGACATTCAGCAGGTTCCGGGCGAAGTACGCATTGACCGCGGAAGCCTAAGCGCGCAAGGCGTAGTGGGCCCCTTGAATCTGACTACCCACGCAACCGACGTGAGCCTGGCCGGGTTCACAAACGGAATTCAAGTGAGCGTCGATAGGGGCGATATCGAGCTGCGGCCGGAGCGCGTTCCCTTGAGCAAAATGGACGTTCGGGTCAACGCCGGCAATATCGACTTGACCGTACCCCAGGCGGGTCAGTTTGTCCTGGCCGCCAGCACCGACCATGGGGACATCGATAACGAGTTTGGAGGCGCCCTCACCGGGCATGCCGAGAA
>DATIMA010000012.1:0-13988 GCA_035475915.1 Bryobacteraceae bacterium
CGAGTTTCGCAGCGCGGGCATCGGCCGGCAATTGGTTGCGCGGGCCGAACAATGGGCCAGAGATCGTGGAGTTACAAGGATGGTAGTGCGATCGCGAGTTTCGCGCGAAGCGGCGCACCGCTTCTATCTGCGCGAAGGATACGAACGGACGAAAACGTCCGCCGTGTTTTCGAAAGCGCTGGTATAAGAAGTCAAGACCGATCCAGGTTCACCCTGCGCACGAACTTGACGGCCCGGTTCTCGAACAGTTGAGAAATAACCGAATCGGGAACGGGCTGATCGGTTTCCACGATTGAGATGGCGGTCAGTGGGGCGCCCGATTTATGGGTGGAATCGGCGGCATCCTGGCGGCCCAGCGCAAAATTGGCGATGTTGATTCCGTTCTTTCCGAGAACCGTTCCCAGAAAGCCAATCACCCCGGGCACATCTTCATTTCTGGAATACATCAGATTGCCGTCAAGCGTTGCTTCGCAAGGGATGCTGTCCACCTGCATGAGGCGGGGCTTATCGAGCACCACCGCCCCCACTACCGAGAAAGCGCCTGAATCGGATTCGAGCTCGATGCGGATGGAATCCATTTGCGCCTGACCGGGTTCGCGCTGCTCAACAACGCGAAAACCACGTTGGGTGGCAATCTGCATCGCGTTCACGACATTCGCCCGGTGTTCCATGGAGCGACTCAGCACTCCGGCCAAGCCGGCATTCCGGAGAATCTGCGTATTGTTATCGGCGAGGCGGCCGAAGTAGGCGAATCGAATCGTGTGCGGATTGCCTTCGGCGATGTGGCTGAGAAACAGTCCCAGGCGTTCGGCGAGATTCACGTAAGGGCCCAAGGTGCGGTACTGCTCGGCGGTCATGGCCGGCATGTTCACCGCATTCAAAGCAACACCGCTGTTGAGGTAATCGATTAGCTGTTCGACGATGCGGATACCGACAATTTCCTGAGCTTCTTCGGTGGAACCGGCAATGTGGGGAGTGGCAACCACATGCTCAAGCTGAAGCAGCGAACTTTCGCCGGGAGGCTCTTTCTCAAAAACATCGAGTGCCGCGCCCGACACCTGCCCGTTTTGAATAGCCGATTGCAAGGCAGCGCCGTCAATCAGCTCGCCGCGGGCGCAGTTCACCACACGGACGCCCCGCTTCATCCGGGCGAAAGCATCGGCGTTCAGCATGTGATCGGTTTCCGGCGTGAGCGCGACATGCAGGGTGATGTAATCGCTTTGCGCATAGAGATCGGGTAATGCGACGAGCTCGATTCCGATGTCGTGGGCGGTCTGGGGGCTCACGTAAGGATCGTGTCCAACGATTCGCATTTCAAACGGCTTGGCGCGCTTTACAACCTCACGGCCGATGCTGCCGAGCCCGACGATGCCGAGCGTCTTGCCGCGCAGTTCGTTGCCAAGGAACTTCTTCTTCTCCCATTTACCGGATCGAATGGAACTGCTGGCCTGCGGAACGGAGCGAGCCATGGAGAGCATCAGCGCCAGCGTATGTTCGGCGACCGAGATGGCATTTCCTCCCGGCGTGTTCATGACCAGAACACCGGCTTCGGTGGCGGCGGGCAGATCCACATTGTCCACGCCTACCCCAGCGCGCCCAATGACGCGAAGCTTCGGGGCCTGCTTCAAAGTGTCCCGGGTCACCTTCACGGCGCTTCGCACCACGAGAGCATCACAATCAGCCAGATGGGCCTGGTAGGTTTTAGGATCAGCAATCACTACATCCCAACCAGGCTGCGCGCGCAACAACTCTATGGCCGCCGGCGCAAGCGGCTCAGCAACAAGTATTTTCATCGGAGGTCAACGGGCGAGCGCGGCTTCGGGTTCAGTTACGGCGGGCTTAGGCAGCGCAACGCTCGCGTACACGTTCTGAACAGCCGCTACGCCGGAGCCAAAGCGGACCGGCAGACCGTTTGCCGCAAGGATGAGTTCCAGTTCGGCTATGACGGCAAACAGATCGTGAAAATCGAAATAGCCGAGATGCGCAAGGCGGAAGATCTGGCCCTTCATGGAACCTTGGCCGTTGGTGATGATGGCGTTGAACCGGTTTCGAAACTCTTTCACGATTACGCCTGAATCCATTCCGGCCGGGGGCCGCACGGCGGTAACGGATGAACCGGGCGACGACGAGAACACGTCAAGCCCAAGCTCCTGGACTGCTTCGCGCGTGGCGCGAGCTAGCAGTTGCGCATTCTGGACCAGCTTGTCCATCCCAATGGACTTGATATATTTCAGAGCTTCGGCCAGCGCCAGCAGCAGCGCGATATTCGGTGTCCAGGCGGATTCGCCGCTATCGGCGTTCTTCTTTTCCTTCTTGAGATCGAAATAGAAGTGAGGAGATTTGGCGGAATCGGCGAGAGCCCAGGCTTTCGGACTGATCGACAGGAAAGCGAGCCCGGGCGGAATCATGAACGCCTTCTGCGAGCCGCCTATGACGATATCGAGTCCCCATTCGGCGATGTTCAGGGGCATGGTGCCGATCCCGGTGATCGCGTCCACAACAAAGATTGCGTTGGTCTTCTTGACTGCCTGGCCCATCGCCTTTACATCGTGCTGGGTACCGGTGGAGGTTTCCGATGCCTGAACGAAAACGCCCTTGATGTTGGGGTTCTTGGCAAGCGCCTGCTCAACTGCATCCGGCTGGACAGCATCGCCGTAAGGAGCAGTCAGCACCGTCGCCTTCATGCCCCAGGCTTTCATAATCTCCACCCAGCGTTCGCCGAACTTTCCTGCGGAGCAGACCAGCACTTCGTCTCCGGGAGAGAAGAAATTCTGGGTAGCAGCTTCGAGACCGCCCGAACCGGACGCCACCAGCACAAGAACATCGTTGGACGTGCCGAGAACGTGCTTCAGATCGGAGAGGACCTGCTTGTAGAGGGTCCGAAAATCTTCCGTCCGATGATGGATATCGGACCCCATCATGGCGTGAAGCGCGGCGGGTAAAAGAGGCGTGGGGCCAGGCGTTAGAAGACGTTGCTTTTTAATATACATGGATTACTGAACAGAACCGGCGGCTAAGGAGGGTTCCTGAAACGATAGAAATTTCAGAATAACAAAGGGTCCCGATGGGTCGGGACCCAGCGGCCAAAGTGGCGCGCGATCCTAATTAGAAACCGTAAAGCTCGAAGTCGCGGTGGAGCTTTGGCCGTTCAGCGTGGTCGCCGTAACACCAAGCGTATGAGTGCCGTTCGAAAGCGTGCCGGTATTCACAAAGACATTCCAGCCGACATTCGGGCAGCCCGGCGAGTTCGGAACCACGGCGCAAACGTCGGGGCGATTGCCTCCGTATGAGGCCGCGCCAAACGGGATGCCATCGACAGACATTTCAACACTGCCGATAGCTGAGTTCGCGTCCAGAGCCCAGCCGCCAAACGGCACGACACCGGCAAACGGCGCGCTGAAAGCGCTTGGAGTATCGATGGTTACGATTGTCGAATTCGCGGTGGACCAGTTTGCAACCCGGAAGGTGGCGGATGCAATTGCCGAAGTGCCGTCCGCAGCAACGGCTGTGGCGCCCAATGTGTGTGTGCCGTCGACAAGCTGCGTGGTATCCACGGGGAATGTCCAGCTACTGCCGGGACAGGTGCTGAACCACTGACTGGGAACGCAGGGGCTGGCAGTTCCGTAGGTTACGCCATCGATGGAGATATACACAGTTACCGCCGCGCCGCCCGCGTTCGATGCCACACCGGAGAATGGCGCCAGACCGAGATAGGGCCTGCTGGCTGTGTTCGGTTGGGAAATGAAAACGCTGGTGGGACCTGGTGACGCAGTATTCGAGACCGAAAAAGCGGTGCTGCTAGTAGCGCGCTGGCCGCTGGTGCTGGTAGCAGTAACCTCCAGCGTGTGCATGCCGTTGGTCAGCGAAGTGACATCAACAAGGGCGTTCCAGCCAACGCCGGGACAGCCGGCGGCAGCATAACGAGCGCAAACGTCCGGACGGGCAAAGCCATAATCGGCAGTACCTCTCGGCTGGCCGTCGATGAACAGTTGCACGGTGCTGATGGGAGCAGACATATTGATGGCCCATCCGGCGAAAGGCGGAATGCCGCTCACCGGCGCTTGGGAGGCAGTGGGATGGTCAATGGCGATTCGCGTGGAATTTCCCGATGTACCTTGATTCGAAACCTGGAACGGCATGGTCGCCGTGTAGCTCTGACCGGTAACGGGCCGGGCCGTGATGGCGAGCGTGTGATTCCCATCGGCGATCCTGGTGGTGTCGATCGCGAAATTCCAGCCGACATTCGGACAGCCGGGCGCATTCGTAAGCACCTGGCAGACATCGGCACGGTTGCCGCCGTACAATGCGTTGCCGTAGGAAATACCGTCAATGGCAACACCAACGCTGGTTATGGGAGCATTCACGTCAACGGCCCAGCCGCCGAACGCCGGTACTCCGCTAAAGGCGGCGCTGGCCGAACTGGGGCTATCGATGGATATGTGAATGGGATTGCCGGCAGTGGTCCAGTTCGCAACGGTAAAGGCGTTCGCACGAATAATGCGCTGGCCATCCGCGGTGCTGGCTGTCACGATAAGCGTGTGTTTTCCGTTGGCAAGCGCGCTGGTATCGAGCAAATAAGACCAGCCCACATCGGGACAACCCGGACCAGGATAGGCGGAGCAAACGTCGGGGCGATAGCCGGCGTAAGAACTGGATCCGTAACTGGCCGCCCCGGGTGCCTGCCCGTCAACAGAAACCGTGACGGCGCTGATGGGCGCTGTCGTATTGACGGCCCAACCTGAAAGAGAAGTCCACCCTTGGAAGGTTGCGCCGAGGAAGGTTGCGCCTTGCACCGATGGATTATCGATCGCCAGCCGCGTCGGGAGCGCGCCACCCCAGTTCGAAGTAGTAAACGACTGGGCGGCGGTGTACTGGGATCCGTTTGCGTCAGTAGCCGTGATCTGCACGGCATGCGTTCCGTCCGCAAACTGCGTGGTGTCCAGCAGGTAATTCCATCCAAGATTGGGGCAGCCCGGAACTGATCCGGCAACGGCGCACACATCCTGCCGGTTAGCGCCATACGAAGCGGTTCCATTCGCAACTCCATCTACCGAGACTTGCACGTTTGTGATGAGCGCCTTCGCGGACAACGCCCAGCCGCCAAAAGCCGCATATCCTGTGAAGGCGGGGCTTTGCAAGGCGGGCCGGTCGATACTAATACGGATGGGCCCGGTGGAAGTAACTGGCGGAGGCGGGGGCGTCAGCACAGGGGGGCCGACGGCAACGGTCGCGATGTTACTGACGAATGCGTTCTGCGCGATGTAAACCTGCGATGCGGCATTGGTTGGGGCATCGGACGGCACAATCATTTGCACCTGGTAAATGCCGTACGAGCCGGTTGCCAGACCTGCCGCCACAACCTGCGCGGTAGTGCCGCCTATGGTTGCACTGACTGAATTTGCGGCGGTGTTTGGGGTAGGGCCACTGTAGGGTTGCCCGGTAATTTGAGCAGCCTGGGCATTGGGATCGGAAAGAGTTCCAAGACCGGCCGCGCTTAGCGTGATGAGTTCACCCGGACCGGCAGGGTTGGAAGGGTTAATGGGCGAGCCCGGCTGAACCGCGCAGCACGTTTTATTTGTATACGCGGTCAGAGTGACTTTCGCACCCGAGCCGACGGTACCGGAGACCGGAATCCCAGTTCCCGCCGTGCCGCCTTGACGAGCGGTCAGCACAACACGCGTGAAGGCGGAACCCGAGGAGGCGGTCACGTCCGGATCGGGAGCGCTATTGATGGCAGCTATCAAGCCATTCACAATGCTAGTAAGCGAGTCTCCGCTTTTGACGGTATACGTGTAGGCGCGACCGTTTACGGTGATGGTGGCCGTATCGCCTGCGTTGGCGGTTCCATCTACTGCAACAACCACGGTTGGATTGCCCGGTTGATGGTAAGCACGGATAACGGGCCACGGGCGGACCTGGTTCGGCGATACAGGCGCGCTAAACAGACCGGGATCCGCGGGGGCGATGTATACGGGCGTTGCGTTCGTCACCGTCGTGCTGCCGTCGTCATGAACGGTCCGGACATAAATGCTGGTGCTGTTCCGGTCTCCGAAGTTGTACGGCACCTGGCTGATGACCTGGGTTGGAGATACTTTCAGCACCGGCGAAGGAATGCCGTCCATGTAAACCTGGGTCCCGAACAGAGTAGTGGGTAGGGGTGAGGTTCCGGTGTCGGGCGGATTGGCCGAGGTGTGATCCGACAAGTTCTGTCCGTTGATCTCAACGAGCATACCGGGAGCGGCAGTAGCCGCCGTTCCCGCCGAGAGATAGGCGCCCGAAGCCGTGGCCACGATGTTGCTGGAGTTCGAGGTCGTGGCAGCGAGGCTGATCGCGTCGAATCCCAGGTCCGTCTGTTTCGAACTCAAATAGATGGAGGCAGTGCCCGCGCCGGCAAAAATGGCGGCAACATTCGGATCGCCGCCATTGGCATTAATGGCGGTTACCAAGGCTTGCGCAATGGTATCGAGGGTGTCGCTGCTTTGCACCGTGTAGGTGTAGGCTTTGCTCTGAATGGTGACAGTGACAGTGTCTTTGGCCGTAATGGTTCCGACAAGCGCAAGCGAGACGACTCCTTCCTGCCGCACCGTTTCGCTGGCCCAGTTCACGACCGGTTTGTTCGAAGGCACAAGCGGCGTATCACCCGGAGTAAAGACCAGAACGCGGCGGTTATAGGGATCGCTTACGTAGAGATTGACCCCATCGAATGCCAGCGATAACGGGCCGGGAATGGTGTCCACGGCGCCGGTGTTATCGATAGCGGTGCTCGCGATGGAGATGGTCTGGCTGGAGTTAATGTCCTTAGTGAAATCGGGCTGGCCGAGAACAACATCCGCCCACGCACTGTTTCTCGTGGGGATCGAATTGTAGATCAGCACGCGGTTATTGCCGCCGTCCGCAATGAACAGGCGAGTGCCGTCGGAAAGCGCAAAACGCGGAAAATTCAGACCGCCGACGCAAGGGCCATTGGTAGCAGCCGGGGGCGCTCCGACGCAGGTCGCGGGATTGTTCGGGGCCGCACCCGAAAGATCCGGTTGGCCTACGACGACATCGGCCGGCTGCGCATTACTGGTCGGAATATGATTCCAGATGAGGACGCGATTGAAACCAAGATCGGAAACGAAGAGGTGAACGCCGTCCGAGGTTACGGATACCGGATTACACAGCTCATTGGCGGCGGCCGTGTTCGTTAAGTTTATGGCTTTGCAGCCTGACGGTATCGCGCCGGAAGTAAAACTGGATTGACCCAGCACCACGTCGGCCGGCTGGTTGTTCGCAGTTGGGACGTGGTTCCAGATCAGCACGCGATTATTTGCAGAGTCAGCGACGAAGAGCTTCCCATCCTGGGAGAGCCAGACGCCTTGCGGACCAAGCAGCGAAGTTTGCGACGTGGCGCCAGTGCCATGGGTGAAATCCGCCTGCCCCACCACCAGGTCGGGGGGAGCGTTCACGGTGCTGGGAATGGATTTCCAGATCAGGACGCGGTTGTTGTTGGTATCGGCTACAGCCAGCATCTGCCCGTCGGTTGCTACCGCGTTGGGAGTTTGCATGCTTTGGCTCGTGACGCCTGGGTTTGTCCCGGTGTAATTGGGCTGCCCGAGCACGTTGACCGCGAGGTAGCCGCAGAGATAGCAAGATGGGTCCGTGGGAGTAAAGCCGGTGGTCAGGTCAGCACGCGGCGCGGGAATCTGGCTGGTATCGAATACCATCACGCGATTGTTCAGCGGAGTGGCTCCGACGCCGTTCGAATCGGCGACAAACAGCTTGTTGTTGGCATACGCCAGGCCACTGACGCCGCCTAATATCTGCTGGCTGGCGGTGGAACCGCCGCCCGTGAACGTAGTTTGCCCGATAACAGCGCGAGCAGCCTGTCCATTGATGAAAGTTTGTGCCCGAAGAGTAAAGGCAGAAAAGAGAAAGAATAAGACTGCTTTGTTTATCAAACGAAAAGGCCCCAAAAGAAGCTAAGTATATCAGCGGGTGGGACGTAGACTGCGGTTTCAGGGTTGCGTCGCAATCAAACGCAAGAGCGGCTTAAGTTCGGGAAGGACTCGAGATGCGCAGCCAGCGGTGATCGTAGCCTTTGAGGCTGAGGCGGAGCGCATTGCTCTTGAGAGCGATGTCCTGCTGATCGCAGAGCAGATCAACAACGCGCTGGGCGCGGAAATCGCTCAGGTCGAGTTCCAGCGTGCAGGCTTTATCGGAGAGGTTGTGAACCGCGACGATGGTGCTGTCATCCCAGGAACACGCGTGCGCAAAGACGGCCGGCTGATTAGTTTCAATAATCTCACAGGGCCCGCGGCCGAAATGGGGGCATTCTTTCCGGAGCCGGATACAACGCTCTGTAAAGTTCAGCAGGGAACCGGGGTCGCGCCGCTGCGCCGCGACATTCACGTTTTGATAGCCGAAGGCCCCGCCGGAGATAACGGGACGAAACAATTTTCCGCGCTGGGCCGTAGAAAACCCTGCGTTTGCCTCCTCCGACCACTGCATCGGCGTCCGGATGCTATCGCGCTCCTTCAGCTTGAGATCGTCTCCCATGCCGATCTCGTCGCCATAGCGAATCACGGGCGTACCCGGAAGCGAGAACAACAGGCTGTAAGCCATCTTCAGGCGGTCGATGTTCCCATCGAACATGGGAGCGAGGCGGCGGCGAATACCGCGCCCGTAAAGCTGCATCTCCGGCCGCGGCGCAAATTCCCGAAAAACCTTCTGGCGCTGGGTGTCGGTGAGCCTTCCCAGATCGAGTTCGTCATGATTGCGAAGAAACGTTGCCCACTGGCAGGTCGGAGGAATCTGCGGCATCTTGAGCAAGCCTTCCACCAGCGGCACGGAATCTTTGCGGGCAAGCGCTAGGAAGATCTGCTGGTTCAGGATGAAATTGAACAGCATGTTCATCTTGTCTCCCTCCCCGAAATACTCCGTGATCTTGTCTATGGGGACGTTGGCTTCAGCCAGCAGAATGGCATCGCCTGTTCGCCACGAGAGAAATTCTCGAAACTCGCGCAGATACTCGTAGGATTCCATTCCCTGTTCGGAATCCGTGCCTTTCATTTCAATGAGAAACGGCGCGGCATCCACCCGGAATCCGGAGACGCCAAGCTGGAGCCAGTAGCCGATAATCCGGCAGATCTCGCTGCGTACTTCGGAATTTGAAATGTTCAGGTCCGGCTGGAATTTGTAGAAACGATGGAAGAAGTACTCACGCGCGGTGCGATCGAATGTCCAGGTAGCCTTCTGCACGCCGGGAAACACGACGCCATCTTTTGCGTTCTTCGGTTTGTGCTTCTTCCAGACATAGAAATCGTGGGTACGCGAAGCAGGATCGCGGCGCGCAGCCTGGAACCAGGGATGCTGGTCTGAGGTGTGATTAACAACCAGGTCCATGATGACCCGTAGGCCGTGCGACCGCGCCTGATGGATAAACTCAGCGCATTCGCCAAGGGTTCCGAGGCGCTCATCGACGCCGTAATAATCGGTAACGTCATAGCCGTTGTCCAGAAAGGGCGTGGGGTGAAAAGGCAGAAGCCAGATGGCGTTGAAACCGAGCCCGGCGATATAGGGAATTTCCCGGGTCAGCCCGGTAAAATCGCCGATACCATCGCCGTTCCCATCCCGGAAATTCTCCACTTCGACAGCGTAGATAATTGCATCCTTGTGCCAATGCTCGTGCAAGCAGCCCTCCTAAGCGTAAGACGGACTGCACGCAAAAAGAATGCTGATCGGTTAGAGGCGGCTATGAGTCAAACCTCGGGAGGAAGTATGGCAGATAACAAGAAGTGTGCGCACCCAAGCTGTAAATGTCAGGCCAAACAGGGCAGCGATTATTGCAGCACATTCTGTGAGAGCGCGGGCAAGACTCCTGACATTCAGTGCGGCTGCGGTCACCCGGAGTGCGCATCGACAACGAAGCTGTAAATAGCGGCGCATTCCTGAGTTCTGCTATTCGTTAGAAGAGCGGAAACTGGATGCGCTGGTCCTTCAAAATCGGGAGATTCGCCGGGATTAACGTTTATGTGCACGCGACGTTTTTCCTGCTGATCCTGTGGGTAGTGATCGTGCACTGGCTCGCGGGCCACTCTCTGAACGCGATCATAAGCGGTGTCGTGTTTATTCTGGTGTTGTTCGCCTGTGTGGTGCTGCATGAGTTTGGTCACGCGCTCACGGCGCGGCACTACGGAGTTCCGACCAAAGACATCACGCTGCTGCCAATCGGGGGCGTCTCCCGGTTCGAGCGCATGCCGGACAAACCTTGGCAGGAATTCTGGGTCTCAATCGCCGGGCCTTTGGTCAACGCGGTGATCGGAGTGGGCATCTGGCTGGGCTTATTCTTCACCAATGACTTCAAGCCGGTGTCGGGGTTGAGCTTAACCAATGGCCCTTTCCTGGAAAGGATGCTGGTAGCCAATTTCGTGCTCGCCGTTTTCAACATTATTCCCGCTTTTCCCATGGATGGGGGGAGGATTCTGCGCGCTCTGCTGGCTACGCGCATGGATCACGTCCGTGCCACGCAGGTGGCGGCGGGTGTCGGCCAGGCGCTTGCCCTGTTTTTCGGACTCGTAGGTCTTTTCCTGAATCCATTTCTGTTGTTTATCGCGCTGTTCGTCTGGATCGGTGCTGCGCATGAAGCGCAATCGGTACAGATTAAAGATTCGTTTTCCGGCATTCCCATCCGCAATGCGATGCAGACCAGTTTCGCGAAGCTGATGACGAGTAATACGCTGGGCGAGGCGGTGAAAGTGATGCTGGACGGGTCGCAGCACGATTTTCCCGTCATGTGGGGCGACACCGTGATGGGCATTCTTACGCGGAACAATCTGCTGGCCGGCTTACAACAGTTTGGACCGAACGAACTGGTCACAAAAGTGATGCAGCGCGAATTTGCAACCGCCGATCCCAACGAGATGCTGGAGCGCGTCTTGACGCGCTTATCCACTGCGCCGGTGCGGACCATGCCGGTGATGCAAAACGGAAATATAATCGGCCTGGTGACGCTGGAAAATTTAGGAGAGTATTTAATGGTGCAGAACGCGCTGAAGCGGCGGAAGCGAACAAAGCCCGTGAGTGAGCTTCCGATGCAGAAATGATAGAGGAGAAAAGGCCGTGACCGTTGAACAGTTCGATCAGCAGTACGGCCAGCAAAAGCCGTATTTCGAGTACTGGTTCGGCCAACCGGTCCAAAAGGCGATGCCCACCTGGATTCATAGCATGCTTCAGAAGATCATCATGCGCTTTCTAGATGATGCCGGATACGAATCGGCCGCTGAATTGAAGCTCAAGATCTCAGCGGATTTCCAGCCTCTTCCGGACGTGTCGGCGGTCCGTCCTGGGCAGGTCGAAGTGCCTTATCCAACGCGGCCCGTTGAAGTTGTTGTCGAAATCCTGTCCCCTGACGATCAGTTCTCGCAAATCTTGACGAAGTGCCAGTTCTACGGTGAGATGGGGATACCGTGCGTTTATGTAGTTGATCCCGAAACCCGGCAGGTTTGGTCCTGGCGTCGCGATGAAGCGCCCATTCCAGTCGAATCACTAGCTTCGGTTCCGGTCTCCGCGATCTGGTCAGAACTGGATCGCCGCATCAGTCAAAAGAGTTAAGCGGAAAATTCGTTATCGCCGCTCCCGTTGGTCGCGGGTCGGTAAGCTGTTGAAGACGTGGGAAGCGCTTTCTGAGCCACGACTAACGGGAGTAACTAATACCTTAGGCCGCGCTCCAGGGCTTCGATTCCAGAATTCCGGTGTAGCCGTTTTTCATTCGGTCTTCGATGATGGCCCACACCTTGGGATCGCAGCCATCCCAGTGCTCAACCGCCGTATTTCCGAGGTATGGCAAGGCGGCAACGCCCATCTTGCTTGAGAAGTAGCCTCCGACGGTCAAGCTGCGCAACTCGCTGAAGAAAACCACCCAGGCGTGATCTTCTTTGGCGGCTTTTTTCGGATAGGCCACGCGGTCGAGCAACTGCTTCTGCTGATCGGCTGAAGCATCGGCAAAATTCTTTTGAAACTGCGCGTTCGATTCGCGGTCGAGCCACATGAGGCCGCCGAAGATCTGCGCCTTCAGGTCCTCGTTGCCATCCTGCTCGGTGCGAAACGCGATCCAGTCGTCCAGAAACTCCGGGACGCCGGCCTGGGTTGCACTGCCGCCGTGCTCGTCCGCGGGAATAATGAGATCGGACAGCACCTTAATGGTCTGCCACTGATGATCGTCGAAGGTCTGGCGCTTGTAGGGGCCTTGCTGGGCGGTACTCTGCGCCGCCATGTGCATATGCGCCGGGTGCGCTCCAGCGCTTCCGGCAAGCGCGGCGACCGCCGGGACCGCGCCCAAAATCTGGAATAGATCACGGCGGCTGACACCCGACTTTTCGTTTTCTTGCATGTTACGCTCCCTAAACCTTAACGTTCAGCTTTTTGACCTGATCGACGACGTACTCCGAAGTGCGCCATCCGAGCGCGCTGATTGTGAGCGTCGGATTCTTGTCGGCGTTGCTCACGAACGGCGCTGCATCGGTAATAAAGAGGTTCTTCACGTCCCAGGCCTGGCAGTATTTGTTGAGAACGGATGTCTTTGGATTATCGCCGATCTTGGTGGCGCCCACCTCATGAATGATCTCACCCCCGCGGGAGATACCCCAGTCGGTGTCCGCGCCGTGCTTGCGGGTGACGATTCCGCCCATCTTCTCGATGATCTCCTGGAAGGTTTCCTGCATGTGCTTGGCCTGCAGGATCTCGTCCTGGCTCCATTTGAAATGGAAGCGGAGCACCGGAATGCCCCATTCATCCACGGTATTCGGATCGATTTCGCAGTAACTGTTTTCGTTCGGGATCATCTCACCGCGTCCCGAGAAATGCACATCGCAGCCGTACAGTTTCCGGAGGTTATTCTTCATTTCAACGCCGTACCCGCCGTCAAGAAAATGCGTCGCGTAACCTCCTAAGATACCCGCGCCCGGCTGGTTGCGCCCGCCGCCTAGTTCGATGTGATAGCCGCGTGCGAACGGAAGTTTGCCCGCCAGTTGTTCTTTATACAGCCACCACGGCATATAGAGATGCATGCCGCCGACGCCATCTTCGTTCTGTGGAGGAAGGTCCTGAAGGATCGGTAGAAAACCGCTCACTGCGGAGCCGACCGTATCCATAATGTAGCGGCCCACCAGGCCAGACGAGTTGGCGATGCCGTTCGGGAACTGGCTGCTCTTCGAGTTCAGCATGATGCGCGCGGTTTCGCAGCAGCTTGCGGCCAGCACCACGATTTTGGCGCGGACCTGGACTTCGCTGCGGGTCTTCTTGTCCACATAGGAAACGCCGGTCGCCAGGCCGTCGCCGCCGAGCAGAACTGCGCGGGCCATGGCGCTGGTTCGGATCTCGAGATTGCCGGTCTTCATGGCCGGGATTAAATGGACGCCCGGCGAATTGAAGTTCGCATTCACGCCGCAAGAGCGGCCGCACTGCGCGCAGTAATGGCAGGCCGGACGCCCGTTCAAGGGCTGGGTCAGGATGGCGAGCCGGGACGGAATGCAGGGAATCTTGAGCTTGTCGCTGGCGATTTTGATGAGGCGTTCGTAACCGCGCGGGGCGGGTGGAGGCTGGAACTTACCGTCCGGCGTGTTCTCCAGATGTTCAATGGAACCAAAAACTCCTATTAGCTCTTCGGCTTTGTCGTAATAAGGAGCAAGTTCTTCGTATGTGATGGGCCAATCGAAACCCTTGCCGTCGCGGCTGTAAGGTTTGAAATCGTACGGGCCCATGCGCAGCGAAATGCGGCCATAGTGGTTGGTGCGGCCGCCCAGCATACGGGCGCGCCACCACATCCAATCGGAGCCGGGCGCGTTGGTATAGGGTTCGCCCGGAACCTGCCAGCCCCCAATGGTTGTTGCATCGAAAGCGCCCCACGGTTTGTACTTGGTGCCCGCGCCGCGGTGCGGAACCTGGTACGGCCACTCGAACATCTTCGAATTCTTGGTGCAATCGAACCAGTCGCCCGCTTCGAGCACGCA
>DATIMA010000013.1:0-5614 GCA_035475915.1 Bryobacteraceae bacterium
ATCGGTCAGCCGCTCTATATCAAGGGCGCCCCGTTCACTATCGTGGGTGTGGCGGCACGAAGCTTTGCCGGCGTCGAAAGTAACCCGATCGATGTCTGGATCCCGCTTCAGAAACGGCCTGAGTTCAATGCCTGGGGCTCAGCCGGAAAAAATTACTACGCGGCTCCGAACTGGTGGTGCCTTTTGCTAATCGGCCGGCTTGCGCCCGGTATCACTCAGGCTCAGGCACAAGCCATGCTGGCGCCGGCCTTTCAGCGCGCCGCATATGAACATTTTGATGGTCATCCTCGCAAGGGTGAAGCTCCGCGCAAATTGGCCCTGGTACCGGCTCGTGGAATCGGCCAGGATCATGACGGTGTCCAAAAGCCCCTTTACGTTCTGTTGGCGATGGTCGGTCTCATTCTCCTCATCGCGTGCGGAAATGTAGCTATGCTGCTGGCTGCGCGCAACGCCGCCAGGCAGCGCGAATTAAGTATCCGCCTCGCAATCGGCGGAAGCCAGCTGCGGCTCTTTCGCCAGTTACTCGCCGAAAGCTTAGTACTGGTCGCGTGCGGGGCTCTGCTCGGATGGCTCTTTGCTCTTTTTGCAACCCGGGTGTTGGCCGTCTGGGGACAAATGGAATTCAGTCTTGCGCCGGACGTGCGCGTGTTGTTCTTCACCATCGCGATCTCCGGCTTGGTGGGGCTGGTCTTTGGCCTTGCCCCCGTATTCACAACCCTTCGAGTGCCCATCGGCCTCGCTTTAAAGAATTCATCTGCTACCGCATTTCAGGAGAGATCGAAATCGCGCGCGACGAGAGCGGTCGTTGCGCTTCAGATATCGCTCTGTCTGATCCTCACGGTTGCCGCGGGCCTGTTAGTGCAAACGCTCCGCAACCTGGAGCACGTCAACTTAGGTTTCAAAACGAGCGGCCTTCTGGTCTTCGGCCTGAATCCCCAGATCAAAACACATTCCACTACAGAAACCATTCGCTTCTATGGGGATCTGCTCACTAAATTGCGCTCTCTTCCGGGCATTGAATCGGCAACTTTGATGGGAAACCGGCTCGGCTCAGGCTGGAGCAACAACACCAGTGCTCTCGTCGACGGGCGCGATCCGCGATCCACCTCCGGAGCTGGCTCTAACCTGATGCGGTGGAACGATGTCGGTTCGGACTACTTCGGCACGCTTGGCATCCCGATTCGCCTGGGCCGCGACTTCACGGATGCAGATTCCTATTCCGCTCCGAAAGTTGCCATCGTGAACGAAACCTTCGCCCGGCAATTCCTGAACGGCCGCCAGCCGCTGGGTCATCAGGTGTCGTTTACTCCGAAGCTATCCTTCACCATTGTCGGAGTTGCCGCGGATAGTAAGTATACCGGCATACGCGAGGACGACATTCCGATGGCCTATTTCCCGTTCATGCAAATGGAGGAAGTGGGAGCGATGCACGTGGAGTTGCGTGTCTCCGGTGAACCTTCCGGATTTTGGAAAGAGATACGAACGGCTGTGGCCTCCTTTGCACCCGATCTGGCGCTGCTTCAGCCCATGACCCAGCGGGCGCAGTTTGACCAAGATCTCTCGGAAGAACGGCTGGTTGCGCGCCTGTCCATTTTTTTCGGCGGCCTGGCCGTTTTGTTAGTCGCAACCGGCCTCTATGGAACGCTCGCTTACAACGTGAATCGCCGCACTCCCGAACTCGGCATCCGCATGGCAATCGGCGCACAGCGTACTCAACTTCTGTGGATGATACTGCGCGAAAGCCTGCTGATTTGTGCCATTGGCATCGGCATCGGCCTGCCGCTCGCTATCGCGGCCACCCGCGCCCTCGGCTCCTTACTCTATGGACTCGCTCCGTATGACCCGCTGACTATTTTCCTGGCCACGTTGGGCATTGTTGCCGTGAGCCTCGCGGCCAGCTTTGTGCCCGCCCGCCGCGCCGCATCGGTCGACCCGCTGGTTGCGTTGCGGTACGAATAGCTGACGCCGATTAGAACCGCACAGACGGGCTCTACCGCGCCGGAGAGAGGCTCGTTAGCGACCGCACGTCGATCGTCATTTGCCGGCTTCGAGCCGTTGGGTCGTCCTTTGCTAGGCGCTCGGCTTGACCTAAAAGCTGTTTCGCTTCGGCTTTTCGATTCAGCTTCTTGAGCGCGGCAGATTCGATTGTGAGTGGAAGGACCAATTGAGGGCTTCGATCGCCCAGGCTATTTCGAATTGTTGCGATGGACTGGCTGCACATCTCCTCAGCCGCCTCATATCGCCGGAGCCGCAGATTACATCGAGCGCGATTTGCCAGCACCAAAGCGAACTCAGGATGCCGTTCGCCAACCGAACGGCCAACAATCTCCAGCGCCTTTCTGTAATCCTCGTCGGCCTGTTCATATTTTCCGGAGTTTTCTTCGAGCGACGCCAAGTTGTTGTATGGCTTTGCGGTTTCCAGGTCATTAGCCGGGCAGTGCTTTTCTTCGATACTGGCGGCCTCGCGCAGCAAGCGATCCGCTTTGGCTGCGCCTCCAGTGATTGCGTACAGGCCACCCAGATTGTTCATCGTCTTGGCGGTGTCGCATTGTTCGTGCCCCTGCGCTCGCTCGCGCCGCGAGAGTACATCTCTGAACAACGTCTCTGCTTCGGAGTATCGTCCAAGATAGAAAAGCTGAACTCCAATGCTTTCGGTAATCGCTAAACTTGCGGAATCATCCTGCTTCAGTGTGCCGGCAGAAAGCCTGCGCGCTTTCTCCAGAAGCTGCTCTGACTCGGTATGCCGGCCCTCGCCTTGATAGGCCAGCGCGAGATCGTACAGCGCGAGTATGAATCGCAGGTCCGTTGATGGAGATTTTCCTGCGATAGACAGCGCTTGCGCATAGGCGCGCTCTGCATCGAGGGGACGGCCGCTTTGCATCATCGCGTGGCCTTTCAGAATCTCGTGACGCCAGGATTCCTCCAGGCCGTCAGAAGCTGCTGCCAGGTTGACTGCGATCAGAACGCCCGTCAAGAGTACCCGTTTGGCCCGAAAATTCTGCAAGCTTCCATCCCGTGCGCGCTACGAATTGGGGCGGCGCACTAGATAGTCAGGTAGACGGTCCCGATTTCTCCAGCGAATCTCCTGGAACGGTCGAGAGCGGCGTTTGGCAATCTGAAAGAGCCATGAACCGCCGCTCCTTCCTGCAAACTCTCGGCATCTGCTACACGGCCTCTGCCGCAAGCGCATCGCAGGCTCAACAGAAAATATCCCTGGCCAAGGGCCGCTATTCACCGGGCCGCATCCCGAACGAGTATTCACTTTTCCTGCCGGGTGAACGCGAGGCGCTCGAAAAAGCTCCTACCTTTGCGCAGGTCCGGAGTTTGAAATCCGGCGAAGCAGTCGACGGTTGGCAGCTTCTGACCGTCGCCGGGATGAACGGAAGCGCGACCGCGGTCTTTGAAAAGCATGTGACGCATCGCGGCATGATCGTGTTCGTTACGGAAGCGGAAGGCGTGATCCTGCGTGTGCCGAAGGGAATCGGCAGCCTGGAAAAGATCCGGCCGCGGCCAACGAATACCCCGCATATCCGCTTCACGCGCGAGGTTCCGTATGTGCCCGGTCCCGACCAGCTCGCCGCCTACATTCTCAATTCGAACGAAGACCCGTGCTATGAGAACGTCGCCGCGCTCGGAGCGGAATACATCGGTTACACGCTGGTCGCCAACGAACAGGCCGGGCCGCTACGCTCGCTCTTTCTTCAGGCAGACGGCATATCACGCCAGCTCAACTCTAAACCGGAAGGCCAGGGGCTGTGGGCGCCCGATCTGGTCGGCGCGATCTTCGATCCCCGACAGTTCTTCCCCGGAGAGGATCCAAGCGACTACCGTTACGTGCCAGGTTACAGCAAGCGCACTCTGCTGGGTGGGTATCTTCCTGTTGCGGACATCGGCGTGTGGAATCCGGAATCCCATGCGGGTTATGAAGTAATCGTCTTATTGCCTCCCGGCGCTGATGCACGTCCCATCGGGCGTGTGCGCGTCATCACCCCGCAAGCCACTCATGATCGTTACTGGAACACCACCGCCGAAGGATTCTTCTCTGAGTTGGCCGGCGTGGCCAATTACTGGCAGCACTTTTTCGACGATCATATGCACGTGGACATTCCCGATCCGTGGCTGCTCGATGCGGCCAGAGCCGGAATTACTCTGTCACGATGTAGCTATCGCGGGCTGGAGCCCACATATCAGATCGGTGAAGGCGCGTATACGAAAATCCCCGAGCGAAGCCACGCGCTCTTTCCCGTGGCTCACTACGAATTCGTCTGGGCGCACCAGCTTTGGAACCTGGACGCCGAGGTGGAGCCGTATTTCCAGCATTATCTCGACCAGTACATCCTCCCAGACGGAAATTTTCTCTATAACACGCAGGACCAAGTGGAAGCTCCTCTGAATGCGGGCGTTTTTCTGTGGAACTCGGCTCGCGCCTACGATCACACCCATGACATCGACAGCCTGAACCGGAGGCTGCCTATTCTGCGGCGCATGATCGGCTTTGTCTTGAAGCGCTACGAATACAGCAAGACGACCTTTCCGCCGACGGACCGCCGCCACGGCCTCATGTGGGGTTCACCGGAAGCAGATCTCGGGGATCCCGAAAACGACTTCCCCAATTCGCATCCGTACTATTTTCAAAACGCAATCTGGACCTGGCGCGGCTTTGTCGAACACTCGCGCTGCCTCGCGCGCGCCGCGCAGGAGCATAACGTTCCGGAGCTACAGCAGGAATCGAAGCACTACGCCGAAATCGCATCCGAAATGCGCACGCTCATCGAACGGTCTTTACAAGCGACGATCCAGGCCGGGAATGCGGCGATACGCGAATCCGGAATTACTCCCTTCACACCGGATGACATCCATCGCGAACCCAAACATCTGACCAGCTATGAAAACCATCGCTTCATGATGGACTGGTTCACGGCTGATTGGGGCGACGCGGCTCTGGATCTGGGCCACCTGAAGCATCGCGAAATCGCTGGGCAGCAAATTATGGGCCTGCACACGGATGGCGACGTAGCCCGCACATCCAACTTTATGGCGCACGGCACTCTGGCGGCCCGCATCCGGCAGGACGACTACCGGCCGTTCCTGCTTACGTTGTATTCACTGTGTTGTTACGCCGCCGACTCGGGCAATCGATACTCTCCTGAAGACGCCTACTTGCCGGGAAGTTTTCCCGGCGATGGAAGCCCCTACGCGTGGTCGGCGGTTGTGAACAGCGTACTGCAACCCGCTTTAGGATTGCGCTGGCTACTCTGCTATGAGGAGAGCGATAACGACGTGTGCCATTTACAGAAAGCCGCGCCGAAGCACTGGTTTGCGGCAGCGCAACAGATCCGTGTGGAGAAGTGTCCGACACGCTTCGGTGTGGTGAGTTGGACGACAAAAGCGGTCAGCGATAAAGAATGGCAGATCTCCGTGACGGCCGCGGCCGGTTTCACAGGCGATCTGATGATTCACATTCACCCACCGAACGGGGCGACGATCGCGCCCAAGGTCATCAAAGGTGAAGCGCTTCAGGCCGGAAAAGCAGTCAACATGACAGTAACGATCTGAGGTCTTGCTTATTCCGTCCTTAACGCCGCTTGCGGGTCAATGCGGGCTGCCCGCATTG
>DATIMA010000014.1:0-5417 GCA_035475915.1 Bryobacteraceae bacterium
GAGCGCGCCTTCAACCGCGCCGCCTCCAATTACCTGCAGTTCTACAACGAGTGCCGCCGCGCTCATGAAAGAGCAAATAAGGTTCGCGAAGAGATCTATGAAATGGTCAAGCGTGACCCGGACCTGAATGCCGATCTCGTGGAGACCGCCCAAGCCTTCGTCCGTTTTCCCCTCCGCTACACCGCAAAGTTGCTCACCAGCCATCCCCTCCACCCGAATCGCCACCCGACTTGATTTCGTAGGACTGAGGCATGCCTCGCCATCGCCAATTCGGTAGAATCGTTCCACCGGAAATGAAGTATTTTGTTGTGCTGCTGGCTTGCACGTGTGCGCTGGCGCAAACACACCACCATGGCCCGCCGCCTGACGAGTCCAGCGTGGATCTGGCCAAGCTGCCCGCTCCGCAGCATATGAAAGGAATCGGCACCGCGCACGTCGCCATTACAACAAAATCAACAGAGGCGCAGCAGTGGTTCGATCAGGGTCTTGCACTGCTGCATTGCTTCTGGGATTACGAAGCGCTGCGGGCATTTGAACAGGCAGCGCGCCTCGATCCGGATTGCGCCATGTGCCATTGGGGATTGAGCCAAGCCTTGGATTTTCGCGGCGGCGATTCCGCGCAGGCAAAAAAGGAACTCGCCAGGGCGAAGGATCTGGACGGCGAAGCCTCCGATCACGAACAGCGTTATATCCGGGCGTATACCGCGGCTGCGGATAAGGAAGGCGATGAAGCGGACCGGGCTTTCGCCAAAGAGATGGAAGCGCTGATTGCGCATTATCCGGACGATCTCGAAGCGAAATTGCTGTATGCGCTTTCCAGAGGCCATGGGTACAACGAGAAAGGAGATCCGCGGCCGGGCACGCTGTATGGTCAGGCGATGCTGCGCGATCTGCTTCAGGACTATCCGGACAATGCGGCGGTGAACCATTTCTGGATTCATGCGATGGAAGTTACGGACCATCCGGAAAGAGCGTTACAAAGCGCCGATATCCTGGGCGCCCTGGCTCCGGCATCCGGGCACATGGTTCATATGCCCGGCCACATCTTCTATCGCGTTGGCGACTACGATCGAGCGCGGCAGATCTTTGTGCAGGCGATGCGTGTCGATCAGGACTACATGGCGAAGCAGCATGTCACTCCTCACGACGATTGGAACTATGCGCATAACATCGCCTATCTGATTGCCGACTGCGCCGAGGAGGGCCGCTACACCGAAGGACGCGAACATGCGCATTCCCTCGCCGGCCTTGCAAACGATCCGGACCATTCCGGTAATCCGGGCTTCTATGTGCTGCAGATTGGCAGCGCTCCGGCAAGACTGGCTATTCGATTCGCGAAATGGGATGACGTGATCCATCAGCCGATGCAGTTCGGAGTTCCGGACGACAAGGTGAGCATGTGGGCGCGCGGTTACCGGGATGGGCTGGTTCAATACGCTCGCGGAATGAACGCGGTCGACGCGAACCAGCTCAGCGAGGCGGAGCAGGATTCGAATATGCTGGATGCGTCGCTGTGGCGGATGTCGGAGCAAGATCTGAAGGCTCCTGATAAATCGGATCGCGATCGGGTAGCGAAGCTTTTAGGCACAGCATCTCTGGAACTTCGAGGCAATCTGGCAAGTGCGAAAGGCGATCTGGATGCCGGCCGCAAGCTGCTGGAGCAGGCGGACGAGCGGGAGAAGCAGCTAGGCTATTCGGAGCCGCCGCAGTACTCCCGTCCCGCGATGGAGGTTCTGGGAATGGCCTGCATCCGGGCGGGTAAGTTCGACCAGGCGCGAAAAGCATTTCAGAATGCGCTCACCCAGCGGCCGCGCTCCGGTTGGGCCCTCTACGGAATAGCGCTCGCCTGGGACAAGCAGGGAAAGAAAGATGAAGCGACGAGCGCGTATCGCGAGTTTCTGGATGCGTGGTCAAACGCCGATCCCGATCTGCCACAAGTCAAAGGTGCGAAAACCTATTTGCATATTCTTAACTCATCTTCAAGACCGGAATCCGCTCTGCCACTGCCGGAAGCGCCGGGAAATCGGTAAACGGCTCCGATTGATACCAATATCCGACGGAATAGTAATTATCGGAGCGGTCATTTGCGTGGCCGTGCTCGATCGTAAATTTCAAAGATTGCTGGAACGCGATCGGATTGTCGGCGTGCCACCGATACAGGCAATAGCGTCCGTTGGTTAGCTCGGGAAGAACAATATAGGGGGCCCCGTTGTATAGATTCGCGAACGGAAACTTTCCACCGCCAAAATCCCATGCGCCGCAGAAGTAATCTTCGGTTCCTGTGCCGTTAATGGTTGGTTTGGAGTCCTCGTCGATAAAGATCATCTCATCGCCCTCACCGAACCAGTGGTCGGAGTTTTGGATAACTCCCAGCGTGATGCCCATTGCCTGCCCTTTTCCGCGGCACTCGAAGAATACGTAGTTGTCGCGGCCATCCAGGTTGGTATCGGTTGCCGGGCTCGCGGCGTGGACCGGCGCAGCCTGGCGGTATTGCGCGTGGAAATAAAGTGCGTCTGCCGGAAGCGAGGGCACAAGTTGGTAATCAATATTCGAATAGAACGAGCCCACCGGCTGCTGGCCCTCGTTGGTGATGGTGATCCGCGCGGACCGGCGAAACGGCATGGCGAAATAGGAGTTCAGAGCTTTGACGGAAGAGCAGTTTAGGAACGCCGATTGATACAGAAAATACTCGCCCAGGTTGAGGCCAAAGAAATCGCCAATCGGCACCTCCACGCTGGGCTTGACATTGCCGTCCCAGTAAATGCGCATGACGAGTTCTTTCAGGTGGTGTTCGCTCTTCGCATTGATCGTGAACCAGATATGCGTGATGATCCCGGGCCCGTCGGACTGGAACACGTCCTTGGTTTGCCCCGGAGCGATCGGCCAGAAATCGCGGTTGCCTCCGGTCCGATCGTAACTGGATTGTTTGAGCGTGCGATGATTCTGCAGCCGCGCATAATCCGGGATGGCTTGAATCCCTGCCGCGGCGGTTCCGGCAGATGGCTGCGCGCCGGATACAGCGCCGCCGGTGAGAAATGCTCCGGCCGCTCCCAAGGATCGTAGGAAGCCTCTTCTAGGAGACGAGTTATTCATGGTCGATGTTCCTTTCCTGGGCGCCTTGCCCGAGAAGCACTTTTCCGGGGAGCGCATTCGTCATCTTGCCGTGCGCAATCACCGGGACTCCGTTCACGAGCACGTATTCCATTCCAACAGACAACTGATTCGGGTTTTCAAAAGTAGCGACATCGTGAATTCGCGCGGGGTCGAAGATCGTCACATCGGCCCACATGCCGTCCTTCAACACGCCTCGATCGGCAAGGCGCATGCGCTGCGCCGGCAGCGCGCTGAACTTTCGGATAGCGTCCGGCAGGCTCAGCAATTTTTCCTCTCGAACATATTTGCGCAAGATGCGCGGAAAAGTTCCGTATGCGCGCGGATGCGGGTGCTCTTTGCCGAGCAGGCCGGTAGGAGCGGTACCTTGCGAGTCGTTATCCACCGAAACCCAAGGCTGCTTGAGCGCATACGCGACATCCTTTTCGGACATGCCGAACACGGCAACGGAGATGGCGGGATCTTCTATCAGCAAATCGAAAATCGTATTGATCGGGTCTTTGTTTTCCGATTTTGCGATCTCTGCGATGGTCTTGCCCTGGTCCGGCAGCAGCTTGGCATTCTGAACCACGCTGACCAGAATCGCCTGCGGCCCGGGGATTTCCAGCCATTCGTTGTCCCAACCCTTGCTATCGGTTTCCATTTGCTTGCGGATTCGCGCGCGGGTTGCGGGATCTTTCAACCGCGCCACCATTTTAGAATCGCCGCCATCGTGGGCCCACGGCGGTATGAACGCAGAGAACGTATTGAACCAGGCCGGGTAAGCATACGTGTCTGCTTCGACATCGACACCGGACGCGCGCGCCTTGTCGATTCTGTCCACGATCTCGGGCATGCGTCCCCAATTCCGTTTTCCAGCGGCTTTCAGATGCCAAATTTCCACCGGAATGTGAGCTTCGCGGCCGATGCGAAAGGCCTCATCAAGAGCCTGGTCGATGGTGTCTCCTTCGCTCCGCATGTGTGTGGCATAGATGCCGCCAAATTTCGATGCCTCCGCCGCCAGCGCAATCAGCTCTTCCGTGCTTGCGTACGGCGCAGGCGCGTACTGAAGAGAAGTGGATACCCCGACTGTCCCCTGCTGCATCGCTTCCCTCACCAACGCCTTCATGCGCTCCAGCTCGGTGGGATTGGGGGCGCGGTCCTCTTCGCCCAACACCATCCGGCGAACCTGCGTCGCGCCGACATAGCTGGCAAGGTTAATTCCCATTCCCTGCCCTTGCAGACGCTTGAAGTATCCGGCGAAGGTAGTCCAGTCGGGCGTGATTCCATAATGTTCGAAGCCGCTCCGGTCCGCCGCCAGAATGCGCTCGTTCATGGGAGCGATGGAGCCCCCCTCGCCGGTGATTTCGGTTGTAATACCCTGAAAGATTTTGGATGGAACGTGCGGGTTCACAAGCATAGACAGTTCGGACTGTCCCAGCATGTCGATGAATCCAGGCGTGACCACCAGGCCCGACGCATCGATTACTGTGCGGGCTTGGGCATTCCGGAGCGAGCCAATTTTCGCGATACGCCCGTTTCGAATACCAATATCGGCCGAGTACCAGGGCGGGCCGGTGCCATCGATGATGTGACCGTTCCGAATGACGGTATCGAACTGCTGCGCGGCGGCTATCGGCGGCAATGCAAGAGTGAAAAGGAAGATAGCTGTGATGTGAGTCAAACCAGGCATTGATCTGATGAGTTTCACGCTCGGCCCATGATCTGACGAATATAGGCCAGATTGCGGCGCAGGCCAGCATCCAGATTCTCCGGCTGCACGTCCGTTTCGAGATTGGCGAAACCGGAAAAATTGATATCGCGAATAGCGCGCATAATGGGCGCGAATTGAATCTTGCCTTCGCCGAGAAAATGCGGATTGTCCTTCAGGTGGAACTGGCAGATACGCTCTTTTCCAAACCAGCGAATCTCTTTCACAACATCGAATCCGGCTACAGTCGAATTGCCGACGTCGTAATAGACCTTTACGTTCGACGCTTGTGAACGGTCCATGATGCGCACATTGTCTTCCGCCGAGATTGTGTCTTCCAGACCGAGAATGACTCCGGCCTTTTTGGCTTCCGGCGCGAGTTCGCGCAGGCGATCTCCCGTGTAATCCATCTCTGCACGCGTTTTCAGAGCCCAAGGACCGAAGAACGGCAGAAGCAACACCTTTGTATGGAGCGCACCGGTCAGACGAATGGAATCGAGTACCCACTTGGGCGCAAGCTTATCGCTCTTTAGCCCGTTGACATGCAGGATGTCGGCGCACGTGCCATCGATCGGAATATTGTTCGCTTTCGAGAGCGCAAGATACTTCGCGATAG
>DATIMA010000015.1:0-6888 GCA_035475915.1 Bryobacteraceae bacterium
CGGCGAGATTCACAAGCTGATTGGGATCGGCGGCATTGTCGTAAAGCTGGAAAGAGAAATAACGCGAGGCCGAACGCATAGGCCGGTACTCGCCGTTTTCGCGCGGAGCCACCGCGACATACGTCCATTTAGGAGTCCGCAGCGCGCGCCCGGTCCAGAACTCCGATAGCTGGATGAAGACTTCATCGGTCCGACCGTCCGGCTTGCCGGCCACGAGCGGCATTGCGCTGCGTCCCTGCAT
This sequence comes from Bryobacteraceae bacterium, assembly GCA_035475915.1. Classification (GTDB taxonomy): domain Bacteria; phylum Acidobacteriota; class Terriglobia; order Bryobacterales; family Bryobacteraceae; genus Bog-105. The sequence goes on from DATIMA010000015.1 coordinate 242, forward strand.
GGAAGGAGGAACTGCAAGGCCGGCTGCATCCAGCAGCGTGGGAGTCAGGTCAACCATTCTGGTGAACTGGCGTACTTCATGTCCGCCTTCGAATCCGGGACCTTCCATCAGCAGCGGAATCCGAATCGAGGCGTCGTGCGCGCTGCGCTTGTACTCCGTATTGCGTGTCATGAAGTGGCAGCCGTGATCGCTCACAAAGACGACGATCGTGCGCCGGTCTAAGCCCCTTCGCGTCAGTTCCTGCCGGATACGGCCGAAGCCTTCGTCCACGCTGCGGATGCAACCGTAATAGGAGGGCAAATGCTGCTGCCAGGTGCCTGGGAGATGGCGTAAGTCTTCCGGCACGGCGGGGTTGCGGTAACGCTCCGCATAGCCAGGTGGGGCGACAAACCGCTTTTCATCATTCTGATGGTGTGGCTCGAGATAGGAAACGACCAGCAGGAAGGGCGTTGCAGTACTGGCACGGCTGAGGAAATCGGTAGCCAAGCGGGTGAGGAAGTCGACGCGGTACTCGTTTTGGAAGTGGATGGCGCGCCCGTCTGAATCGTAAAGATCGCCCTGGAAAGGATGTGAAGTGAGTTCGAGCTCGTTCGACGCCTGCCAGAGGTTGAGAAATCCGCCGCGGTCCTCCGCAGCTACGGGTCCGTGCGCACCTTCGGCCAGGTGCCACTTGCCGATGTAATTGGTGGAGAATCCAGCCTTCCGGCATTCGGTGGCGAGCGTTGCGGCGTTCGGGCTGAGGGCGACGCCATTGCCGGTATTGCGCCATACGCCGTTGCGCGCCGGGTACTGTCCGGTGAACAGACAGGCCCGCGAGGGACTGCACAACGGCTGATTCGTAAACATGTTGCGAAATTGAGTGCCGCGGCCCGCCATGGCATCCAGATTAGGCGTGAGTTGGACCGGGTTGAGTCCATATGCGCTGATGGCGTCGCGCCGGACCTGGTCTGCGATGACGAGCACGATATTCGGAGCGGCGCTCGATTCGGCGGATGCGAGTGAAGATGCAGCGAGAGCAGGCGCAGCCGAGGCTACGAAGGTGCGGCGCGAAATGGTTGAGCGGTTCAGGTTCTACCTTTCTTTCTCAGAATACGCCGGCCCTTCCGTTGTGGGCGTCACTCGTGGGATCTTCCCGGTTAAAATAGTGGAGAGCGGAGCAGCTATGAGTTCCAATACGGTTCGAGAGATCGAGCGCGCTATCGGCGCATTGACGCTGGAAGAACTGGAAGAGTTGTATTCGTGGCTCGAGCGGCATTACCCACAGCCCATCGACACAAGGCTTCAATCCGATCTCGCCTCCGGTCGTCTCGACAAAGCCATTTTCCGGGCTTTGGAAGATGAGAAAAACGGTCGAATCCAGCCGCTTTAGCGCCGGATGCAACAGCACCGCGCGAATTCAGACTTCTGGCAGCACTACCGCGAATTGCCGTAGGATATCCGCGATCGGGCCGACAAGCAGTTTGCGCTGCTGACCGCTAACCCGCAGCATCCGTCATTGCAATTCAAAAAGCTCGGAGAGCGCCACGGGCAGGAAGTCTGGTCGGCACGCGTGACGCTGAATTACCGGGCGCTGGCGCTCAAGCGGCAAGACGGCTATCTCTGGTTCTGGATTGGCGACCATAGAACATAGCTTCCCTGATTGCCTAACTAAATGGGCAATTGCAGAAAGGTGGGCCGCTCGATCGATCTACGATCTGGAGGCAGATCCGGGAGAGCGAATAATCTGTATGGCCGGCCCAATTCCGGAAAGCCGGCAAAGCAGTTAAAAGCGAGGATTGTGGAGTTGCAGCGCGAAACGGGCACCCCGCCGCGCTCTGATTGGGCTGAATCGGGATCACAGCCTCCTGCTCTTCCCCTTTTAGCAGTGCGCCGAGTCCAGAATTCGTTGAATGAGGGCCGGATAGGTAATGCCGGCAGCGGCGGCCGATTGGGCGAAATCGTCTTCGGCTTCCAGAGAAGGGTTCGGGTTTGCCTCAATGAAAACCAGCTCGCCGGAAGGAGTGAGCCGCAAGTCCACGCGGCCGAGGCCCTGAATTTTCAGAAGCGCATAGACACGCCGGGCGAGATTGGTAACCTTCTTTTCGACGCCTTCGGGAAATACGGCGGCAGGTCCGTTATGGATTCCCCAGTTTTCGCGATATGCGGTATCCCATTTCGCTTTGAAAGTGGCGAATCGAGGCTCGTTCTCCGGCATCCGGCCAAAAAAGAGTTCGCGCGGCGGGAACACGGCCACTCTGCGGTCTCCCAGGACGCTGACATATAACTCGCGGCCCTCAATGTACTCTTCGATCATCGCGTCACAGCCTAGGCTCTCGTGAACGAAGCGGGCACGATCAAGCGCCTCCTCTTCGTTGCGGGCGAATGATGCCTTGGCGATGCCGTCGGAGGACTCTTCTCCGGACGGTTTCACGAATCCCGGGAATTTGAACTTCGCCAGCCTGCGAAGAGGCCGCCCCTTTTTGGACAGGACGAAACGCGGAACACGGATGTGGTGATAGATCAGAACGGTCTTCGCCAGCACCTTATCCTTGCTTAGCATGAGCGCCTCGGGCCCGGCTCCCGTATAGCGGACGCGCATGAGTTCGAGCAGCGCAGGAACGTTCGGTTCTTTAGCGCGATCATTGAAAAACGACTCGCAAAGGTTGAAGACCACGTCGGGCGAGAAGGCGCGGATTTTTTCCACGACGTCGGGAACGCTGTCATAAACGGCCAGCGTGCCGACATCATGGCCCAGGCTCTCAAGGCAGGTGATGACATCGGCCTCGGTAGGGCGATCTTGTGTTTCGCGTAAAATTTCCGGCGTGAACGCCTTGGCGGGATCTACGGGGCGCGGCAGATCGAACAGGACCAGTACCTTCATCCTCAGACAAACCTCTTGAATTTTCCGGTGTGGAGATGATTCGTTACCAGAGATGACAAGTATGCAGCTAGCTCAATCATCAGCATGGCCTGGTCGCGCGGAGCACGAAGCTTCAGCTCATTCGCTCGCGTAATCAAGCTCCGCACCAGCCGGTCGACGACGTACTTGTGTTGACCGGTCCAGCGCACAATCGCCGCTGATAAGCGATATTGAACACGACGCATGATCTGAGCGGCACTCTCCTCACCGAAGTCTCCCTTTTCGAAAATAGCGCGCAGATCGGAATCGTAGACGTCGGGAAAATCTTGCGCAAAGAGCTTGCGCTTGGCAGCGTAATATTTTTCGAGCGTGCGGCGCAGACGGCTTGCTTCCGATATCCGCCCGCGAGCTTTTGCCGAGGGCGGTAACGCTGGGGCTTCGTGCGCTTCCTGCATCAGACTGGCAACGTATTCAAGCTTGTCGAGCGCTTTCCAGTCGCGGTATTGGACACGCCACTCTTCCGGTTTCAGAGTAAGCCAGACGGCGAAGGTCTCGGCAAAATCTTCGTCGGGGTGAGCTTGGGCGTACCAGTTCGGCAGGTGGCGTACAAAGCTGCGGCTGTAGGGGCGCGGGCGGTACGCCTCGGGCTCATAGTCCAGGTCGGGACTTCCAAAAACTTCCGCCCATCGCTCACGCCTGGAAAATCCAAAAGCATGGTCATAGGCATGCCCGCATTCATGCCGGAGCAACTGCAGGCACCACTCCTCGGTGCCGCCTTCGACCTCAAGCATCTGGTGCAGCTCCAGTTGCTTCAGACGCGGGTGAGCGAGAAAGAAGGGAATCGCAATCAGCGGCGACCCGGCGGGCGAAAACCACTCGTCACCAAGATAGGTTCCTGGCTTTAGCGGCAAACCGCGGCATTCGAGCTCGTTGAACAGTTGCGCTACGCGCGGCTCCAGTTCGCTGCCTTCTATGTGCACGTGCAGGTCGCAAATGCGAAGTTTGAGCAGCTCTTCATCTGATAGAGCGGTCCAGGAAGGATCACCGCTCATCGCATCCGCCTGCCAGCTTTTGCGAATGGTGCAAGATGTTCACCATCTAAAGGGATTAGTGTCTCATTCCAGGTGAGGCTTCTCTCAGGGCCGTCCCGAGTTAGTGACGATCATGAGCGGGATGGCGGCAACCGCCGCGATAGTGATAACGATCAGGAATACGGTCCCGATAATCGTATCTGCTCTGCTGTTCACGTGTTTTCCCATTACATTCTTGTCCGCCGCCGCCCGCAGAATGGGATAGTAAGTCAGCGGCATGATCGCCATTCCGAAAATGATCGAGATATCCACCAGTTGCAACGGCCGCAGCCCCGTCGCGGCAATCAGCATGGCAATGATGAACATCCCCATCCACATCGCGGTGTATACAGGAACCGATTTCGCGGGCCGATTTTTCCCCCATGCCAGATTGAAGAACTGGCACACGTTGTAGGCGCCGGAGAGTGCGGTTTCTATGGCGGCTCCGGCAAGACACGCCATGGTTCCCAACAGCGCCAGCAAAATTGCCTTGTGTCCGAAAGGAAAAGCTCCCGCCGCAATCGTGATGCTCAGACTGTCCGGGAAAATACCGCGTGGAAGAAAGACAAGCACTCCCAGCACCAGCAACGCCGCTGTGAGCACCGCGCCCAGAACGGACCCGAGCGACGCAACCATAAAGTTCTCGCCCAGATCCTTGACGGTCCAGTCCTCTTCCATTGCGCCGGATGAATAAAAATGTACTTCGTACTCCATGAGTAGAGCGCTGAACATCCCAACCGCGAAATAAGCATAGAGCAAGTTCTGTTTTGTGCTTCCGCGTTCTATCGTTGGCAGAAGGCCATGGGCAACCTGGCTCCAATCCGGATGTAGAGCGATCGCGGAAACGGCAAACACAATCATCACAAGACCCCAAAGGCCGAAAGTCCGTTCAATCCACTGGAAGCGGAAAAGAAATATGATCGCGCCGAATACCAATGTGCTCCCAATCAGCAGCAATTTCTCCGGCCGGCCGGTTAGCAAGTGCAAGATAATCCCAATTCCGCCCAATTCCGCCGCGCACGTGATGACATTCAGAAGATTGGATGCGATCAGTGTGACAAGTCCCAGGCGGAAGCCAAGGCGGTTCCGGACAATGGCAAAGACAGGCTCTTTCGCAGCCACTGCGATTCGCCCGCACATCTCCATGTAAACGATGATGGCGGCCGTGCCGAGGACGACCGTCCACAGCAGCTTGTATCCGAACAAAGCCCCGGCCTGCATCGTGAACACAATCTGGCCAAGATCGACGAACCCGCCCAGCGCGGTCATAATTCCCAGCGTGATGCCGAGAAGTTTCTTCATAATTCCGCTTAAGAGGCTGGAATCGTATCTTCAGAGGTGAACGGCGAAGCCGGAAGGCCAGCGGAATTGAACAGGTTCACAACCGGCGCATTGCGCCAGCCGTAGCGGACAAATTTGGGATGCGCAACTTGTGGACTTGTTACTAACACGCTCGGGCCATCGATACTTGCGGTTGCGGTGACGAAATGATGATCCTCCCCGGCAATTTCAAATCCTTCCAGCGTGCCGCCTTTTGCGACAAGTCCTTCGGCGTGATCGAACCAGACGCGCAGGCTGCCGTCCCCCGCGCTCACCTGCCGGAACATTGGGCCGGAGTACTCGACGTCCTCGCCGTATGCGATCGCGCGCGCCGCAAGCGCCAGCCGTGCGCCGACTGTCTGTTTATCCGACGGGTGCACATTGTCCGGAGTTCCGATATCGATCGTAACGGCCATCGCTGTGTTCGCTAGAGAGAGGGTTCGCCGCTGCGCTTCGCGAACAATGGGCCAGGTCTGCTGCTCGCCGGCGTTGAAGTTTGCGATCTGAACAAACAGAAACGGAAAGTTCCCTTCATGCCAGTGCGTGCGCCAGTCGGAAATGAGAGCCGAAAAGAGTTTCGCGTAAAGCGGTGCCCGTTCCGGGTCTGCGTTCGATTCGCCCTGATACCAGATAACGCCCTTGATGGGGAAATCAAGCGCCGGAGAAACCATACCGTTGAACAGCCACGCCGGCGCCCAGGACTCCGGATTGGGGCGCCACGGATGTTTGGGCGGCGTCTGGTTCGCACTCCTGGCAGCGGTATCCGCCCGCTTTTCGCTTGCCATGACAAGCGGCAATTCCGCTTCCTCATTCATCATGTGAGCGTACGCCGCAAAGACTGGCATCAGCCCCGCATCCGAAGAAATGCCGTCGAGGCTCGTCCACGCCTCGGCCGGCGTGCCGCCCCAGGTGGAATCAATCAGGCCGATGGGCACATGCTCTTTTGCAACCAGATCGCGGCCGAAGAAATAGGCAGCGGCTGAGAACCCGGCCGTGGCCTCCGGCGAGCATACGGTCCACGATTGCGAGACGCCCGGCTCCTGATGGCGCCCTTCCGCACCATAATCCGTGAGCGGAAAACTGGATGCTTTCTGTCCAATGTTCAGCAACCGGATGTTTGGCTGCGTCGCATGCGCGATCTCCTCGGCGGCATTGTTCACGAACGCCGAGTTCGGAAACCCCCTTAGCGGCATTTCCATGTTCGACTGGCCGGAAGCAAACCAGACGTCGCCGATCAGAACGTCGTCCAGGACGATGCGGTTAGTGCCGGAAACGGTGATCTGGAAAGGTCCGCCTGCGTGTTGCGGAGGTAGGTAAACGCTCCAGCGCCCGAGATCGTCCGCGCTAGTTGTTTGGGTTGAATCTTCAAGGGCAACGGACACGTTCTCGCCTGGATCCGACCAGCCCCAGATGTGAAT
>DATIMA010000016.1:0-16674 GCA_035475915.1 Bryobacteraceae bacterium
TCAAGTAGCAGGTCGTGCAGGACGGAGGCCGTCGCGCTGGTGGCATACTCCGCCGCCAACTCTCCAAAGGCATCGTGAATGTAAATCGTCGTCGGCCCGTTGGAAACGGTCTTTTGCACCCGCTGCCCATCCGCGTCGTAGCTGTAATACACGCGCGTTTGCGAGCCGGAATCGTAGCTCTGCGTCTGCCGCCCTTCGGTGTCGTACCAGAATGACAGCGCGCCTACCGTGCTCATATTGCCCGCCGCGTCGTAGCCGGCTTCCAATAGCCGGTTGTTGGCCGGATTGTAGGCATTACCGCCTTGATTGGTTGGCATCAGCCCGTTCAGCGGCCCATTCGAGTTCCCCGTCAGCGACATGTTCCCGTACGCATGATAGCCGAACGTGCGGGCAGCATCCCTGAAAGGTCCGACGCCCGGCTTCCAAATTAGACCCTGTCCTACCTTAGTACTGACTCAGACTTTACCTGATTGCCAATTACCCCAGTCCGCTGTCAATATATATTCCGAATCACATTCGCATTTAATCCTTAAAGGAGGCTGCATCCCTTCTGACAGGCGTTGGGAGCAATGCATACGTAAATGTCATTCCGGCAAGGTTTCTTTTGTTTTTTCGCGGCAACGTTGTTTGCTGTTCCCGCTATTGCTGAGTGGCGGCCTGTGAGTCCTGCGGATCTCGCGCTGAAGCAGTCCCGGGTGGATCCGAACGCGGACGCCGAGGCTCTTTTCCGCGAAGTCCACATTTCCAACGAGCAGCAGGGCGTTTCCTATCCACGGAACATCGTTACCGAATACGTGCGCCTCAAGATTTTTACCGAGCGCGGCAAGGAACTAGGCAATGTGCAACTGCCGTACTACCGCTCCGAAGTGATCTCGGGCGTGCAAGGGCGCACGATTCACCCGGACGGTTCAATCGTTGAATTGAACAAAGACTCGATCTTCAACAAAGTTCTCGAGAAACGGGGCTATAAAACCAAGGTTGTCACCTTTGCCATGCCAGCCGTCGAAGTTGGCTCCATCATTGAATATCGCTACCATAAGAACGAAGGCGAGCGCACCAATCGTTACCAGCCCCTCGACGTACAGACCGAATATCCCGTCGATGAGTTGACTTTCTTTATCAAACCTCTATCGAACATTTACATCACTTATCCAGCCATGCGCTATCTTCCGTTTGGCTGCAACCCGGAGCGCGGCCAAGCCACACATGATGGCTTTGAAGTTCTTACGGTCAGGAATGTGCCGGCATTTCATGAGGAACCGTTCTCATTACCGAGATACAGCGCCCGCCAATGGATCTTGATCTATTACGAAGAAAACTCCAAATCGGGTAAGGACCAATACTGGACGGCCCTCGGCAAGGATCTTTACCACGAATACAGTCACGAGATCAAGGTCAATGGCGAGCTTAAGGCGATGGCTGAGCAACTCGTCGCCGGCGCGGCAAATGACGACGAGAAACTCAACCGGCTTTTACATTACTGCCAGACCGAGTTAAAGGATACGAACCGGGATGAGATCGCAACCGCCAGCCGGGATGAGACCAAGGTCAATAAGAACACCCTGGATACCTTTCACCGCAAGCAGGGCACAGCGAGCGACATCAACTATGCTTTTCTGGCCTTGGCCGAGTCTCTAGGCTTTGACGCGCGCTTGGCGGACTTGTCCGATCGGGCTACGATCCTGTTCGGTCCGGCGATGCAATCCAGATATTTCCTAAACGCATCCGCAGCGGCTGTCAACGTGGGCGGGAGGTGGCGGCTCTATGACGTGACAAACCCGGCTCTCCCCGGAGGCCGGCTGCGCTGGGAGGAACAGGGTGTATACGCGCTGATCGCAGATGACAAGCATCCTGAAATGGTGCAGACCCCGATGTTGACCGCGGCCGAAAACATGAAGAGGCGCATCGGCGTTCTGTCGCTTTCCGAAGACGGCACGCTCGAAGGCGATATTCGCGTGATGAGATTCGGGAACTATGCGAGTGAATGGCGGGAACTCAATCGCGACAGAAATGACGCACAGCGCGAAGAGGAACTGCGCGACGAACTCAAAGGACGGTTTGCCGACTTCTCGCTCACAAGAGCCGGCTTCTTCGCGTCCGCTGATGCCGCAAACCCGGTCGGCATCGTGTATCACATCGTGATTCCACATTACGCGCAACGCACGGGAAAGCGGCTGTTTGTACAGCCCGACTACTTTGCTGCCGGATTTGGGAACGTATTTACCGGCAGTACCCGGCACAACCACATTTATTTCGAGTTTCCCTGGTCGGAAGTCGATACCGTGGAGCTGAAACTGCCACCCGGGTTTGAACTGGACCATGCCGATGCCCCGGCCGGAATACACGCGCCCCCTACGTGCGATTACAGCGTGACCATGGGTCTGGACAAAGCAAACAGGCTGCTGAAATATGAACGCCGCCTGAGTTTTGGTAACAAGGACTTGTTGGTTTTCGACAAGCAACTCTACCCTACGTTGAAGCGAGTCTTTGACAACATGCATGAGGGCGATAATCACATGCTGACGCTGAAGGCCGCGGATATTAGCGCCGCTGCTCATTGAGGGAGAGATAAATGCGCAAGCTGATTTTCGCTGTTGCGGCGATTGCGATTGCCGCGTGGCCCGCATTGACTAGACCGAAGGAGAAGGAAGCGCCTGGCTGGGTTTCGGAAATCGCTACCCGCCCTGCGCCTGCTTATCCGGGGCGGGTGCCCGCGGTGGTCCTCTTCGAAGAAAAGCGAGTGACGGTTGATTCGTCCGGCATGATGAACATCGCAAACCGCCGGGCGGTGAAGATCTTGACCCATGAAGGAAAGAGCGAAGCAGCAGTCGTGGAGAGTTATGAAAAAGGGGGCCGCCAGGTTAAGGATCTGCACGCGTGGCTTGTAGCGCCCGGCGGTTTCGCGAAGACATTCGAAAAGAGCAGCGTGGAAGATCTGGGAGCTTACTCCGATGATCTTTATAACGATTTTCGCCTGCGCCGGATCAAGGCCGATAACCCCGAGATCGGGTCCGTCTTTGTCTATGATTCGGAGGTCCAGGAAAAGGCAACTGAAGCACAGGATAGCTTTGCGTTTCAGGACGATTTACCCTCTGTAGAGTCCCGCTACAGCATCACTGTGCCTGCCGGATGGACAATTTCCGGCAAGGTTCTGAATTATGGGTCCGTACAGCCGGTCGTGGATGGCAATACATCCACTTGGGTTTTGAAAGGACTCCCTTTCCGTGAACGCGAAGAGTTCGCACCGCGTTTGTACGGCACCGCGCCCCTCCTCGCAGTGGATTTTCAGCCTCCATCCGGCATAGCCGATCCGCCGTCGTTCAAGACCTGGAGCGATGTTTCGCAATGGCATACCGGGATTGCGGCGCAGCAGGCCGATATCAATGCGGATATGGAAGCAAAGGTTCGCGAGTTGACGGCCGGTGCTTCATCGGAATACGACAAAATCCGCGCGATCGGCCGTTTCGTGCAGACCGTCCGCTACATCGAAATTGCCATGGACCTGTCCGACTATGGCGGTGTTCGCCCGCATCTCGCCACGCAGGTGTTTGCGAAACAGTATGGCGACTGCAAAGACAAAGCGAATCTGATGCGCGCCCTGCTGAAATCGGCTGGCATTCCGTCCTATCTGGTTGCCATCTATTCAGGCGACCGGACGTTTGTGAAGAAAGAGTGGGCTTCTCCGTCGCAATTTAACCACATGATTCTGGCCGTACAGGTTAGCGGGCAGACAAACGCACCCACCGTGATTGGCAGCACCGCTGGCCGGGTACTTCTGTTCGATCCAACAGACGGCAAAACACCGGTAGGAGATCTTCCTTCATACGAACAAGGCAGCTACGCTCTGTTGTGCGCCGGCGCTCGTGGCGGTCTGGTGCGGATGCCGGTCCTCTCGCCAGAGGCAAACCTGCTATCTCAGACCATTAGCGCCACTCTCGACTCTAGCGGCGGCATCACTGCTTCACTTGCTTCCGAATCAACCGGGCAGGCGGCCCGGCGCGAACGCGGCCTGTACGAAGAGGGCTCGCCCGAACAGTACAAATCGAGGGTGGAGGGATACTTGGCGTACTACGTCAAAGGCGCCACCGTCGCCAAGGTGGGTGCGCGCGATTCTTTTGACCAGGACCGATTTTCCGCAACTCTGGATTTCTCGTCAGACCACTACGGCCAGCTCATGCAAGGTCAAATGCTGGTATTTAATCCCGCGGTAGTGGAACCGGCTGCGGTTCATTTGCCGGTAGTCAAGGAACGCCTTGAACCCATCATCCTGAACGGCAAGGTCTATCGGAAACATGTAACACTCACGCTGCCGCCGGGTTTTGCCGTAGACGAGACGCCATCTCCCTTCAGCGCCGACGCTCCCTTCGCGCGGTTCAGCATCACGTATCGCAAGGAACCCGGCAAACTGATCGTGGATGAGGAACTCCGCACAGAAACGATCGCGCTTCCGGCCTCGGATTATGCCACGGCGAAGAAGTTCTTCGATAACGTTTTTGGCGCAGACAGCCAAAGCGTGGTGCTGGTTAAAAACTGAAGGCTTCTGAGGCCGAGAAACGGTATCTCAGCGAAATGTGAGCCCCGCCCGGGCTAAGTAAGGATCAAGGCCGCCGCCTCATAGGCGCTGACCTAAGAGGCGCTTAGGATTCAGGCGATTTTTCAGTTTTCCGCCAGCGCCAGCTTAAGCGATTAAGGACACTGATCTGGCGTTGCAAATGAATAGTTCGCTTTTAGCGACGAAGTCTGAAGTTGCCGCCCAATTCCGGAAGCCTGTCATCCAGGAGCGACAAGGATTTCGCATCTGCAGAGGCCAGTAAACTGAACTTCATGGATGAAGGCCGCGGATTGAGATGAACAAGCGTCAAAGAACTGCACAAATACTGATCGGGCTCGGATGTCTCATTGTGCTGATGGGCTCCACTCTTCACTTGATTGCTGCATATCCAAGGGTCTCGGCGGCTCTGGCATCATCGGACCTCAACGAAGATCTCAGAAATGCATTGCGAGCTGTTTTTCTCATGATTGGATTGACCTGGATCGTTGTCGCGGTTGTCACGCTGATCGCAACCTTCGCCATAGCTCAGATCAGTAAGCTGATCATATTGTTTTGTGGTTTCGCCCTGCTGCTACAGATACCAATCTGGGTGAGTCTCATGGGCTGGTTCGTTGGGAATGAAATGTTTGTACTGGGGGCAGCGCTTATCGTCTGCGGAGGGTTGTTGTTCCGGGGCTGGCATTCCGTTTGACCGGCGTATGTGCGTAGAAATTGCTACACTCAGCCTCAGCGGCAGGATAACCTCACGAGGTAGTGTGGTCGGCAATCCGGACGATGGCCGGGTGGCAGGTCGTCAGCTAGCCGCTGTCACCGGTTCAAAAGCCGCGGAAGGGTACTGAGCGCGTCATACACTCTGGTTGCCTTTACGCTGCTTCGATGATCTTCGCGAACGACTCGGGATCGAGGCTGGCGCCCCCCACCAGCGTGCCGTCGATCTCAGGCTCTTTCATCAGGCCGTGAATATTGTCGGGCTTAACGCTGCCGCCGTACAGGATTCGAAGCCGGTTTGCGGCATCTTCGCCGAAGCGCTTCTCCGCCTCCGAACGGATGAGAGTATGGGCTTTGGAAGCAATTTCCGGAGTTGCGGTATGCCCGGTGCCGATGGCCCACACGGGTTCATAGGCGATCACGATTCCGGCAAATTGTTCTTCTGTGAGACCAGCTATGCCTCCGGCGAATTGTCGGATAAGCACTTCATGCGCTTTGCCTGCCTTGTGTTCTTCCAGGCACTCGCCTACACAAACGATGGGCGTTAGGCCCGCGGCAACAGCGGCTTGCGTCTTCTTCAATACGTCAGCATCGGTTTCGTGAGCGACGTGGTGGCGGCGCTCACTATGGCCCACCAGGACCCAGGCAGCTCCCGCGGCGTTCAGCATGGCCGCCGAGATCTCGCCCGTATAAGCGCCTTCTTTTGCCCAATACAGATTTTGTCCGCCGATGTGAATGGACGTGCCCGCGACGGCGATGACGGCGGCAGGTATATCGATGCTCGCGGGAAAAATGATGACCTCGCAGCCATAATCCCCATTCAGCAACGGCTTAAATCGTTCGAAGAATCTGGCGGTTTCCTGCGGGGTCTTATACATCTTCCAATTGCCCGCCATAATGCGCCGTCTCATAGACCCTGAAATTGTCAATTGTCCTTTCTGATCTCGTGCAAAAAGCTACGTCCGGCTGCAATGGAAGAGCCGAAATTTTCGGCAACGGTCTGTCCGATATCGGCAAGCGTCCCACGAGTGTTGAGATTCATTCCGGCCTTGACCCTCGCACCATAAACAAGCAGCGGTGTGTATTCGCGGGAGTGATCGGTCGATGGGGTGGTGGGATCGCAGCCATGATCCGCCGTAAGGATGAGCATGTCGCCTTCCCGCAAGTCGAGCGACGGCAGCCATCGATCGACAGCTTCGAGGGCGGCGGCGTAACCAGGAACATCGTTGCGATGGCCGTATTGCTGGTCAAAATCGACCAGGTTGACGAAGATGAGCCCGTCTGTCTGGCTCCGCATGGCATTTGCAGTGTGCTGCATGCCGTCCGCATTGTTCTTCGTTTTCACTGAATGAGTAATGCCGCGGCCGAGGAAAATATCGGATATCTTGCCGACCGCGTAAACCGGTACGTGACGCAGCGTTAGCCGGTCGAGCAGCATGCCCGCTGGCGGAGGAATCGCGTAATCGTGGCGGTTCGCGGTGCGTACGAAATGACCTGGTTCCCCTTCAAACGGGCGTGCGATCACGCGGCCGACTTGATTGGGTTCCCGAAGAAGACGCCGGGCGATTTCGCAAATGCGGTACAGTTCCGGAAGCGGAATCACGTTCTCGTGCGCCGCAATCTGAAATACGCTGTCGGCGGAAGTGTAGACAATGGGCGAGCCCGTCCGCAGGTGCTCCCCCCCGAGCTCTTTGATGATCTCAGTTCCAGAGGCGGGCCTGTTGCCTAAAATCTTTCGTCCGATGGCCGATTCAAACGGCTGGATAATTTCGGGTGGGAACCCGTGAGGGTAAGTGGGAAAGGGCCGCTCAAGAATTATGCCCGTCATCTCCCAATGACCCGTTGTCGTATCTTTCCCGGGAGAAGCCAGCCTGCATTTCCCGTAGGCTCCGGCCGCGTGCTCGGCAGGAGGCACTCCCGCCAGCGGCTTGATATTGCCGAGCCCCATTCGCCTCATATTCGGCAGTTCGAGTTTATGCCGCCGCGCGATGTTGCCGAGCGTGTCGCTATCTTCGTCGCCGTATTCACCCGCATCGGGCATGGCGCCGATACCGACACTATCGAGCACAATCCAGACAACACGGTCGAAAGGCCTCGCCAGCGGCATCTGATTCATTTCTGTCGGGAATTCGTGGAAGCCGTAGTAGGAGGCGATTGAAACTCGTCCTTCAGGCGCGCGGCGCGATCACGCACCAGATGCATGAAAGCCTCATGCCCGGCTATCCGGGTAAACAGAGGGAGAAATTGTTCGGGAGCAGCCAGTTCTTTGCGCAGCCAAAGAGATTCAATGTCGGCAAGAGCATCGTTTACTCCGAGCTTGTCGTAGCGCATCGTGCTATCAAGCTCCAGATAGGCACGCTCGCTGGCGGCGATCTGCTCAAAACGATCGAGCAACTGTTGCGCCGTTACGTTTATCGAGTAATTGAAGCTGGTCTCGGTTGCGGGGCCGTTCTCCGGCTCATAGCGAAAGGTCTTCTTGCCGGTATTAGCTACTTTCAGGCCGGACTCCAGCGGAGATTTGAAGTAGCCAAGCTGCTCGGCCAGGGAAAACAGCGGTTCCGTATCGGAGGCGCGCAACTGAACCTTCAGCGGTTGGTCGTCCTTGGGCGATTCTTTATATTCAAGCGCGCCCGTGCGGGCGACAGAAACGTATGTAAAAGCCGGGGTGCTTCCTGGGAAGCTCTTTGTGAAAGTGAGGCGCGCCGGTCCGCCAAGAAGGCAGCATGAGCTCACAAGCGCAAGTAACAGAGCCTTCATCGCCGTCCTGCTGCCGCGACCGGGAACTTTGCGCGAGTACCGTGGCAGATGGCGACTGCCAGAGCATCCGTGGCATCGAAAGATTCGAACTGAGCGCCAATTCCCAGCAGCGACAAGACCATCATCTGCACTTGCTGTTTCTCGGCGCGGCCATACCCGACAACACTGATCTTGACTTCGAGGGGGGAGTACTCGCTGACCGCGAGTCCCGCCTCGGCCGCCAGCAGAAGAGCAACACCCCGCACATGCGCCAGCTTAAGAGCGGACTTTGCATTCACAGCATGAAAGACCGCCTCCACCGCGACCGCGCCCGGTGAATACGATTGAATTACAGCACGTAATTCGCGCGCAATCAGCTGGAGCCTTCTTTCAAGGGGTTCAACCGGTCTTGTTCGAATTACTCCGGCATCGACGAATTGGTGGGAACGGCCGTCAGTATCAATCACACCGAAACCGGTTCGCTCGGTTCCGCAGTCTATTCCGACAATTCGCATCCAGAGATCCGGACCGGCTGATCAGCATCTGCATGGCGGAGCGCCACGCACCCGCTAGGCCAGTGCCTCTACTTCCTCTTCGTCCACTTCGTAATTGCCATAGACGTTCTGAACGTCATCGTGCTCTTCAAGGGCGTCGTAAAGCTTGAGCATTGCCTGGGCATTCTTGCCTTCCAGCTTGATCGTGTTCTTAGGAACCATGGCGATCTCGGCGGATTCGGTTGGAATACTGGCTTTCTCCAGCGCCTGCACCACGGCTTCGTGTGCTTCCGGGGCCGACAGAATATCCCATGCGCCTCCCTGGTCCCGAATGTCCTCCGCGCCGGCATCGAGCACTACGCTCATCAGCTGGTCTTCGGAGGCCTTCTCCGCGTCCACAATGATCTGACTTTTGCGTTCAAACATCCACGCGACGCTTCCCTGCTCGCCGAGATTGCCGCCGTTTTTCGAAAAGACGTGCCTGATTTCGCTGACGGTGCGATTGCGGTTATCGGTGGCGACGTTGACCAGAACCGCTGCGCCGCCTGGGCCGTAGCCTTCGAAGAGAATTTCATCGATTTGGCCGCCTTCCAGCTCGCCGGTGCCGCGCATGATGGCGCGCTTAATGTTGTCGGCAGGCATGCTAACCGCTTTCGCGGCAACAATGGCAGTGCGGAGACGGGCGTTAGCATCGGGGTCGCCGCCGTTACGGGCAGCGATCATGATTTCCTTGATTAAGCGCGTAAATGCCTTACCGCGCTTGGCATCCAGGGCCGCTTTCTTGTGCTTAATGGTGGCCCATTTGCTATGTCCAGACATCGGAAAACCTCAACTCGTGTTTAACTTTCGAGGATATCAGAGAGATCAGTAAGGGGGCGGTTTGAGGCCGGGGCTCGTAAAAGCGAGGCGGCGAGCCGAGACGACCTAATCCGTCGAAAGCTGGCTGGCCTTCTCGCGTTCGGCATCGGGCCGGTTCATGACGAACGCCGCGATCACCTTGTTGCCCTTCATCCACCATGCGCTGAAACTTGACGAATTCACGTCGCCTTTATATTCCGTTCGCTCGACGCCTTCGGTGTCGCCCCAAAACTCGTACGAAAGGTCGAACACATCTGAAAAGAAGTACGGAATATTTTTGAATGGCTCCTGATCGCCGGACAATCGCCGGGCGAGGTATTGCCCCTGTTTCACGGCGTTGTCCCAATGTTCGACCCGGCGTCGTTTCCCGAAAAGCACGTCTTGATAGTTGGCCACATCGCCCGCCGCGTAGACATCGGCCGTTCCGGTCTCCAGAAATTCGTTCACGACGATGCCGTTTTCAACTTTGATACCGGCGGCCTGGGCGAGGCCCGTTACCGGGGCAACTCCGATTCCCGCTACTACCAGATCCGCATCTAACTTCTTTCCGTTGGACAGCGAAATAGAACCTTTGCCGATCGCTTCGACCTTCGCTCCCGTGGCGAAATGGACTCCACGATCCTCATAATATTTTTGGAAAAATCGCGACATCTCCGGTGTAAAGAACCGTTTCCAAACGCGGTCCTCAGGGAAAATCATGGTCGTGTCGCGGCCCTGTTGTGCGCTCTGAGACGCCACTTCCATACCTATGAAGCCGCTGCCGATGACGGCCACGTTTTTGGCGCCCTTCAAGGCGTCGCGCAGCCGCACAGAATCGCTCATCGAGCGCAGGTAAAGCACGTTTTCGTGATCTGCGCCAGGCACATCAAGTGTGCGCACGCGGGCGCCGGTGGCCAGGACCAGTTTGCCGAAGCGGAATTCCTGCCCGCCCCGGGCGCTCAATCGCTTGCCGGCGAGATCAACTCGCTCGATCTGCACATCCAGGTGAATGCCGATGCCATGCTCGCGATAGAAGCTTTCCGGGTTGATTAGGACACTCTGCTCATTGTCTTTCCCGGCCAGAAAGCTCTTCGAAAGCGGAGGCCGCTCGTAGGGTATTGCATTGTCCGCCGAAACAATGCCCAATTCTCCCGGCTTGAGGCCACGCTCAGCAGATTCCTTTGCGGCATATCCAGCCACCATGCCGCCCCCCAAGATGATTGTTCGATACTCGTCCATGTTCCTGAGCATACATCCATCCTGTCCGCATTTTGCGAAACAGTTGCCGTATGGGGACCGTCGTTTTCAGTAAGCCTAGGAGCGGAATTTGCTGTTCACCGTTCTGAATCGCGGACCGAAGGAGGACGGCGTCAGGGAAGCGAAGGCGTTTTGACGGAACGGCCGATAGATGATCCGGTGTGGAGCAGGGTTCTTGCCGTCTCCCCTGCGAGTGGCTCCTCCGGGAGCGGTAAAATCGTTCACCAGGAACAGCGCGGGGGAACAACACATAGAATTAGATCATCTTCCGGCCGCTCTGGACCTAACACGTGAGCCTTCTTCAGTTCATAACGGCAATCCCGTTGAATGTCGAACTTGGAAGCGGCTGCTACGTTGGAACGCGCACATTAGTTGAGGCGATTCGCCAGCTTGGAGTGGATGCCCGGATGATTACTCCGCGCCGGATCATGCCGGTGTATACAGCAACCCGTCTGTTATTCAACGAGACACTGCGCCGGCGGAAATTCGACGGTGATGCAACCGTCGGAATTGACGCCGATGGGTACACAGTGGCTGGCAGGCGAAATTCGCTCCCGCATGTCGCCTGCATTAAAGGAGTTTTGGGCGACACGGTTCGTTTCGAGCGCGGGGGCACGCGGGCCAGCATGGCGCTCCAGGCCCGGCTGGAGGCGAAGCATGCGCGGCGTGCGGACCTCGTAATTACCGTAAGCAAGTATTGTGCCGAGCGTCTTACGGATCTCTACCGGGTAAACGATGCAGTGGTGGTGCCCGAGTTGATCAACCTGGATTCGTGGCGAAAACTATTCAATGAAAACCCTGGTGCCCCCGACCCGCGAAAGTTCACCGTTTTATCGGTCTGCCGGTTCTATCCACGCAAGCGTCTGGACGTGCTGCTCCGGGCGGCAGCCTTGCTGCGCGATGATGTTCCGCGGCTTGAGATTCGAATCATCGGCAACGGCCCAGAGCGCGAGAAATTACAGCAGCTCTGTTCCGATCTCGCTTTAGAATCGAGCGTCCGCTGGCTCGGCGATGCCAGCATAAGCACACTGGCCGGGGAATATAATCGCGCTGACGTCTTCTGCCATCCGAGCGTCCAGGAAGGATTCGGGATCGTGTTCCTTGAGGCTATGGCGGCCGGGAAGCCGATTGTGGCCTCGCGCGCAGCCGCGGTTCCCGAAGTTGTTCGCAATGGCATTCTAGTCGAGCCCGACGATCCGGAAGCGCTGGCGGATGCGATTCTTCGCCTCTATCGCGACCCGGATTTGCGCCACTGTTTGGGTTCGGCAGGTTTGCGCGATGTGGAATCGTATGCGATGCGCCGCGTTGCCGCGAAATTTTTGACGGAAGTGGCAAAAGTCGCGCCAGGCGTGGCGCTGGCGGAAGGGTATGAGGTGGAGCATGCGCCTTAAGCGACGGCGAAACCTCTGGAAGGGTTTTCTCGCGGGCGCCTTGGGAGGGTTCGCGGGTTCATTTGCCATGAGCCAGGTCCACGCTCTTCTGCCAAAGCCTGAAACAGCACCGCCAGCGCAGAAGGAAGACTCGACCGTGAAGGCCGCTTCCGCGCTTTCGCAAGGCATCTTCGGTTGCGAATTGACGGCGCAGCAGAAGAAGATTGCCGGCCCGGTTGTGCACTACTCCTTCGGAACCGGCGTGGGCGCGATCTACGGAATAGCCGTTGAATTTGCGAAGCCGGGATGTACAGGATGGGGAATACCCTTTGGCGCGGCGGTCTGGCTTGGGGCGCACGTAATTGCCGTTCCCGCGCTTGGCTTTTCCGAACCGGTGATGCAATCTGCGCCCCTCATGGAAGCCGCTGAATTTTCGGCTCATCTGGTGTACGGAACCATCGCGGAGAGTCTTCGATACGTGTTAGTTGGCCGCGGCTGAGGGTGGTCAACCTGGCGATTTCCACGGCCCAATAATCTCCCGAATCGAATACCTGTTGACATTACATCCGCGCGGTGCTATTTTTCTAGCAGATGCTAGTTTTACAGCACAATGAGGCGTTATGGCACAGACGGGATTAAGCCGCCGCGAACGACAGATCATGGATATTCTGTACCAGCGCGGAAGAGCATCCGCGGCCGAGGTGCGAGAAGGCATGAAGGATCCGCCCGGCTATTCCGCGATACGCGCCATGCTGAGGGTGCTTGAGGAAAAGGGGCACATCAAGCACGAATCGGAAGGGTTGAAGTACGTGTATGTTCCCTCTGTAAGCCGCGACAGGGCCAAGCGGTCTGCCGTGAAGCATCTGCTGGACGTATTCTTTCCCGATTCTCCGGAACAAGTGGTTGCCGCGCTGCTGGACATTTCCGGAAAGCGGATAACACCGGAAGAATTAGACCGCATGACGGAACTGATTGAAAAGGCCAAGAAGGAGGGCAGGTAAATGCCGGGATGGAATGAGACGTTATCGTTTTCGCTTTGGATTGGCGTCGCCCTGAAGAGTAGTGCGGTGTTGATGGCCGCTGGGCTCGCCGTGTTATTTCTACGCCGGCGATCTGCGGCCGCTCGCCACGTCGTGTGGACCGGGGTATTCGCGGCCCTGCTGGCGCTGCCCGTTCTTTCGGTCTTGCTACCAGCACTACGACTGCCTGTTCCTCATGCTTTTCTTCCGGATGGCGCGGCCTTCCAAATCGGGTCGTCGTCTTCGAGTGATGCCCTGAACTTGCAGTCACGCCCATCAGCCGTTCCGGCTGTCCAAATGAAGCCGAAACCCTGGTCGCTTGACTGGCGTATTTCGCTGTTATTCGTCTGGGGCTTGGGAACGGCTCTGAGCCTTGGGCAAATGGCGATGTCCTGGGCTGCCATTCGGCGTATCCGGCGTACCGCGCGCGTGCTTACGTTACCGGAGTTCTCCTCATTGATCGCAGACCTCGGAATAAAAGCCAAAGTGGGTTTGCTCGAAGCCGGACCGGGGAGCATGCCTATGGTGTTCGGGCTGCTTCGCTCGCGAATTTTCATTCCTTCGGACGCGCTGCAATGGAACGAGGAGCGCCGGCATACGGTGATTCTGCATGAACTTGCGCACGTACAGCGGGGCGATTGCTTAACGCATCTGCTAGCGCGGATCGCGATTGGTTTTTACTGGTGGAACCCACTAGCGTGGTTCGGGTGGCGCGAGTTTTTGAAAGAGCGAGAGCGCGCCGCGGATGATCTTGTCCTGAACCTCGGCGCGCGCCCTTCCGAGTACGCAAACCATCTGCTCGAAATTGCGAGCGGGATGCAATTATCTCCAGTGGCCGGATGGGCGGCGGTCGCCATGGCGCGGCGCTCGCAGCTCGAGAGCCGTCTACTGGCCATTCTGGATACTGGCCGGAACCGGAAGACCGTCCGGCACGCGACTGCAATGGCCACTGTGGCGTTAGCGATTGGCATTGCCGTTCCGCTGGCCGCCTTGCAATCGCAGGACAGCACGTCCTCAAACCTTGCTGATCCCGCCGCAATTGTTAGCGCCGCGACGGCGCAAAGAAGCCCGCAAATGCTAGACCGTGCCGCACACGCTGCCGAAGCGCTAAGAAACTACGATCTTGCCCGGAAGTTGCTCGAAGCCTCGCTGGCGCTCCGAGCACAAATCTCAGGTGAGCAGAATCCTAACTATGGAGTCGGGCTATTAAATCTCGGCGATCTGGAACGCGAACAGGGCAAGTTCGATCTGGCGGAAGCTTTTTACACGAAAGCTCTGCATACACTGGGCAATACATCGGAAGGCGCGCCGGTACTGATTCATCTCGGCGCCATTGCCTTAGCAAATAAGAATGTGCCAGAGGCGCTTAGCGACTTCGATCGCGCCCAGAGTCTGAACCCCGCCGATGGGGGCCTGTCGGACATGTGGATTGCTGTCGCCCAGGAGCAGCAGGAGACTTTGGAACAGGCCGATTCGTTTTATCAAAGTGCTCTCAAGAAGGCGGACCCGAACTCATCGAACGCCGCGACGATCATGGAACTCTACGGGCAACTTCTGCGCCGCGAGGGGCGCGAGAACGAAGCCAAATCGATGCAGGATCAGAGTGCCGCGATACGCAACGCACTCGGCGCAAAAGCGAGTTCCGGTGTTCAGACTGGAGCAAACGTCTACAAGATCGGCGGTGACGTGACGGCGCCCGTCCTGGTATCAAAAGTGGAACCCGAATACACACAAGATGCGCGAGCTGCAAAATATCAGGGATCAGTGCTCCTATATGCGGAAATCGGTCCGGACGGCTTGGCCCATAACATAGCGGTTCGGCACGGCCTGGGACTGGGACTAAATGAGAAAGCGATTCAGGCGATCAGCCTATGGAGGTTCAAGCCGTCTAGCAAGGATGGTCAGCCGGTGGCGGTGAGTGCAAATATCGAGGTGAATTTCCGGCTGTTGTGACTTTGATGGTGGGCGCGACAGGCATGCGATCCAAGCTTATGCGGCTCTGCTCGCGCTGCCCGTTCTTTCGGTCTTGCTCGGGCTCGGCTTGAACGACAAGGCGGTCCAGGCAATTAGCCAGTGGAAATTCAAGCCCGGCAGCAAGGATGGGGATCTCACGCCTTACTCGTGTTCGCAGATCGCGTTCACTAGCCCTTCGATCGTATGAGGAGCTGCCTCTACGCCGACCGTCAACCCATGCTTGCGAACAGTTTTGGACGTAACCGGGCCGATTGTTGCGATTTTGACAGGTCGCAGGGGCGCAATCCCAATGAGCTGGACCAAATTGTCCGCTGCGGATGAACTGGCAAACGTGACCCAATCCGGATACGGCTCGCGGAACACGGCGTCGGCGCGTTCGGCGGCTTCGGGCGGAATTACATTCCGGTAAGCCTCGACCACATCGACGTGCGCGCCGCGCTTGCGCAATTCGGCGGGCACAATGTCGCGAGTTACGGCGGCGCTCGGGATCAGAATGCGGCGGCCGTTCAGATCCTTGTCGACGAAGCTCTGGACCAGAGACTCGGCAACGTAACGGTCGGGAACGAGAGTCACGACGAATCCATGCTGCTCAGCCGCGTCGCGAGTAGCTGAACCGACTGTCGCAATGCTGGCCTTGCAGATCGCGGGCGATTGTGCCAATTCAGCCGCGAATGCCCGGATCGCATTAGCGCTCGTGAAAAGGATCCAGTCGTATTCGTCGGCGCGGCTTGCTGCCTCGCGCAAAGGCGCAGGATCTGCGGGCGCAGCGATTCCGATCACCGGCGTCAGAATGACCTCGGCTCCAAGTTCCCGCAGCGGTCGGGCCAGTTCTTCTGCCTGGTGCGCCGCGCGGGTCACCACAATCCGCAGACCCTCAAGCCCCGGCACTTATTTGATCTCGCTGAGAATGGCTCCGGCCCCGCGCGAAAGCAGATCCTTGGCAACGCGCTCGCCAAGCTCGACCGGTCGATCGCGCGGGCCCTCCGCATTCGCTCGCAGATGCCGCGATCCGTCCGGCGAAACAACGACAGCCATAAGGTGCAGCAATTCGCTTCTGCGTTCGGCAAATGCGCCGATCGGGAGCTGGCATCCTCCGCCTAACGCCGCGAGCGCGGCGCGTTCGCACAATACCGCCTGGCTGCTGGATTCATGGTTCAGTTCGCGGCAGATATCGAAAGCCGCATCGTCCACCCGGGTTTCGATCGCCAGCGCCCCCTGCCCCGCGGCCGGGCAGAGCTGCTCCGGCGCGAGAATCTCCGCAATCTCGGAATCGAGGCCCAGGCGGCGCAGGCCGGCGGCGGCCAGCAAAATAGCGGTGTATTGGCCTTCCTTCAGTTTGCGCAGCCGCGTGTCGACGTTGCCGCGAACCGGCTCAATGCGCAAATCCGGCCTCAAAATCCGTAGTTGAGCGGCACGGCGTCCGGAACTGGTGCCCACCACCGCTCCGGCAGGCAACTCACTCAGCCGCCGTCCCGCAATGGCATCTCTCGGGTCTTCGCGCTCGGGAATGGCGGCAATACATAGCCCTTCCGGCGTTTCGGTCGGCAGATCTTTTAGGCTATGCACCGCTAGATCGATGCTGCCTACCAGCAGCGCTTCTTCAATCTCCTTCGTGAACAGGCCCTTTCCGCCCGCCTGCACCAGCGAAGCCGTTTGCAGATGATCTCCGGTAGTCTTAATCACTTCGATCCGGGTTGCCACGCCCAGATCCTTCAATCGCGAGCCGA
>DATIMA010000017.1:0-9312 GCA_035475915.1 Bryobacteraceae bacterium
CATGCCGCTCTCCCAGAGGAAACAGGCCAGAGTCGTCACAATGCCACCTAACATCGTCAGCTCGTAAAAGATCACACCCGTGGCCCAGAAGGAGAAGATTGGCATCCCCCCGGTAGTTAGCGGGTAATTGTACTGCGTGAAATAAACGAAGCCTATCGTAAGTAAGCACAAAGTAACTGCGCCTGTCACGACGGTGAGAGACATATGCGAGCGCCGGTCCAATACGCCGTGCGGAAGCTCCAGCGGCTCGGCGGAAAACACATCGAGGTCGGCGGCACGGAACCCATCCGCCTGCAGTGCGCGGAGCGCCTCAATCACCGAGCCCCTCTCCTGAAAATCGCCCTTCAGATACACGCTTTCTAATCCTCTGGAGCCACGTGCGGCTCGAATTCCCAGACCGAAACAATGGGAAACACTTTTGCGAAAAGCAGGTACAGCAGCGCCATCACTGCGAAGGTCGCGGTTGTAATGGAGATTTCAACCCAGGTCGGTGAGTAGCTTCCGGAGACCGCGCCCAGCCGGGTAACCGCCAAGGTCGGAACAATGATGATATATCGCTCCAGCCACATGCCGATCAGCACCGCAATCGAGGCAATGGTCGCGGTACGAATGGTGCGCAAGCGCTTAATACCCAGCAGAACGAACGGCACCACGAAGTTGCAAAACACCATCGTCCAGAAGTAGACGGAGAACGTACCCCGGGTGCGCGCTCCGAATACGTTCATCTCCTTCGGCTCATTGCCGTACCAGACCGTCAGGTTTTCGGCAAAGCTGAAGTAAAGCCATAACAAGCTCATCAGGAGCAGCAACTTCGCCAGGTTATCGAAGTGGTGCGGTGTCAGGTATGCTTCCAGATGCATGGCCCTCCGGATGAAGGACATCACCAGAAGCAGCGCGGCGATGCCGCTGAAAATTGCGCCGACGACAAAATAGGGGCCGAAGATGGTGCTGTGCCACATGGGCGCGATCGCCATCGAAAAGTCCCACGCCACCACCGTATGAACCGAGACCGCCACCGCCAGAATCATTGCGGCCATTAGTTTCATGGCGCGTTCCAGAGCGTGCCACTCGCGGTCGCTGCCGGTCCAGCCGAGCGAAAGAGCCCGATACAATCTCCGGCGCAGACCCGTCGCATGGTCGGCCAGTTGCGCCACATCGGGGATCAGCGGCAAAAACAGATAAATGGTGCTGCCTGTCAGATATGTGGATATCGCGGTCAAGTCCCACAACAGAGGTGAACGGAAGTTCGGCCATAGCAGCCTGGAATTGGGATACGGAATCAGCCAATAGAAGATCCAGGCGCGGCCTAGGTGGATGATCGGAAACATGCCGCCGATCATCAGCGCGAACACCGTGATGGCCTCCGCGGCGCGCGTGACGGGCTTGCGCCACTGAGCCTCGGTCAGGCGGAGGATCGCGGAAATCAGGGTTCCGGCGTGCGAGATGCCGATCCAGAAAACAAAGTTGACAAGATAGAAGCCCCAAAAGACGGGCCTCCGTATGCCCGCCACGCCAATGCCTTGGTGAAGCTGGTATCCCCAGCAGAATAGGCCCCACAACGTGATCGCCAGCAGTAAAGAGACGACAGCTACGTAGCGCCGGCTAACGCCTGCAAGAGGCCGCCACAAATCATGGCGCACTTGAGAATAGGGAATAACTTTCGGAACGGCCGCCACGCTACTCCGCCTTCTGCAAATAAAACACCTTCGGTTGGGTTCCCAGGTCTTCCAGCAAGCGGGTAGCCCGCCCGCTCTCGGCTAAACGTGAAACCTTGGTCTCGCGATCATTCAAATCGCCGAACACCATCGCTTCCGCGGGGCAGGACTGAACGCATGCCGGTTGAATTTCGCCGTCCGCAACGGGGCGCTTCTCTTCTTTAGCTCCTCTTTCGGCGCGCTGAATTCGCTGGATGCAAAACGTGCACTTCTCCATCACGCCGGTCATCCGGATGGAAACGTCCGGGTTGTGCTGCAGATTGAGCGGCGCCGGCCATTTCGGGTCGAACCAGTTAAAGAAGCGCACCGAATACGGACAGTTGTTAGCGCAATAGCGCGTTCCTACGCATCGGTTATAGACCTGTACGTTGAGCCCTTCCTCGTTTTTGTAAGTAGCGTAAACCGGACAAACGGGCTCGCACGGGGCTTCATCGCACTGCTGGCAGAGCACCGGCATGTACTTTACGCGGATATCGGGAAACTCTCCTTCGTAGTAGCGATCCACTCGAATCCAATGGACGGCGCGCCCTTTCGCCGCGGATTCGGGATCGGAGACCGGCAGATTATTCTCCGCATGACAGGCCGCCACACAGGCCTGGCACCCGGTGCAGCGGTCTAAATCGATTGCCATCCCCCATCTGTGCTGTTTCTCGGGCTCTGTTTTGGCCGGTTCGTTCACCTGTACCCCCATGGTCCTTGCTCGCGATCGTTCGGAGAAAATTGGGCCAGTTCCCGCGGCTTTCTGTCCAGACGCGCGAGCCGAACGCGCGTTGCGCCAAACGCAAGCGAACCCGTCGAATTCTCCCAGACTGGCGCAAGAATCGAAAGCGGATTCACTCCCCTGCCGGATGCATAGCGGCCATACCGTGTATGTCCTTCGCCAATCGCCATGCTGACCACTCCCGGAAGCGCGGCCGGATGCACGTAGGCAGCGGCCTCCAGAGTTCCCGCGGCTGATTCTACGCGTACCCAATCGCCGGTAGTTACGTTCAGTTTGGCCGCCGTCTGTGGGTCGATCTCGAATGGAAGATCCCACATCGCACTTGAAACCGGGTCCGGCAATTCCTGCATCCAGGGCAAATTCGCGCTGCTTCCGTCGTGATATTGCACGGATAGGTACGGCTGAAACAGCAGTGGAAAGCGTTGCGCATCTCCGGCGAAGGCCGCATCGCTCAATTCCAACTTTTCACCGGATACCTTTGCCGCTGCCGGGTTTTCGTTGTTATCGCGCCAGAGACCGCCCTGGCGAACCACATCGTTCCAGGTTTCACCGGACGGCAAAAGCGGCTCGACAAAACTCTTCGGAGTTGCGGGTTCGAACGACACGTTCAGTTTGCGTGCAATGTCCCCCAGTGTTTGCTCCATGGCCCGTGTGTCGTATAGCGGCTGCACAAAGGGCATTGTCACGTTGACTGCGGGACGCGGCGAAACAGCGGGCACAATCGCCGCCGCCGACTCCAGCATGTGATGCTCGGGAAGAATCCAGTCCGCATAGGCAGCCGAATCGTCTACGAATTCACCAAAACTCACGATCATTTCAAGACCGGAGAGTGCCTGATGGATGCCGCTTGCCTGTGGCAGGCTGTACGCCGGATTGTCGCGATCCAGCAGTAGCACTTGCGCGTTCTTAATGGACGCGATCAGGTTTCCAGTCTGCGGAATTTCCGACAACTCAGGATTGGGTGGAAATACACCGCCGGGCCTGCCGGTGTTTCCCAGCATGGCATTCAAATAGTGCGCCGCCTTCAATCCTTGGAGGGAATTGGTGTGAACGGTTGAAGCGCCTGCAATCACCAGCGGCGCTTCCGATTCGCCCAACTCGCGTGCAATACGCTGCAGACGTTTTTCGTTAATTCCGCACGCGCGAATTAGCGCGCTCAGATCGGTAGCCTGGATGGATTCGAGCACTGGAGCGGGCAGTTGCTCCGGATTCCGCGCGAGTTTGCCATCCAGCAGCAAGCGCATAAGCGCAACCGTGAAATGCGGCTCGGAGCCGGGCCGCACCGGAACCCACTCGTCAGCGCTCGTCGCCGTTATCGACATTCTCGATTCGGCGTGTACCAGCCTGCCCCGCAACCCTGGACGGCCCTGGCGGAAATGCCCGAACTGCCGGGCATAGTAGACCGGCGAAGCCCAACCGCCCAGGAAATCCACTCCGACGCCCAGAGCGTAACGCGCGCCGGCCAGATCGTAACGCGGCACTCCCTTCCAGCCGAAAACCTCCTCACCTGCCTTTCGTTCGAGCGCGAGACTGGCAAGCGAGCAGGTCCGTGCGGCCGGAGCGCCCAGAGCCGCCAGAAATCGTTGAATGGTGAGCGCGCGGGAGCCGGCCTGCGCGCCGGTTAAAAACAAGATCTTCGCTGGGTCGCTCGACCTCACCTTTCCCAGAGCTTGCGCGGTTGCATCCAGGGCCTCATCCCATCCAGCCGTCTTGAATTCACCGCGCCCGCGTGCACCGCTTCGCCGCATGGGGCCTTCCACGCGATCAGGGTTGTAGAGGGACTGAACCGCAGCCTGCCCGCGCGCGCAAAGACGTCCTCCGCTCACCGGGTCCAAAGGATTGCCTTCAATTTTCTTTATGCACGCGATTCGCTCACGAAATTTTTCCCCGTGCCGCTCAATGATCCGCTCGCCTTCCATGACCCGCGCAATTGTGCCGCACGCTCCCGGGCACTCACCGCAGACTGCCGGATGCCACTGCTCGTATCCTGGTACGATCTCCCGATCCGAAACAAGCATCGGAATCAATGTGTCGCTCTTTCGCTCACATGAAGTTGCGGCAAGACCGGCTGAGACGGTCGAGAGAATCTTAAAAAAATCGCGGCGTTCCATAGCGAGGATTAAAGAGCTGTGCCCGTCATTAGTAATGGCATGTAGTGCAGTCCTGCGGCGCGTTCCTTTGGCGGTGGCAGCTCACACATGTGCCCATCGTGAAGTTGACAGAGCGCGTCGCAACGGTTGCTTTGGTCAAATCGCCGTGACAGGTTGCGCAGGCTATGTTGGCGCGGTAATGCGGCGCGTGGCGGAATTTGACATGAGCATTTTGAGAAAAGCCGTACACGCGCTGCCAGGGAATTTCTTCCTTCTTGTCCGCGTAGGCAATCACTTTCTTCACCTCTGGCTTTCCTCTTGCCAGCTTTGCATGACACAGCATGCATTTCGTAACGGAAGGAATGCCGGCGTCGGCGCGAATGTCGGCGCCCGTGTGGCAATCGATGCAGGCCAATCCCAATTTCATGTGAGTGCTATGGGGAAACTCCACCGGCTGCGCGGCAAAAGCAGCAGTGCAAAAGCTAATCAGGCACAGAAATGCAGCGGCGCGATCCTTGATTGCATTTCGAGCCACGCCAAGCATAACGGATAGCTTATCTCAAGCTGCAATCGGAGGCCTGTTTCAGTCATGACAAAACGGATCGAGCATGCCCGACCCCTACAAAACAGCGATTTCATTCTACCGAGGCCGTCACCGGCTCGGCCTTGCCTTCAATGCTTTCCTGAATGCCACTTGTTTTTATAAAACAACGCAAGACTTCGGCTATGCTCCACGCCTGTGCGCAACAGCCGCGGGGGGTGAACGGCGGCTCCGCATCGAAAATTTCGCTGATCTGCCCCGCGCACGCCTGAGACAACTGCCCTTTGAATCCCTCCAGAAATCCCCGCGCGGTCGCGAAATCCCCTGGATGGACTTTCAGCCACGCATCAATGAACGGTCCAATCAGCCATGCCCATACCGTGCCCTGATGATAGGCGGCATCGCGAGCGCGGAGATCGCCATCATATCTCTGTTTGAAGTCCCGGTCTCCCGGGGCAAGCGATCGCAGCCCTACCGGGGTGAGCAGCTTCTCTTTCACTACCTTCAGCACCGAGTTCCAGCGCGCTTTGTCGAGAATAGGATGGTCCAGAGAGATCGCAAAGATCTGATTCGGGCGTATCGATGCGTCCGGTCCTCCGGTCTCTCCGTCTATCACGTCGTAGAGGTAACCGCCTTTCGAATACCAGAACCGTTCATTGAACGACTTCTTCGCTTTGGCTGCATGTGCGGCGATCCCGTTCGCCTCATCATCTCGGTGTGCGTGCCGCAGCCAACCCTCCAGAAGCCGGAGCGCGTTGTACCAAAGCGCATTGATCTCCACCGCTTTGCCTCGCCGCGGAGTCACGACCCAATCGTCCACCTTGGCGTCCATCCAAGTAAGCTGATAACCTTGTGCTCCCTGCGAGAGCAGACCGTCGTGGGGGTCCACGTGGATGTTAAAGCGCGTGCCGCGCAGATGATGTCCCACAATATCCAGCAGCTTCGGGCACAGTTGGTTTAGCAGATGCCGGTCATTCGTGTATTCGGTATACCGGGCCAGTGCATGAAAAAACCACAGCGTCGCATCCGCGGTGTGATAGAGCCCATTTTTCTTCCCCTCGGGAAACATGTTTGGAATCAGGCCGTCACGAATGTAGTGCGCGAAGGTCCGGAGAATGTAACTCGCCTCCACCTGACGCCCGGTCGCCAGTGTCAGGCCCTCCAGGCTAATCATGGTATCGCGGCCCCAATCGGTAAACCAGTAATAGCCTGCAATGACGCTGCGAATCTCATCGCCCGCCGCACGCGCCCGCGCTGTATCCTCTTGCCTCCCCACCGGAGTGAAAATGAATTGGTCAGCGGCCCACACCAGTTCCCGGCACTCGTCTTCGCAGACTGCCGGATGCGCATCTATCAGCAATCGCCGCTTTCGTTCGTGCTCCGCGTCCTGCGCCTGCCGCGGATCCAGCGCCGACATGATGTCCCAGGGTTCCGTCGAAGCGACAAGCGTCGCATCATGTCCGGGGCTTACTTCAACCGTGAGATATCCAGGGCTCCATAAGTCGCCTCGCCAAATGTACCCTCGCCTTCGCTCAACTTCATAAGTGACATTGCGAATTTTTTGTGCATCAATCGCGATCGCGCCTTCCTTGCCCAGAAGCCTCAATCGCAGCGGCGGTATATCATCCTCTAACTTCAGTTCATAGTGATGATCGCGCACGGTGAACGTATAAAGTCCCAGTTTGGTATTCACGGGCTCTTCGTGCTCGCGCATGTTTACTGCCGGCCGCAACTGGAGCTTGACCGGTCCTTCGCCAGCCACCACACGGTAGTCAAGATATGTCGTATTTTGCCGGTGAGGCAGAATGATTCGCTTTTCAATGGTGACGCCTTCAATTTCGTACGTCCAGATTGGAAGGCCCGCATCCAGGCCGAAATTCGTGAGATACTGCGAACCGCCGCGGTAATTTCCGCCCTCCGTTTTGAGCCCGTTTAGTTGGAACCTTCTGCCGTCTCGCAGGATCACTTCCTCCAGAACGTCGTTTAACATCATCGTCCGGCCGAGCGGCGCCTGTAATGCTGAAATCAAATAGCCATGAAATACGCGAGTCGGCGTCCCCCCAATGGTCCCGGACGCGTATCCGCCCAGCCCGTTCGTCACCAGCCACTCTGTCTCGTTAAGCACTTGTAAATCTTCGTCAGAAATCGGTGTACTCGAATTGTGCGTGTATATATTGTTCATTCGCTGTTAATGCACGGCAAGCATAGCCGCCTTTACTCCAGCCTAACGGGGACGGGGTGTAACAGAACAGCCGCCCGCGCTGGAATCCTCCAATTTTCGTCGCTATCCAGAGGAGCGGTTCCACACCCGCCGTAGCCGGCGTCCTCGCTCGACCACAATGTCTTCCATTGCCTTGATGCCGGCGGTCCAAGCAAAGGCTCTGGCGCGGGATTCAGGTCCAGGTCCATGCCCAGATTCACAACCAGCAACCGGTCGCTTCCATAGCCTGGTGAAAAGAAACGCAGCACAAAGGCCGATGCGGAAAGAACTGCCCCATCCAGCCCGTCTTCCCCCTGGCGTGAAATAACCGGATCTTCGCGCCGCAACCGCAGCAGATCACGGTGCAGCAAATAGATCTCCCGGTGACTCTCTACCTCTGAGAAATCCAGCCGTGATTTTTTGAATGTTTCCCAGTCGCCTGGATCCGCGAAGCACGCTCGCATCTCCGGCAGCTTGAGCGATCGCCATTGCCCCAGAAACTCAATCCGGCCCTCCCGGACTTTCTTCGCTAATGCCGGCTTGAGATCTGCAAAGAACAGGAACGGGCTGGAAGCGCCGAACTCTTCACCTTGAAATAACATGGGAGTTCCGGGCCCCAGCAGCGTCAGCGCCGTAATGGCTCTGAAAACTCCTGGCGCGCTCAATTCATGGGCGCGCACGCCGCGTACGGAATTCGCGACCTGGTCATGATTCTGGATGAACGTGATCATGCTGCCGCGCGGCAAGCCCAAGGTAGAGGTTCCGCGCCGCTTCTTTTGCCACTTGTACCACTGCCCCTGGTACAGGTATCCGTACTTCGCCGCTGAAACGAACTCCTGTGGCGAGCCGCGGTAATCGGTGTAATACGCGTCCGCTGTTCCGGTCAAAGCAACCATCGCGGTGTGATGATAATCGTCGTTCCACAAGCCGTCCAGCCCGCATCCGCCTTCTTCCAGCGGCTTGATCAGGTTCGTGTTCTGCGGCTCGTTTTCTCCGATCAAAATGATCGATCTTGATCCTGCGGCCTCGCGTGCCGCGCGGGCGGCCTCG
Source organism: Bryobacteraceae bacterium (assembly GCA_035475915.1). Lineage (GTDB taxonomy): Bacteria > Acidobacteriota > Terriglobia > Bryobacterales > Bryobacteraceae > Bog-105. The sequence goes on from DATIMA010000017.1 coordinate 8,318, forward strand.
CCGATAATGTGCGGTTTGGAGGTGTCATGAATATCTTGTGTTGCGTCCAGACGCAGACCATCCAGATGAAATTCTCGGATCCAGTAAGCCGCGTTTTGCAGAAAGAACTCCCGCACCGGGCCGCACTGCTCGCCGTCAAAATTGATGGCCGGTCCCCAGTCCGTTTTGATTTCCTTGCTGAAATAGAAAGGCGAAAAATGCGGGAGGTAATTCCCGTCCGGACCCATGTGGTTGTACACCACATCCAAAATGACTCCCAGGCCGCACGAATGGGCCCGATCTACGAACCGTCGCATCTCGTCCGGAGTCCCGTAAATAGATGCCGGCGCATACGGCTGCACACCGTCATAGCTCCATCCAAACTTCCCCGGGAAATCCGCCACCGGCATTAGTTCCACGATCGATATTCCCGTGTCGCGAACATAGGGCAGTTTCTCCGCAGCCGAATTCCAGTCACCGCGTTCAGTGAACGTGCCCAGGTGAAGCTCGTAAATCACTTGTCCGGGCAGCCGCACACCATCCCAACCGTCGTCTGACCACGCGAACGCGCCTGGATCCACCACTTCCGAATAGCCGTGCGGACCTGCCGGTTGAAAGCGCGAGGCAGGATCCGGGTACGGGTCCTCCCCATCCAGTACGTACTTGTACCTGGTTCCAGCGTGAACACCCGGCGCGCATCCCGAGAAATAGCCGCCCGCTTCGCGTCGTAACTCAATCGCTTTCGAGCCGCCCTCAAATACGACGCTTACAGTACGCCGCTGCGGCGTCCAAACCCGGAAATGCGTCCCTTGGCCGTCGATGCTCAGTTCCGCTCCAACCGGCATTCGCCTGAAGGAATGTGCGGGGGCTTCGGTCATAGGCTGGGAAAATCAACAGACTTCTAACCAATAGACCCAGCGACTTCGTTCTCATTTCGTCCTGGCTGTTCCGCTGCTGCAGGCGCCTGACGGAATAATCAGGTGGAATATCCTGAAAGGCAAAACTTCTATGCGTGA
>DATIMA010000018.1:0-3933 GCA_035475915.1 Bryobacteraceae bacterium
GGAGATCATCCGCAATGGATCTCTGCCGAGCTTGTGACCGGACAATACTTCCACACATTGCAGATCAAACCGCAGCGCGGCAGGCTGCTGACTCAACGCGACCTCGACGACTCAGCGGGAAGCCCCGTTTGCGTGATCAGCGACAGGCTGTGGCAAAGCCAGTTTCAAGGCGCGCCGGATGTCATCGGGCGCAGCATTCGGTTGAATACGCGTCCGTATAAAATCATCGGCGTTGCCGAACGCGGCGTTGCCGGATCGGACTTGCAGCGGCCGGCTGATCTCCAGATTCCCGCCACGCGGCTAGTCGATTACATGCCGGCGTTCGTGGGCATTCCGCATTTCGATTGGAAATCGCGCCTGTCCCTTTTTGCGTCGATAGCTCGCCTCTCGCCGCATGCATCGCGCGCGAGCGCCGCGACGCAACTCACCCGGCTGAACCGCGACTATCTGAAATCAAAGAAAAAGGACAAGGCGGCAGATGTGGAATTGGCGGACGGCAGCGCCGGAATTCAAGGCTTCTGGAAGCTCGGCAAGCCCGCTTCAATTCTTCTGGGCGTGTCGCTGCTTGTCCTGCTCATCGCGTGCGCGAATCTGGCGACGCTACTGCTATCACGCATGTCGGCGCGTTCCTCCGAGTTCGCTCTTCGGCTGGCAATCGGCGGGTCACGGAGGCGAATCCTTGCCCAGGTGCTGGTGGAGAGCGCGCTGCTCGCGGTCTTCGGTACGGCAGCCGGAATCACGGTTGCGTATGCGATTGAGCAAGTTCTGCTTTCTTTCCTGAACCGGACGGCACCTGCCATCCACCAGTTGCACGTCGCGCTTGATGGAAATGTCCTTGTGTTTGTCGCTGCCATATCCGGGATTTGCATTTTGCTGTTCGGGACTGCACCCGCATTACAAGCAGCGCGCATGACGCCGCTCGGCTCGTCCCCCGGGAACACACGCGCTGGAGCGGCACTCCGCAAGGCCTTCGTGGTAGCGCAGATTGCACTGTCCTTCGTGGTCGTGCTGGCTGCCGGCCTTCTCGTCGGAACGCTTCGCAATTTGAAGACTCTCGACCTCGGCTACCATCCCGACGAGATTGCGGCTATCGATATCCGGCCCGCCTCAGGTGGTTACACGGGAGCGCAAGCCAACCAATTCTACGTGCGGGTTGTGGACCGCGTTCGCACGCTGCCGGGCGTGAAAGCCGCCGCTACGGCATTCGGGATTAACTTCGCAGGGCGTTTTAACATGAAACTCGACCCGCAGGCCGGAACCGGCGCGCCACTCGAGGTGAATATGTTTGGCGTGAATCCCGGCTACTTCAATACGTTCGGCGCACGCATTCTCGCGGGCCGTGATTTCAACGCGAGTGACGCGTCGGACAAAACGCAATCGTACATCATCACCGAGCATCTGGCAAAGAGATATTTTCACGACCGGAATCCGATCGGCCGCTATCTCCTGTATGAGGGCAGAAAGTTGCCGGTCATCGGAGTAGTGTCCGATATCCGAGACCAGGGCCCTCGCGAAACAAGCCCGGACACGGTCTATCAAGACGCCGGACAATTGCTGTCGTCCAGCTTGATGGTTTACGTGCGCTGCGATGGCCCGTGCGCGCCTCTGCTGCCCACATTGAGAATGGCCGTCCGGAATGTCGATCCCAACACCCCGATCCTCGCCATGCATACCGTGCAGACGGAAATTGAAGGCGCGTTCTCTTCAGAACAGGTGCTCGGTCTTCTTTCGACGCTATTCGCCGTGCTGGCGATGCTGCTGGTCGCGGCGGGAATTTACGGAGTGCTTTCCTACACGCTCACCCGGCGCACGCGCGAGGTGGGAATCCGGATTGCGCTCGGAGCTTCGGCGAAGGACATCGTCGCCCTGTTTGCATCCGAGGCCGCTGCGATGATCGTGCTCGGTACGCTTATTGGCGTCCCGGCCGCGCTGGCCGCGGTCACGGTACTCAAGTCGCAACTGTTCGGCGTTCCGCCAGATGATCCTAAGACCCTGGCCGCTTGCATCGGCTGTATTCTGGCCGTCATTCTTCTTGCCTGCATCGTACCCATCCGCCGGGCGCTGCGCATCGCGCCCCAGCAGGCCTTGCGAATCGAGTAGATATATTGACTAACGATGCACATACATTCTCGGAAATTTGCAATCGTCCGGAGCGCCGCGCCTGTCCTGGCCTGCCTCTTTGGGCTGAATGCTCAGATTGCGAAACCGGCAACCGGCATTGTTGCGCCCGGCGCGAAACTCGTCCTGCTTGCCGGTGGATTCAAGTTCACCGAAGGCCCTGCCGCTGATGCCAAGGGCAATGTCTTCTTTACCGATCAACCAAACAACAGAATTCTCGAATGGTCGACCGATGGAAAATTATCGGTCTACAAAAACGATGCCGGCCGTGCGAATGGAATGTACTTCGATGATGCAGGCAATCTCTACGCATGCGCCGATCTGAACAACGAGCTGTGGGAGATCGCTCCGTCCGGAGAAGTATCCGTTCTCGTGAAAGGATACGAAGGCAAGAAGCTGAACGGCCCAAATGATGTCTGGGTCCGGCCAGACGGCGGTATCTATATCACGGACCCGTTTTATAAGCGGGACTATTGGACCCGTGGTCCGATGGAACAAGATGGCGAAGATGTCTACTATTTGACCCCCGATCACAAGAAGCTGATCCGCGTGATCGACGACTTAAAGAAGCCGAACGGCATCATTGGGACGCCCGACGGAAAGCGGCTTTATGTCGCCGACATTGAAGGGAACAAGACCTATACATACAGCATTAATGCCGACGGCACACTCAGCGGAAAAAGGGTCTTCGTCGACATGGGTTCCGATGGGATGACCATCGACGACGAAGGAGACGTTTACCTGGTGGGTAAAGGTGTCACGGTGTTCAACTCCAGTGGCGAAAAGATCGACGCCATTGCGGTGCCGAAGCCATGGACCGCAAACATCACTTTCGGCGGAAAAGACAGGAGCACGCTATTCATTACGGCCAGCGATGCATTGTACTCGATTCAGACGCGTGTTCACGGCACGCGCTAGCGCTCATCGCACACGCTTCCGCCGCTCGTACGCTTCGCGCCAGGTGGTCACGATAAATCCCTGCTGTTTCAAAAATGCCTGAAACTCGGGATCGAGCATCGCCAGCATATCTGCCTTACGAAGCGGCCCGGAATCGGTGATGTGCGAAAAAACGGGTGTAGGCGCGGTGCAATGCATAATCACCATCGTCAGACCTGGTTTCAATTCTTTCAATGTTTCCATATAGCGCCCAGTGCGCCACCTGCGCAGCTTGGCGTCATCGTTGGCGATACCCGGCGGAATTTTCCAGTCGTAACTCGTATTGTGCAGATCATCGAGAACCGGCAGACCGGCGCGCCAGAGCTTTTCGCCCATTGCGCGGACCTCCGTAAGCAGTGGATCTTCTGGTAACGCCATACCGGGCCGGTACCTGCCTTCTTTTTTCAGTTGTGCGACCAGAGCTTGCTGGCGATCGGCCTCGATGTAGCTGTCATGCCCCGCGGGCATCATCACGGGAATATGCCTTTCGATTCCGAGATCTACGTACTTTTCAAGGAACGATCGCAGCGCAAATACTGTGCCCATATGGGAATCCAGGTGGGTAGGATGAAAGCCCATGTGTTCCGCGCGATCGATCTGCGCGCGCATTTCGCGTTCCACTTCATCCGGCATCGCATGTCTGACTACTCCGGGAACCGAATCCCAAAGAGCGCCTTCTGAGTCAACCAGGCCTGGCACGGCGAGCACGCCTGCAACAGGTCCCCAGCGATAGTCGCGCCATTCGGAAGTGAGCGTCATATGCAGCCCCGCGTCCGTTCCAGGATGCGCCTTCAGGTAATGAACGATATCGGGCACCCACGGCGTGGGCATCATCACGCTCAGCGATTTCGCCGCGCCTCTCTCGAGTACCCGTTCAAT